>CALKHQ010000297.1 GCA_937988735.1 uncultured Alphaproteobacteria bacterium
CTCGACGAGTACAACCGCAAGCGCGATTTCCGCCGCACGCCGGAGCCGAAGGGCAGGGGGCTGGCCGAAGGCAAGCTGCACTTCCGGCTCCACGGCCAGCGGATGACCGGCGGCTGGGCGCTGGTGCGGATGCGCGGCCGCGAGAAGCGGGAGAACTGGCTTCTGGTCAAGGAGCGGGACGAGACGGCCGACGACGCGGGCGACAGCCTGGTGGAGACCTTCCGGACCAGCGTCGCCACCGGCCGCTCGATGGACGAGATCGCCGCCGGCCCCGACCAGTGGACCCGCGAGGCCGGCCGCTCGAAGAAGACACCGGCGAAGCGCCCGGCCAGCCCCCGCAAGCGGGCCGGGGGCGCACCGCCAGCCTTCCGCAGCCTGCAGCTCGCGACATTGGTCGAAAGCGTGCCGGAGGGGGACGGCTGGCTGCACGAGGTCAAGTTCGACGGCTACCGCTGCCTTGCCGCCGTCGGCAGCGGCGCCGTGCGCTGCTACAGCCGCTCCGGCCTCGACTGGACGAAAAAGTTCGCACCGGTGGCCGAGGCGCTGCGTGGCCTCGACTGTGGCAGCGCGCTGATCGACGGCGAGATCGTCGCCCGCGACGCCGGCCCCGCCTCCTCCTTCTCGGCGCTGCAGAAGGCGCTCGGCTCCGGCGGCGGGCTCACCTACTACGCCTTCGACCTGCTTGCGCTGGACGGCGCCGACCTGACGAAGAAGCCGCTCGCCGAGCGCAAGGACACCCTGCACCGGCTGCTGCAGGGCGCGTCCCTCGAACCGGCCGTGCAATACAGCGAGCATGTGCAGGGCAATGGCGACAAGGTGCTGGCCGCCATCTGCCGCGCCGGGCAGGAAGGGATCGTCTCCAAGCGTGCCGACGCCCCCTATCGCGGTGCCCGGACCCGGACGTGGCTCAAGGTGAAGTGCGACCGGCGCCAGGAGTTCATCATCGGCGGCTGGGCCCCGAGCGACAAGAAGGGCCGGCCGTTCTCGTCACTGCTGCTCGGCACGGTCGAGGGCGGCGTGCTGCACTATCGCGGAAAGGTCGGCGCCGGCTACACTGGCGACGCGCTGGAGAGGGCGGCGGCGCTGCTCGCCGCCGACGCCCGCCCGGACAGCCCCTTCGCCGCGGTGCCGCGCCCGGTCGCCCGCAACGCGCGCTGGGTGGCGCCGCGACACGTCGCCGAGGTCCGCTTCACCGAGCTGACCGACGAGGGCCATATCCGCCACGGGGTGTTCCTGGGGCTGAGAGAGGACAAGGAGGCGGAGGAGGTGTCACTGGAGCAGGCGGCAGGCGACGGCGACGGCACGGGCGACAGCGTCCGCGGCATCCGGCTCACCCACCCGGACCGCGTGCTCTACGCCGACCAGGGCCTGACCAAGCGCGATCTCGCCCGCTATTACGACCGGATCGCGGAGCGGATGATGCCGCTGATCCAGGACCGGCCGCTGTCGCTGGTGCGCTGCCCCCAGGGCAGCGAGGCCAAGTGCTTCTTCCAGAAGCATGCCGGGGAAGGGTTCCCCGAGGCGCTGGCCCAGGTCGAGATCAAGGAGAGCTCGGGCGAGCGCAAGCCCTATCTCTACGCCCGCGACGCCGCCGCGATCGTCGCCGCGGTGCAGATGGGCACGCTGGAGTTCCACATCTGGGGCTGCCGCGCCGATCGGCTGGACAAGCCCGACCGGCTCGTCTTCGACCTCGACCCGGACGTCGGCATCGGCTTTGACGGGGTACGCACCGCAGCGGCCGACCTCCGCGACCGGCTGGCGGAGGTCGGGCTGGAGAGCTGGCCGCTGGTCACCGGCGGCAAGGGCGTTCACGTGGTGGTGCCGCTGCGCCGCAGCGCGGGCTGGGAGGAGGTGAAGGGCTTTGCGAAGGCGTTCGCCCGGATGATGGTCGCCGCCGAGCCGGACCGCTTCATCGCGACGATGTCGAAGGCGAAGCGGAAGGGGAAGATCTTCGTGGACTGGCTGCGCAACGAGCGCGGCGCCACCGCCATCGCGCCCTATTCGACACGCGCCCGTGCCGGCGCGCCGGTGGCGCTGCCGGTGTCGTGGGACGAACTGTCGCGACTGAAGGCCGCCAACCTGTTCACGGCCGCCGACGCCGTTGCGCGGCTGTCGGAGCCGGATCCGTGGAAGGCGGCCGCATCGCCCCGGCAGGCGATCACGCGCGCAGTGCAGTCGCGGCTGGCGGACGCGGGCGGGTAACCCGGACCGCATGCAGCGGCAACTGCGAGGGACCCGCCCGGCCGCCGCACAAATCCGCTCCCCGGCGGGCCCACCTCTGCTACTATCGGCAAAACGTTTCAGGAAACCCGGAGGTTACGCCCATGACCGCCGCCCGAGCCCTTGCCCCCGACGAGGCGCAGGCGCTGCGCAACCGCCTGGCGGAGGACGGCTTCGTCGTCATCGAGGGACTGCTGCCGAAGGACACGGTGCGCAAGCTGAAAGCCCTGGTGGATGCCCGGCTGGCCTACGAGCGCGAGCATCCGTTCGACCCGGGCGACGGTCCGGCCGCCCCGGGCGACGAGCGCTACTGCGGCGAGTATGGCCCGTTTCTCGCCGACAAGGAGGAGCAGGCCCGGGTCATGCGCCGCATCCGGGCGGACCGTGCGCGCGAGTTCAACACGCCATGGCCGGTGCCGCCGGAGGAGGTCTGCATCAGCTTCTTCCACATCCCGTCGATTTTCGACGAGGGCCGGTCGCAGCGCATCTTCAACCTGATCAACAAGGAACCCGCCTTCGCGCCGCTGATCGAGCATCCCGCGGTGCTCGACATCATGGACGCGGAGCTGGGCCGCGACGCGATCCTGCTCGACGTCAGCGTCAACAATGTCGGCGCCCACACCGACAGCGGCGGCTGGCACATCGACTCGCCGATCACCCAGGTGCCAGAGCCGCTGCCGGAGTTCACGCTGGCGATCCAGACCGTGTGGATGCTGGACGACTTCACCGCCGCCAACGGCGCGACCCACGTGGTCCGCGGCAGCCACCTCACCCGGCGCAAGCCGCCGAAGGGCAAGGGTCCGCTCGAGAACGAGGTGGTCCTGGAAGGCCCGGCCGGTTCGCTGGCCATCTGGCTGTCGCAGACCTGGCACCGGCACGGCGCCAACAGCACCGATGCCGCCCGCACCGGCGTCATCGCCCAGTACGGTCGCGCCTGGGTCAAGCCCTTCGTCGACCTGCGCACCCCGCTCACCGCCGAAACGGCGGCGCGCTTCTCGCCGCGGCTCCGCTACATGATGGGCTGCAACGCCAACGCCCCGGTCCGCGGCTGATCCGGCGTCCGGGTCCCGGCAGGCGGGACCCGGTTTTATGAAACGTTTACCCGACCTCTGCGAATTTGTGGCCCTCCCAATCAGGGGCCTGTCATGCCTGCATCCCGCCAGTTCCGGATCACGACGGCCGTCTACGCCCTTCTCGTTGCGGCCGCCGGCCTCCTTGCCCTGGGCGGCTACTGGCTTCTGGACATCACCGCGGACAAGATCGTCGCCACCCAGGCGGAGCGGACCTCCGTCGGCTGGGCGAACTATGCCAGCGCCCAGCTGCCGCGGCTGGAGGAGATCCTGGACGGCGGCCCCATCACGGAGTCGGAGCGGGAATTCCTGCGCGGCGTGCGCGACTTCGGCGGCGTCTTCCGTTTCAAGCTGTTCGACCTGGAGGGCCGGCTGCGGCTGGTCTCGGACGACCTCAGCACCGACGGGATCGCCGCCGCCGACAGCGGCCTCCACTCCCAGACCGCCCGCGCGGTGATCGCGTCCGGCGAGCCGACCACCACGCTTCAGGATGGCGCCGGCAGGCGCGACCGCCCCCCGGCCTACGCGGAAAGCTACGTGCCCATCCTCCGCGACGGCCGCGTCATCGGCGTCGTCGAGGTCTATGTGGACCAGACCCGCGAGGCCGCCGCCCAGCGCCTGGAGTTCCGCGCCTTCGCCTTCCGCATCGTCGGGCTAACCCTGATCGTGCTCTGCCTGCCGGGCGTGCTCCTCATCATGATGGGCCGCAAGCTGAAGCGGCAGAACCAGATCCTCGAGGTGGAGCGGTCCCGTGCCCTCGCCGCGGAGCGGACGAAGTCCGAGTTCCTGGCCAACATGAGCCACGAGATCCGGACGCCGATGAACGGCATCATCGGCATGGCCGAGCTGCTGAACCGCACCCAGCTCGACCGCAAGCAGGCGATGTACGCCAACGTGATCATCAAGTCCGGCCACGCGCTGGTCACGGTGATCAACGACATCCTCGACTTCTCGAAGATCGATTCCGGCCAGCTCGAGCTCGACCCCGCCCCGTTCAAGCTCAACGAGGCGGTCAACGATGTCACCACCCTCCTGTCGGCCAACGCCCAGGAAAAGGGCATCGAGCTGATCGTGCGCGTTCAGCCCGACCTGCCCGAAATGGTGGTCGGCGATGCCGGCCGCGTGCGCCAGATCCTCACCAACCTGCTGGGCAACGCGATCAAGTTCACCGAGTTCGGCCACGTGCTGATCGACGTTTCCGGCACCGTCCGCGCCGGCGCCAACCCGCCCATGGTCGACCTGGTGTTCCGCGTGGACGACACCGGCATCGGCATCCCGGCCGACAAGCTGGAAACCGTGTTCGAGAAGTTCTCGCAGGTCGACAGCTCCTCGACCCGGCGCCATGAGGGAACGGGCCTCGGCCTCGCGATCTCGAAGATGCTGGTCGAGAAGATGGGCGGGCGGATCTGGGTGGATTCGGTCGTCAACCGCGGTTCATCCTTCTTCTTCACCCTGCCGCTGCCGATCCACGGCGACACGGTCCGCCGCCACCAGGTGCCGGTGGACCTGACCGGCAAGCGGATCCTGGTCATCGACGACAACGCGGTGAACCGCGCGATCCTGCAGGAGCAGCTCAGCTCCTGGCGCTTCGAGGAATCGACGGCGGCGACCGGCATGGAAGGCATCGCCCGGCTGGCCCAGGCCGCGGTCAGCGGCAGGCCGTTCGACCTGGTGATCCTGGACTACCACATGCCGGGCATGGACGGCGCCGCCGTCGCTACCGCGATCCGCGAGATGGCGGCGCTGGACGGCCTGCCGATCATCATGCTGACCTCGGTGGACCAGCCGGTGGAGGGCGGGTTCTTCAGCCGCCTCGGCATCCAGGGGCATCTGGTCAAGCCGGCCACCTCCTCGCGCCTGCTCGACCTGATCACCACCGTGCTGCAGGAGGCGCCGCGCCATCACGAGGCGGCGACGGAGGCCGCGGCGGAGCAGCCCGCGGCGGCCGACGGCGACAGGCCGGCGCTGCCGGCGCCCGCCGCCGGGCCCCGCCGGGTGGACGTGCTGGTCGCCGAGGACAACGAGATCAACCGCGCTGTCGTCGAGCAGATCCTCGCCGGGGAGCGGCTCGGGATCACCATGGCCTGCAATGGCGTGGAAGCAGTGGCCCGGTTCAAGGCCGACCGGCCCCGGGTGGTGCTGATGGACGTGTCGATGCCGGACATGAACGGCTTCGAGGCGACCCAGGCCATCCGCGCGTACGAGCGGGAGCAGGGGCTGGCGCCGACGCCGATCATCGCCCTCACCGCCCACGCGCTGAAGGGCGACCGCGACATGTGCCTCGACGCCGGCATGGACGACTACCTGGCGAAGCCGGTGCTGCCGGAGGACCTGATCCGCAAGCTCGCCGAGTGGATGGAGCGGCAGGCGGCCGAGCCGGAGGAGCGGGTTCGCGCCGCCGTCTGACCTGCCGGCGGCCGCGCGGCGCTTTCGCGCGCCCGTCCCCTATGGGCAGGCCCGCCGGCCCGGCCTATAGTCGCTGCCATGCACACGGTCTTCACGGTGGCGTTCATCATCGCCCTGGCGGCGACGGTCGGCGTGCTGTTCACCGGCATCTTCGTCATGGGCAAGGGCGGCGATCTCAACCGCCGCTACGGCAACCGGCTGATGCGGCTGCGCGTGGTCTGCCAGGGCATCGCGATCGCTCTGTTCGCCCTGATGCTGCTGACGGGCGGCAACGGCAGCTGAGGGCGCAGCGGCCTCCGGCTGTTGCAGCCGCGATATTGCAGTGCAAAAGCCAGGCGATTGACTCGCGGGGACCGGCTGCCTACGGTGCGGGGCCTTCGCGGAATTGCGCCTTTTACAAGCGAATAGAGAACCAGACACGCGGCCATGAAAATCCTTGTGCCGGTCAAGCGCGTCGTTGATTTCAACGTCAAGGTGCGCGTCAAGTCCGACCAGAGCGGCGTCGAGACGGCGAACGTCAAGATGTCGATGAACCCGTTCGACGAAATCGCGGTCGAGGAAGCAGTCCGGATCAAGGAGGCCGGCGCGGCCGAAGAAGTGGTCGCCGTCTCCCTCGGCGTGCCGCAGGCGGCCGAGACGATCCGCACGGCGCTGGCGATGGGCGCCGACCGCGGCATCCTGGTGAAGACCGAGGAGGCGCTGGAGCCGCTCGCGGTGGCGAAGCTGCTGAAGGCCATCGTCGAACGCGAGGCGCCGGGCCTGGTGATCCTGGGCAAGCAGGCGATCGACGACGACAGCAACCAGACCGGCCAGATGCTGGCGGCGCTGCTCGGCTGGCCGCAGGGCACCTTCGCGTCGAAGGTCGTGCTGCAGGACGGCTTCGTCGAGGTGACCCGCGAGGTGGACGGCGGGCTGGAGACGCTGAAGCTGAAGCGCCCCGCCGTCATCACCACCGACCTTCGCCTCAACGAGCCGCGCTACGCATCCCTGCCCAGCATCATGAAGGCGAAGAAGAAGCCGATCGAGGAGCTGACGCCCGGCGCCCTGGGCGTCGATGTCGCGCCGCGGCTGGAGGTGCTGAAGGTGACCGAGCCGCCGAAGCGGACGGCCGGCGTCCGGGTGAACAGCGTCGCCGAGCTGGTGGACAAGCTGCGCAACGAGGCGAAGGTGCTGCCATGACCGTTCTCGTCATCGCGGAGCACGAGGGCGGCCGGATCAGGGCCGCCACGCTCAACACCGTCACCGCCGCCCGCGCGCTGGGCGACGTGGACGTGCTGGTCGCCGGCGAGAACGCGCGCGCTGCGGCCGAGGCGGCCGCCCGGATCGCCGGTGTCGCCACCGTCCACCTGGCCGATGCGCCGATCTACGCCCACGGGCTGGCCGAGCCGCTGGCGCCGCTGGTGGCGCGGCTCGCCGACGGCTACAGCCACGTGCTGGCCCCGGCCTCGAGCTTCGGCAAGAACCTGCTGCCGCGGGTCGCCGCGCTGCTCGACGTGCAGCAGATCTCCGACATCATCCAGGTGATCGACGCCGACACCTTCGTCCGCCCGATCTACGCCGGCAACGCGCTGGCGACCGTGCGCTCGCGCGACGCGAAGAAGCTGATCACCGTCCGCGCCACCGCCTTCGAGGCGGCGCCCGCCGAGGGCGGCAGCGCCGTGATCGCGGAGGTGGCGCCCGGCGAGGACCCGGGCCTGTCGAGCTTCGTCGGCCAGGCGCTGAGCGAGAGCGCGCGGCCGGAACTGACCTCGGCGCGGATCGTCGTCTCGGGCGGGCGCGGCCTCGGCTCCGCCGAGAACTTCGCCCTGATCGAGGCCGTCGCCGACAAGCTCGGCGCGGCGGTCGGCGCCAGCCGCGCCGCGGTGGACGCCGGCTATGCGCCCAACGACTGGCAGGTCGGCCAGACCGGCAAGGTCGTGGCGCCCGAGCTCTACATCGCGGTCGGCATCTCCGGCGCGATCCAGCACCTGGCGGGCATGAAGGACAGCAAGGTCATCGTCGCCATCAACAAGGACGAGGAGGCGCCGATCTTCCAGGTCGCGGACTACGGGCTGGTCGGCGACCTGTTCCAGATCCTGCCCGAGCTGAAGGAAGCCCTCGGCGGCTAGGACGGCCGCCGGCATGTGAACGGGAGATCCGCCATGGTCTCGAAGATCGCAGTCATCGGCGCCGGACAGATGGGCAGCGGCATCGCCCACGTCGCCGCCCTCTCCGGCATCACGGTCGTGCTCAACGACATCAGCCAGGAGCGGCTGGACAAGGCGCTGGAGGGCATCGCCCGCAACATGGCGCGCCAGGTGTCGAAGGGCCGGCTGTCGGAGGAGGACAAGGACGCGGCGCTGGCCCGGATCAGCACCACCCTCGACCTCGCCGCGGTCGCCGACGTGGACATGGCGATCGAGGCGGCGACCGAGAAGGAGGAGCTGAAGCGCGACATCTTCGCCCGGCTGTGCAAGGTGCTGCCGCCGCAGGTGATCATCGCCACCAACACCTCCTCCATCCCCATCACCCGGCTCGCCGCGGCCACCGACCGCCCGGCGAAGTTCATCGGCATGCACTTCATGAATCCGGTGCCGGTGATGCAGCTGGTGGAGGTGATCCGCGGGCTCGCCACCGACGACGAGACCTACCAGACCGTGATCGCGCTCGCCGCGCGCCTGGGCAAGACCGCGGCCACCGCCGAGGACTTCCCGGCCTTCATCGTCAACCGGATCCTGCTGCCGATGATCAACGAGGCGGTCTACACCCTCTACGAGGGCGTGGGTTCGGTCGAGTCGATCGACACCTGCATGAAGCTCGGCGCCAACCACCCGATGGGGCCGCTGGAGCTCGCCGACTTCATCGGGCTCGACACCTGCCTCGCGGTCATGCACGTGCTCTACGAGGGCCTCGCCGACAGCAAGTACCGGCCCTGCCCGCTGCTGGTGAAGTACGTCGAGGCCGGCTGGCTGGGCCGCAAGGTCGGCCGCGGCTTCTACGACTACTCCGGCGAGACGCCGGTCCCGACGCGGTAGCGCCGCCCGTTGGACGGCGCAGACCCACGCGGCCGCCCGGGCAGCCGCCCTCCCCTGCCCCGCTGCTGCCGCACGGGCACACCCCGCCGGCCGACGCGAGGGGACGGCCGATCTGCTGCGGCTGACCGACGCGTCGCTTTTCCTCCCTTCCCGTGCGTGGCATGGTCCGCGCCATGACAGACAACACCAGGACCGCGCCGCCTTCCGAGGCGGCGAATGCCATGTGGGGCGGACGCTTCGGGTCGGCTCCGGATGCGCTGATGACCGCCATCAACGCCTCGATCGCCTTCGACCGCCGGCTCTATGCCCAGGACATCGCCGGCAGCCAGGCGCACGCGGCGATGCTGGCGAAGCAGGGGATCATCTCCGAAACCGACGCGGCCGCGATCCGTGCGGGGCTGGACACGATCCGCGGCGAGATCGAAGCCGGCACCTTCGCCTTCTCCGAGGCGCTGGAAGACATCCACATGAACGTGGAGGCGCGCCTGAAGGAACTGATCGGCGAGCCGGCCGGGCGGCTTCACACCGCCCGCTCGCGCAACGACCAGGTCGCCACCGACTTCAGGCTCTGGGTGCGGGACGCGATCGACGCCGCCGACATGGCGCTGAAGGGCCTGCAGGTAGCGCTGATCGACCAGGCGGAACGCCATGCCGCCACCGTCATGCCCGGCTACACCCACCTGCAGACGGCGCAGCCGGTCACCTTCGGCCACCACCTGCTCGCCTATGTCGAGATGCTGGGCCGCGACCGCGGGCGATTCCGGGACGCCCGCGCCCGGCTCAACGAATGCCCGCTGGGCGCCGCGGCGCTGGCCGGCACCGCCTTCCCCATCGACCGCGAAATGACCGCGGCGGCGCTGGGCTTCGACCGACCCACGGCGAACTCGCTGGACAGCGTCTCCGACCGCGACTTCGCGATGGAGTTCCTGTCGGCCAGCGCAATCTGCGCCGTCCACCTCTCCCGCTTCGCCGAGGAGCTGGTGATCTGGACCAGCGCCGAGTTCGGCTTCGTCCGGCTTTCGGACGCCTGGACCACCGGCAGCTCGATCATGCCGCAGAAGCGCAACCCGGACGCGGCGGAACTGGTCCGCGCCAAGGCCGGGCGCATCATCGGCGCGCTGAACACGCTGCTGATCGTGATGAAGGGCCTCCCCATGGCCTATGCCAAGGACATGCAAGAGGACAAGGAGGCGGTGTTTCTCGCCTCCGACGCGCTGGCGCTGTGCATCGCCGCCATGACCGGCATGGTGCGGGACATGGAGGCGGACGCCGCCCGGATGCGGGAGGCGCTGGAGAAGGGCTTCCCCACCGCCACCGACCTCGCCGACTGGCTGGTGCGTGCGCTGGGGCTGCCGTTCCGCGACGCCCACCACGTCACCGGCCGCATCGTCGGGCTGGCGGCAGAGCGCGGCTGCGGCCTCGCCGACCTGCCGCTCGCCGACATGCAGGCGATCGAGCCGCGCATCGACAACCGGGTCTATCCCGTGCTTGCCGTCGACAGCGCCATCGCCAGCCGCACCAGCTACGGAGGCACCGCGCCGGAACGGGTGCGCGCGGCCGTGGCCGCAGCCCGAGAAAGGTTCCTGACATGAATGACGCGGCGATTCGCACTCCCCGTGCCGGGAGAGGGGGCGGACACGGCGGCCTGCCTGCCGCTGCGCGGCGGCGATTGGTGCAGCTTCCAACTTTCGCCCTATTCTTGGTGGTGACTGCGGCAGGTCTGGCCGGCTGCGGCAAGAAGGGCGACCCGGTGGAGCCCGAGGACGTGACGTTGACCTATCCACGCGACTACCCGACGAGCCGATGAACGCGACCGGCTTTGCATGGCGTGAGGGCGTGCTCCACGCCGAGGATGTGCCGCTGACCGAGATCGCGGCTGCCGTCGGCACGCCGACCTATGTCTACTGCGCCGGCGCCATCGTAGGCCGCTTCCGCCGGCTGCGCGCCGCCTTCGGGGCGACACCGCCGGCCATCTACTATGCGGTCAAGGCAAACTCGAACCAGGCGGTGATCGCGACGCTCGCCGCCGAGGGCGCAGGCGCGGACGTGGTTTCCGCCGGCGAGATCGCCCGCGCGGTCGCGACCGGCGTCCCGCCGGAGAAGATCGTCTTCGCCGGCGTCGGCAAGACCGCCGACGAGATCGCCTATGGCCTCGCCGCCGGCATCCGCCAGTTCAACGTCGAATCCCTGCCCGAGCTCGCGCTGCTGAACCGCGTGGCGACCGAGCGGGGCGCCGTGGCCGAGGCGGCGCTGCGGATCAATCCCAACGTCGATGCCCGCACCCACGCCAAGATCACCACGGGGAAGTCCGAGAACAAGTTCGGCATCGACCTCGGCCACGTCGCCGACGCCTTCCGCGCTGCGGCGACGATGCCGGGCGTGCGCCTCACCGGGCTGTCGATGCACATCGGCTCGCAGCTCACCAGCCTCGCGCCCTACGAGGAGGCGTTCGGGCGACTTGCCGCGCTGACCGGGGAACTGCGCCGCGGGGGGATCGCGATCAGCCACCTCGACCTCGGCGGCGGGCTCGGTGTCGACTACCACGGCAATGCCTCGCCGGATCCGGAGGCCTATGCGGCGGTGATCCTGAAGGCGGTGGGCCATCTCGGCTGCAGCCTCGCCATCGAGCCGGGCCGCTGGCTGGTGGCGCCCGCGGGCGTGCTGCTGGCCCGTGTGGTCCAGGTCAAGGAGGGCGCCACCCGACGCTTCGTCATCGTCGATGCGGCAATGAACGACCTGATCCGGCCGGCGCTCTACGACGCCCATCACGAGATCGTGCCGGTGCGCCAGCCGGCCGCCAATGACGGCACCGTGCGCGCCGACGTGGTCGGCCCGGTCTGTGAAACCGGCGACACCTTCGCACGCGACCGTGACTTGCCGCCGCTCGCGCCCGACGATCTGATCGTGTTCCGCGATGCGGGCGCCTATGGCGCCGTGATGGCCTCGACCTACAACAGCCGGCCGCTCGCGGCCGAGGTGCTGGTCAACGGGCAGGACTGGGCCGTGGTCCGCCCCCGCCAGACGATCGAGGCGCTGATCGCGATGGACCGGCTGCCGCCCTGGCTGGAACAGGCGCCGGAAGCGCGCACGGCCGCACGACGGAGTGGAACGGCGGAATGAGCGCGACGCGGCCCGACCCGACAGCCCTTCCCGGCGTCGTCCGGCGCCGCATCGCACTCACCCGCTGGTCGCTGGTCTGGGAGCGGCTGTGGCCGGCCGCACTTCCGGCGGCGATCGTGCTCGCCGCCTTCGTCATCGTCGTGCTGCTGGACGTGCTGCCACGCCTGTCGGGCGTCGCCCACATCGTGGTGCTTGTGCTGTTCGGCCTCGCCTTCCTCGCCGCCGCGGTCTGGGGCCTGCGGCGGATGCAGTGGCCATCGCGCGACGCCGCCGCCCGGCGGCTGGAAGCCTCGGGCGGGGCGCTCCACCGGCCGCTGACCGCCTGGCTCGACCAGCCGGCGCTCTCCGGCACCGACGTCGCCAGCCGCACCCTGTGGGCGGCCCACCGCCGCCGGGCGATGGCGGCGATGGCTCAGCTGCGCCCGCCGGCACCGCGGCCGGAAATCGCCCGCCGCGACCCCTTTGCCATGCGTGCCATCGCCGTGATGGGGCTGTTCGTGGCCGCCGTGATCGGGCTCGGCAGCGCCGAGGAGCGCTTCGCCCGCGCCTTCGCGCCCGCCTTCGCGCCCGACCAGCCGGCCATGCCGGTGCGGGTGGACGTCTGGCTGTCGCCGCCGCCGTACACCCGTCTCGCGCCGATCGCCCTCGCCGTGGGCGTCCCGGGGCCGGTCGAGGCCCCTGCCGGCAGCGAGATCCTGGCCCAGGTACACGGGGTGAGCGCGACGCCGTCGGTCCGCTTCGACGACGAGGCGGCGACGGTCGAGAAGGTCGGCGAGGCGAGCTACACCGCCGGCCTCGTCCTTGCGGACGACGGCCGGCTGACAGTCGGCGCCGCCGGCGAGACGCTGGCGAGCTGGGACATCGTCGCCGTTCCCGACGCCGCGCCCGAGGTCGCCTTCGCCCAGGAGCCGAGCGAGACCGAGCGCCACGCGCTCCGCGTCGACGTCCGCGCCAGCGATGACTACGGCCTCACCGGGCTCACGCTCCAGATCGTGCTGGACGAGGAGATGTTCGACGCGGCCCAGCCGCAGGGCGAGCCGGAGCCGGGCGTGCCGCAGACGCGGATCGACCTTCCGGTGCCGCTGCCGTCGCGGGCGCCGGCCCGGATCGAGACCACGCGCTACCACGACCTGACGCCGCACATCTGGGCCGGCGTGCCGGTGCGGATGCGGCTGGTCGCCACCGACGCCCAGGGCCAGGTCGGGGTGTCGGACGTGGTGTCGATGATCCTGCCGGAACGCGAATTCACCCACCCGGTGGCGCGCGCGATCATCGAGCAGCGCAAGATCCTGGTCATCGCGCCCGACGAGCGCGAGCTGGTCGCCGACAACCTGGACGCCATCGCCTACCGGCCGGAGGAGTTCAGCAACGACCTCACCGTCTTCCTCGCGCTGATGACCGCGCGCTCGCGGCTGCGCAACGCACGGGACGGCGACATCCCCTCCGTCCAGCAGATCCTGTGGGACACCGCGCTCTACCTCGAGGACGGCGGCCTTGCGCTGGCGGAGCAGGAGCTGCGCCGGCTGCAGGAGGAGCTGCAGCAGGCGCTGCGCGACGGCGCCTCCGAGGAGGAGATCCAGCGGCTGATCGAGGAGCTGCGCGAGGCGATGCAGGAATACATGCGCCAGCTCGCCGAGCAGATGCCGCTGATGTCGCCGGAGGATCTCGAGCGGCTGCAGATGATGATGCCGGACAACCCGGACCGCACCATCACCAGCCAGGACCTGATGCAGATGCTCGACCAGCTGCGCGAGCTCTCCGAGAGTGGCGCGATGGAGGAGGCGCAGCGGCTGCTTTCCGAGCTGCAGAACCTGATGGAAAACATGCAGCCGATGCCGTTCCAGATGCCGCAGCAGCCCTCCCCGCAGATGGAGATGCTGACGGACCTGAACGAGGTCGTGCGGGAACAGCGGCGGCTGCTTGACGAGACCTACCGCACCACCCAGAACATGCCCGGCATGCTGCCGATGCCGAACCCGCCCCGGCCGGAGCAGGGCCAGGAGGGCGAGGAGAACCGGCCGCGCACGATGGAGGAGCTGAGCGAGGCGCAGCGGGAGCTGCGGCGCCAGCTCGGCGAGGTGATGCGCGAGTTCGGCGACATGATGGGCGACATCCCGGAGAACCTGGGCCTCGCCGAGCGCGAGATGCGGGCCGCCGAGCAGGCGCTGGAGAGCGAGCTGCCCGGCGAGGCGACGACCCGCCAGCAGCGGGCACTGGAACATCTGCAGCAGGGCATGAACGACGCCGCGCAGATGATGGCCGAACAGGGTCTGCTGCGGCTGATGCCCGGCCGGCAGCGCGGCCCGCTCGGCCAGAACGGGCAGGAGCCCGCGCGCCGCGACCCGCTGGGACGGGCCGCACCCGAGGACCGCGGCCTCGACACCGGCGACCTCGAGCTTCCCGACCAGGAGGAGCTGAAGCGGGCGCGCGAGATCCTGGAGGAACTCCGCCGCCGCGCCGGCGAGCTGTTCCGCTCCCAGGAAGAGCTGGACTACATCGAGCGCCTGCTGCGCCGCTTCTGAGCCGCCGGACCGGCGCGCCCGACCGCGTATCCGCTCAGCCCCGACGGCTGCCGTCCCCGCGCAGGCAGGCGACCAGCTTCCGCAGGTCGTCCATGGTGAAAGGCTTTGCGAGCGTGGCGCTGACCAGCGCCTCGAGGTTGCGCGCCCGCTCCAGCTCCGCCGGATGGCCGCTGATCAGCACCACGGCCGTGCCCGGCGATTCCTTGGCGACCTTGAGCGCAAGCGCGATGCCGTCGGTTTCCGGCATCACGATGTCGGAGACGACGATGTCGAACGGGGTCTCGGCGCCGGCAATCGCCGCGAGCGCCTCGGTGCCGTCCTCGGCGGCGACGACCGTGTGGCCGTCGGCCGTCAGCGCCCGCACCATGAACGCCCGAAGCGTCGCCTCGTCGTCGACCACGAGCACCCGCAGCGGGGCCGGCGGCGTCATTCAGCGGCGTCCGCTCCGTCGGCAGACTCGCCCGGCTCCGGCGCCTGCCGGGGCATGTCGCGCGCCGCATCGGCGTCGCGCAGCAGCGCCACCTCCCACCGCGGCTCGCCCGCGCCTTCGCCGGTGGAAATGCCGACGGTCGAGGTGAAGGACACCGTCTCGCCCGGCGA
>CALKHQ010000298.1 GCA_937988735.1 uncultured Alphaproteobacteria bacterium
CCGCCGGCGTCAGGTTCGGGTCGGCGATGAAGTCGTCGAGCGGCGTCAGCCAGCCCGAGTTGATCCAGCGGCTGGAGTAGATGAATGTGACGTTGACGACGTCATAGGCGGAGCCGCCGGTGGACAGCTCCAGGTCGACGCGCTGGTTGTAGATCGGGAAGGAGGGGGCGTCGTAGTTCACCGTGGCGCCCGTCAGTTCCTCGAACTCCGGCAGCCACTGCTGCAGCAGCGTCGGATAGGCGGCGCTGAAGGTGGAGACGTTGAGGGTGACGCCCTTGAACCGCCCGGCGAGCGTCTCCGCCCAGGCGGCGCGGGGCAGCAGGCCGGCCGCGCCGAGGGCGGCGGTGGACTTGAGCAGGCGGCGTCGGCTGATCAGCATGATGATGGTCTCTCCGTTGCCGTCACGGCGAGGCGCGAAGCCCCGCGGCAAGCCGGTTGAAGGGCAATGCGGTCTTCCGCCATCGCGCGGATGGCTGCGCCGCCTGGGGCGCCTCGCCGTGACAATGGTCTTGGCTGCGCCCGTACGGGCGTGTGGCCGGTCTCAGGCGGCCGCGGCAGCGGGCTGTGCCGGAGCGCGGACGGTGCGGCTGCGCTCGCCGGACACCGACACCGCCGGCTCGCCCTGGATGGTGACCCGCCGCACCAGACGGGGCTGGTCGCCGTAGTCGTTGATGGCGTGGTGCTGGGTCGTCCGGTTGTCCCAGATCGCCACGTCGCCCGGCTGCCACTGCCAGCGGACGGTGTTCTCCAGCCGGGTCACCCGGTTCTGGAACAGCTCGAACAGGCGCTGCGACTCCTGGGTCGGGAAGCCGACGAGCCGTCGCACGAAGTGCCCGAGCAGCAGCGCCCGCTCGCCCGTCACCGGATGCACGTGCACCACCGGATGCTCGGCCTCGAACACTGCGGACGCGAACACCTCGCGATGGTGGCGCAGCCGCTTCTCGTCGGTGACGGTGCGGTCGGCGGCGTAGTCGTAGTCGTTGCTGTGCACGGCCCACAGCTCGTCGGCGAGCCGGCGCAGCGCTTCCGGCAGCTGTTCGTAGGCCGCCACCGTGTTCGCCCACACCGTGTCGCCGCCGTAGGCCGGCACCCGCAGCGCGCGCAGGATCGAGATCTTCGGGAAGTCTGCCACGAAGGTCACGTCGGTGTGCCAGGAATCGGCCCGGCCGCCGCCCTTCTCGGCATCCAGCTCGAGCTGCCGGGTTCCGGCCGGCGCCGGCACCGTCGGATGCGGCACCGGGGTGCCGAAGCGCGCGCCGAAGTCCTCGTGCGCCGCGTCGTCCAGGTGGGTCTGGCCGCGGACGAACAGGACCTTGTGGGTCAGCAGCGCCCGCTCCAGTTCGGCAAAGGTCTCGTCGTCGAGATCCCCCGACAGCTTCAGGTCCAGCACCTCGGCGCCGATACGGCCGGCGACGCGGCGCAGGGTGATACGCCCGAACGGTTCTTCCGGCGAGAAGGCGTTGATGACGCTCACGAAAAGGCTCCTCCACATAACCCTACTAGATTGATAGAGTATCGGTGGAATAGCTGTTGTCAAACGCCGGTTGGAGCCCGTCGCAAGAAAAGGAAAAACATCCATCGAGCGGTCGGAGATGAGTTAGCACGGTCCCCGGAAGCCGCCCGGACGAGCATGGGCATTGCCTGTCCGGACACCGGCCGGACGGGCTCAGCGCTCGGTGAAGGCTTCGCGTGCGGTGCGCGTGACCCGCTCGGTGAGGTAGTCGAGAATCGTCCGCTCGCCGATCAGCAGGTCCACGGTGGTCTGCATGCCGGGCAGCACCGGATACTGGTCGGGCTCCGGTCCCAGGTGGGTGCGCTCGGTGCGGACCCAGACCTTGAAGTAGGGGATGCCGGTGTTGGGATCGATGGTCGCGTCCGGCGCGATCTCGGTAACGACGCCGCGGAGCGAGCCGTAGGTGACGAAGTCGTAGGTGGCGATCTTCACGTCCGCCGGCATGCCGACCTCGATGAAGCCGATGTCGCTGTTGCTGACGTTTGCCTCAACGATCAGCGTGTCCCCGACCGGCACGATGTTAAGCAGCGGCTCGTTCGGGGCGACCGACTGGCCGATGTTGGTGATGATCAGGTTCTGGACTATGCCGCGCTCCGGCGCCCGCACCGTCAGCCGCTCCTGCTCGGTCAGGCTCAGCGCGAGCTGCGAGGCGAGCGTTTCCGCCTGGGCCCGCTGTTCGGCGAGCGAGGACAGAACTTCCGACCGCCAACCCTCGTCGATCGACGCGCGCTCGGCCAGAGCCTGGTTGAGCGCCGCCTCGGCCGCCAGCCGGTCGGACTGCGCCGCCGCCACGTCGGCCTGCAGCTCCTCCACCTCGCGCAGCAGGCTCAGGTACCGGAGCTGCGGGAAATAGTCCTGCTCCACCAGCGTCGCCACCGACCGCTCCTGCTGGCTCACGATGGCGAGGCTGCGCTGCAGCTTGTCGATCAGCCCGTCGATGGCGGCAATCGCTTCCCGTCGCTGGTTGACGATCTCGTCCGCCCGCTGCCGGTCCGCCTCCAGTGCCGCCCGCCGCGCCTCGTAGAGGTCGAGCTGGTTCATCGCCACCTCGGGCGCCTCGTCCAGCACCGGGTCAGGGAAGACCGGCTCGGTGCCGGTGGCCTCCGCCTCCAGCCGGGCCACGGTGGCCAGCACCGTCAGCCACTGGCCGCGCACGCCGATCATCTGGCTCTCGACGAACTCGGGATCGAGGCGGAACAGCACCTGGCCCGCCTCGACCAGGTCGCCCTCGTCCACCAGGATCTCGGTGATGGTGCCGCCGAACGGATGGTTGACGATCTTGACCCGCCCGTCCGGGCGCACCTGCCCCGGTGCGGTGGCATAGCGCTCGACCTTGGCCAGCGCCGCCCAGGCGACCATGCAGGCGAACAGCGCGGTGATGGTGACCAGCAGCCAGCGCGCATAGGGGGAATGGCGGCGGTTGGCGACCGCCTCCACGTCCGGCAGGAACTCGACATAGCGCGCCGGCGTCTGTGGCCGCTTCGCCGGCACCTGGCCGGCGGCGCCGGCGGTGGCGGGGAGGCCGCTGCGGCGCGCGAGCGCCCGGCTGCCGGAGTTGTCGGTCGCGGTGGTCATGGCGTGGCCGTCGCTGCGCGCGGCTCGCCGTCATCGGACCCGGGCTCCGGCTCCGACGGCGGCTCTTCCTGCGGCTGGTGGCGCCCGGGCGACATCCGCTCGCGGGCATAGGCGACCACCTCCTTCGGCGGGCCGACCTTGTCCACCTGGCCGTTGATCAGCAGCACCGCCCTGTCGGCGATCGACAGCGGCGCCATGCGGTGGGTGATGATGATGATGGTCCGCCCGCGGGCATGGCGGCGCAGGTTCAGCAGCAGCGCCTCTTCCGCCGCCGGATCGAGCGCGCTGGTCGCCTCGTCCCGGATCAGGATCCGC
>CALKHQ010000299.1 GCA_937988735.1 uncultured Alphaproteobacteria bacterium
CGTGGCAGCCTCATCTACACCGCCACGGAGCCGTCCGGCCAAGTTTGCCGGCGCACCAGGCGCCAGCCGAGGCCTTCCCGGTCCCTGACGAGATCGTCTGCCTCCGCTTCGTCATCGAGCAGAAGCCACTCCGAGCTAACCGCCATAGCCATACTCCGCGTCGCGTCGGGCGATCGCATCCGCGAGGGACAGATGGAAGGCCTGCATGGAGCGGGGTGCTGCTCGGTTTTTCGCCGCCATGCGCGCCATCCCTCGGTCCCACACGTCGTAGAGCAGATCGAGATCAGCGCCGCGCCTCAGCCAGTCCTCCGCCTCCGCCCGAAGCGACAGCACCGGCATCCGCACCGCCCGCATCTCACCCAGCTCGGGCCAGTAGTACTCGTGCAGCCTGAGGAACTGCTTCACCGCGATCTCTGCAACGCCACGGTCGTCCCACCCTGCGGGCATCCGCGCCGCGGGTGGGTGTTCCTGTGGGTGTTCTATGGAACCCGCCTCTCTGACGGTTTGTCCCGTCACAGAGGCGGGTTCGAATCCGCCCCTCTGGCGGTTTGGCGCGGGCGACTCGGCAGCCGAATCCGCCACCACGACGGGCTCGATCGCGATCCGCCAAATGACTGTCCGTCCGATATGGCGACCAGTCCGCTCGATCTCCCCGAGCCGCTCGAGCTCTGCCAGAGCCCGCTCGACGGTGCGCTTGCCGAACCCGCTTTCCGTCGCCAGCTCGCCGACCGAAGGCCAGACGATCCTGGCGTCCTCGACATCCCCGCGCCACTTCGCATGGGAAGCCAGCGTTGCCAGCACGGCCTTTGCCGGCCCCTTCGCGCGGCTGCGTTGATAGACAGCCGCAGTCCAGTTGTAGAAGCACAGCGCCATCTCTCAGCGGTCCTCCGTTGCGATCAGGTAGAGCCCGTTCGCCGCCTGGTGGCGCCGGACGCCGCCCCGGTGAGGGGTGTGAGGGTTGTGTGAGGGTTCAGTGACGACCCTCATTGCGCTAACCCTTTGATATTGTTTAATTGTGTGAGGGTTGTGATAGTTGTGATAGTTTTCCCTAGTACGCGCGTGAAAAGCCTTCTCAGGGACTCGCGCGCGTAAGAACCCCGCAAAACCTTCACGACCCTCACTAACCCTCACTCTGCTTGCGAAATCAAAGGCTTGCGACTGTGAGGGTTGCCGGGGAACCCTCATAACCCTCACCACCGCCGGCCCGCGAAAGCCGCCGCCGCGCCCGCGCCGCGGCGCCCGGAAATTCGCGCAATGCGTGTAGGGCGAGGTTTGACACTCAGTCGCTAAACCATTGATCCATGGTGGCAGGTTTGACAGCCAGGCGGCCGACAAGGTCTTGTCATCGGCCGAATGAGCGAGGACTTTTAATCCGCGTGTCCTGGGTTCGAATCCCAGCGGGCTCACCAATAATTTCAGTGAGATATGAAGAACACCTCATCTGGCCAATGAGGTGTCTGCTCTCCCCTGGTTCCAGCAGCGATTTCCATGGTGCGACAGTGCACCTGGGCGCCGGGCTTGCCGGCCGCCTGAAATTCCCGCCTTGTCGCGGGGTGTAGGCCCGCGTGGTGGATTCGCGCCCGGCCGGCAGGCATGCTGCGCGGCCACGCGTTCCGTCGGGCCGGACGGGGAAGGACAGATGCTGAAGCTGCGCCGGGTCGCTCTCGACTCCCACCCGGAGAACATCGCGCTGCTGTCGCGGCGCTGCAGCATCTACCGCGCCGAGGAGTTCCGGGCGCTGCGCAAGATCGAGGTGCGGTCGGGCACGCGCACCCTGCTTGCGACGCTCATGATCACCGACGACGGGCTGGTCGGTGCGGACGAGCTGGGGCTGGGGGTGCAGGCGTTCCGCCGCTTCGGCCTGCCCGAAGGCAGTCCGGTCACCATCGCCCAGGCCACGCCGCCGCAGAGCCTGGAATGGGTGCGGGCGAAGATCGACGGGCAGACGCTGGACCCTGGCCAGATCGAGGCGGTCATCCGCGACATCGCCGACCACCGCTACGCGCCGATGGAGATCGCGGCCTGGCTGGTCGCCTGCGCGAGCTTCCTCACCACCGAGGAGATGCTGAGCATCACCCGGGCGATGGCGCGCGTCGGCAACCGCCTGGCGTGGAACGCGCCGCTGGTGGTGGACAAGCATTGCATCGGCGGCATCCCGGGCAACCGCACCTCGATGATCGTGGTGCCGATCGTGGCCGCCCATGGCCTGACCATGCCCAAGACCTCGTCGCGGGCGATCACCTCGCCCGCCGGCACCGCCGACACCATGGAGGTGCTCGCCAACGTGGACCTTTCGGCCGCGGAGATGCAGGCGGTGGTCGAGCGGGAGAAGGCCTGCCTGGTGTGGGGCGGGCACGTCAACCTTTCGCCGGCCGACGACGTGCTGATCTCCGTCGAGCGCCCGCTGCGGGTGGACACGCGCGAGCAGATGGTGGCCTCGATCCTGTCGAAGAAGCTCGCCGCCGGCTCGACCCACCTGGTGCTCGACATCCCGGTCGGCCCGACCGCGAAGGTGCGCAGCCACCGGGAGGCGGTGCGCCTGCGCAAGATGTTCGAATATGTCGCCGGGCAGGTCGGCCTTGCGGTCGAGGTCGTCCTCACCGACGGCGCCCAGCCCATCGGCCGCGGCATCGGGCCGATCCTCGAGGCGCGGGACGTGATGGCGGTGCTGCGCAACGCGCCGGATGCGCCCGCCGACCTGCGCGAGCGGGCGCTGCTGCTGGCCGGGCGGGTGCTGGAGTTCGACCCGGGCCTGCGCGGCGGCGCCGGCCACGCCCGCGCCCGCGAGCTGCTCGCCTCCGGCCAGGCGCTGGCCGCGATGGAGCGGATCATCGCGGCGCAGGGGCCGACCCCCGGCGGCTGGACCCTGGGTCCGCTGACCGAGGACATCCCGGCGCCGGCTGACGGCGTCGTCACCGGCCTCGACTGCCAGCGGCTGGCGCGGATCGCGCGCCTGGCCGGCGCGCCGCTGGACAAGGGCGCCGGGATCGACCTGTTCCGCAAGCTCGGCGACCGGGTCCGGCGCGGCGATCCGCTCTACCGCATCCACAGCTGCGTCGCGTCCGACTTCGCCTTCGCCGTCGAGATGGCGCGCGAGGCGAGCGGGTTCACCCTCGACGGCGACGCCAGCCCTGTTCCGGGAGCCGCATGATGAGACCCTTCGCCCGCCTGAGGTTCTGCGGCGCCGCCGGCACCGTCACCGGCTCCTGCTACTGGCTCACGCATCCGCACGGCGAGCTGCTGATCGACTGCGGCATGTTCCAGGGCACCAAGACGCTGAAGGAGCTGAACTACGGCGCCTTTCCCTTCGATCCGGCGAAGATCGGCCATGTGCTCCTGACCCATGCGCACATCGATCACGCCGGGCTGATCCCGAAGCTGGTGAAGAACGGCTTTCGCGGGCCGATCCACGCCACCGCCGGCACCCGCGACCTGCTCAGCTTCATGCTGCCGGACAGCGGCTACATCCAGGAGCGCGAGGTCGAGCTGCTCAACCGCCGCAACATCCAGCGCGGCCGGCCCCCGGTGACCCCGATCTACACCCGCGCCGACGGCGAGGCGGCGATGCGGGCCATCCGCGTCGTCGGGTACGAGCAGTGGATCACCGTCGCGCCGGGGCTGCGGGCGCGGTGGTGGAACGCCGGCCACATCCTCGGGTCGGCGTCGATCGAGCTCGAGATCGCCGACCCGTCGGAGGAGTCGCGGCCGCTGCGGCTGCTGTTCTCCGGCGACATCGGGCCGGACAACAAGCTGTTCCATCCGAACCCGACCGCGCCGGTGGACCTCGACGTGCTGGTGTGCGAATCCACCTACGGCGACCGCTCGCGCCCGGACTGGTCGCTCGGCCGCCGCCAGGCCGCACTCGCCCGCGAGGTCAATGCGGCGATGGAGGCCGGGGGCGCGCTGCTGATCCCCGCCTTCGCGGTCGAGCGCACGCAGGAGCTGCTCGCGGACCTGTCGCACCTGCTCGACCAGGGGAAGATCCCGCGGGTTCCCGTCTTCCTCGACTCGCCGCTCGCGATCCAGGCGACCCAGGTGTTCGCGCGCCATGCGCCGAAGCTGGAGGACATCGACCGCCACGGCAGCCTGCTCCAGCACCCCAGCTTCCACTTCACCGAGACGGTCGAGCAGTCGAAGGCGATCGACCGCTTCTCCGGGCGGCTGATCGTGCTTGCGGCCAGCGGCATGTGCGAGGCGGGGCGCATCCGCCACCACCTGAAGCGCTTCCTCTGGTCGCCCAATGCGACCGTGCTGCTGGTCGGCTTCCAGGCGCAGGGCACGCTCGGCCGGCTGCTGCAGGAAGGCGCCGATGCGGTGCGGATCATGGGCGAGGACGTCAAGGTCAACGCCCGCATCCGCATGCTCGACGCCTACAGCGGCCACGCCGACGCCGAGGAGCTGGTCGCCTGGGCGGCGGCGCGGCGACCGGTGCGCCAGGCGGTGTTTTTGACCCACGGGGAGCCGGGGGCGCTCGCCGCCATGCGCGAGGCGCTGATCGGCAAGGGGTTCGCCCCGGGCCTCGTCCGGATCCCGCAGCTCGACGACGAGTTCGACCTGAGCCCGGACCGCGTCCGCCGCCGTCCCGGCACGCCGCACCGGATGCCGCCCGGGGCGGTCAGCCAGCTCGACTGGCACAACGAGTTCGCCCGGCTCTCGCTCGACCTGCGCGCCGAACTGGAACAGGCGACCGACGAGAAGTCGCGCCGGCGCATCCTCGCCCGCCTGCGACGCGCGCTGAGACGCGAGGGCGCGGCGCAGCTGTCGTGACGGGGCGGTCTAGCCGGACTGCGCCCCGGTGATCGCGGCGCCATCCAGCAGGTAGATGGCGCCGGCATTCAGGCCGGAGCAGAGATCGTTGTCTGCAGAGACGACGATGTCGTCGACGCCGTCACCGGTGTAGTCGGTTGCGTCCCAGTGGTGGAAGGGCGCACAACGAGGGCCAAGCGAGCCGCGGCGGGCGATCTTCCGCATTCATGCCGGCATGCTACGCAGTCGGGCGTACCTGGACAAGCCAACGGGACGGGCCCTCGGGTTCGGTACCCATGGAACAAGATCGGAAGAGCACA
>CALKHQ010000300.1 GCA_937988735.1 uncultured Alphaproteobacteria bacterium
CTGCATCTCGAACGGGTCGAGCTCCCCGTCGCCGAGCCGGCTGCGGGCATAGCGCGCGAGGTGCGTGATCCGGTCGGACTGCATGTTGCTGCGCGAGTGGGTAAGCCGCCGCCACGCGCCGTCGTCGTGGTCGACCATCCGCTGGAAGCGGTCGGTGTAGCCGAAGGCGATGAAGCCGCGCTTCACCGCGGTCGCCCGCACCCGGATGTGCCCGGCGCGCGGATGAAAGGCGGTGCTGTCGCCGAAGAACGTGAACTCGGCCTCGCGATCGCCCTCGAAGCAGCTCGTCGAGTGGATCGCGCCGAGCAGCAGGCAGATCACGTCGCGGTCGGTGTCGAGGTCGAGCGCATAGGGCTGCGCTCCGGCGATGCAGAACGACATCCCCTCGATGCTGCCGGAGTGCCCGAACTGCTCCAGGCCGCGATAGTCGTGCACGCCCGCCGTGTCCGGCTGGGTTGCCATCGACCCCTCCCCAGGCCACCGCTCGCTGGTCTCGGCGCCCGTTGCCCGGGCTCTGCCGCGCGGCGGCTCTCGTTCATGCGACAGCATGTCCCGTCACCGGGGCAGGCGCAATAGCCGCTGCCCGCTTCCCGTGCGATGTACGCCATGCGAACGGGCTTGTTCGCATGACGAACAAGCGTTCGCAAAAATCTGTAACGGCGCAAATCTGGAAGAGCGGCCGCGCAGGCCCGGCCTAGCCTCCTCCACCACCCGGGCCGCGCACATCGCGGGCATCGGCGTCGCCCGCTACCAGGTCGCCGCCTTCGCGCTCGCCGGCGTGCTCTACGGCATCGCCGGCATCCTGCTCTCGGCCTTCATCCGCAACCCGACGCTGGAGGTGGGCACGCCCTACCTGCTCGCGCCCATTGCCGCTGCCGTGCTCGGCGGCACCGCGCTCGGCGGCGGCATCGGCCGGATGAGCTCGGTCGCCGGCGCGTCGCTGTTCCTGGTCCACCTCGGCCAGATGCTGAAGATCCTCGGCATCTCCACCGCCACCCAGATGGTGGTCGAAGGCATCGCCATCGCCCTCGGCATGGTGCTGTCCCAGCTCCGCCTCCCCCGCCGCCGGAGGTAGGGGGCGACACCCCCTGTTTCGTCATGCCCGGCGGTGTGCCGGGCATCTGGTGCCCCTTGCGCACTCCCCGGAAGATCGCCGGGACGTGCCCGGCCATGACGCGCGAAGGAGCGGGCCTCGGGCGACTGCCTAGAGCCAGGTGGGGACGGGCAGGAGGACGGTAAGCTCGTCCTTCACCTGCTTCACGCCGGGTGTGTTCTCGGCGGCGACGACGATGCCCTCGCGGACGCGTTCGTCGGTGACGGTGCCGCGGAGCTCGGCGACGCCGTCGGTGACGGTCACGGCGATGGTCGCGGCCGGGGCCCAGCCGGCGCGGTCGAGTTCGTCGAGGATGCGGCGGCGGATGGCGAGGTCGTCGCCGACCGTCTCGGGTGCCGCCTCGAGCTCGCGGGCCAGCGCACGGATGAGGTCGGCGCGGGAGATCATGCCAACCAGCTTGCCGCCGTCCACCACCGGCACCCGCTTGATCCGCCGCCGCTGCATCAGGGCGACCACCTCGGCGAGCGGGGTGTCGGGGGCGACGGTCGCCACCTCCCAGCTCATCACCTCCTCCACCCGCCGGCCGTGGCTGCGGACATAGTCCTCCGCCAGCGTTCCCGGCATCAGGATCAGCTCCAGCCAGCGCGGCCGGCGGCGCTCGGTGCCGAGCTCCGCCCGGCGCAGCAGGTCGCCCTCGGTAACGATGCCGGCAAGCGTTCCGTGCGCGTCCACCACCGGGAGTCCGCTGATGCGGTGCTGCAGCATCAGCCGGGCGGCCTCGCCGACCGGGGCGTCCGGACCGACGGTGACGACGCCGGTGCTCATGATGTCGGCTGCCTTCATCTCCCCTCCTCCGGTGCGTGCGGCGGTCATGCCGGCCCCCGGCCGAGCCGCTGCTCGGCGGCGGCGACGGCGCGCTTCACCGCGACGAAGCTGTCGGGACTGACCGAAATGGAATCGATGCCGGCCTCGACGAGGAACCCGGCGAAGGCGGGGCGGTCGCTGGGCGCCTGGCCGCAGAGGCCGATCTTCGCGCCCGCCTGCCCCGCCTCGGCGATCACCCGCGCGATCATCCAGCGCACGCCGGGGTCGTCCTCGTCGAACAGGTCGGCGAGCTCCGCGGAGTCGCGATCGACGCCGAGGGTGAGCTGGGTCAGGTCGTTGGAGCCGATGGAGAAGCCGTCGAAGCGGCGGGCGAACTCGCGGGCGAGGATCACGTTGGCGGGGATCTCGCACATCACGTAGACCTCGAGCCCGTCCTCGCCGCGGACGAGCCCGTTCTCCGCCATCACCGCCAGCACCCGGTCCGCCTCCGCCACCGTGCGGCAGAACGGGATCATCACCACCACGTTGCGGAAGCCGAGCTCGGTGCGCAGCCGCCGGATCGCGCGGCATTCGAGGGCAAAGCCCTCGCGGTAGCGCGGCGAGTAGTAGCGGGAGGCGCCGCGGAAGCCGATCATCGGGTTCTCCTCCCGCGGCTCGAACTCGGCGCCGCCGAGGAGGCCGGCGTATTCGTTGGTCTTGAAGTCGCTCATCCGCACGATGACCGGCTTCGGGTGCACGGCAGCCGCGATGCGGGAGAGTCCGCGGGCCAGCCCCTCGACAAAATAGTCGGTGCGGTCGGCATGGCCGGCGGTCAGCGCCGCGATTTCGGCCTTCGCGGCCTCGTCCTTCAGGCTGTCGAAGCGGACCAGCGCCATCGGATGCACGCGGAGCGCGTTGCTGATCACGAACTCCATCCGCGCCAGCCCGACCCCGTCCGCCGGCAGCCGCCACCAGCGGTAGGCGGCGGCCGGGTTGGCGAGGTTCAGCATCACCTGCGTCCGCGTCGCGGGCAGCGCCGCCACGTCCACCGTCTCCACCGCCACCTCGGCCGTGCCGGCATAGACGAAGCCCTGGTCGCCCTCGGCGCAGGAAACGGTGACGTCCTGGCCATCGTGCAGCACCTGGGTGGCGTTGCCGGTCCCGACCACCGCCGGCAGCCCCAGTTCGCGGCTGACGATGGCGGCGTGCGAGGTGCGTCCGCCGTGGTCGGTGACGATCGCCGCCGCCCGCTTCATCACCGGCACCCAGTCCGGATCGGTCGTGCCGGTGACGAGGATGGCGCCGTCCACGAAGCGGTCGATGTCGCGCGCGCTCTCGATCAGGCAGACGCGCCCGGTCACCGCGGCGCCGCCGATGGCGAGCCCGGCAGCCAGCCGGCGGCCGGCGCCCGTCACCCGGTAGCTGCGGATGACGCCCGCTTCCTGCCGGGACTGCACGGTTTCCGGCCGCGCCTGCACGACGAACATCTCGCCGGTCTCGCCGTCGCGGGCCCATTCCATGTCCATCGCGCAGCCGTAGTGCCGCTCGATGGCGACCGCCCAGCGGGCGAGCGCCAGGATCTCCGCATCGTCGAGGACGAACACGGCGCGCTCCGCCTTCGCCGTCGGCACCAGCCGGGTCGGCGCGTCGCCGTCGGCGTAGATCAGCTTGTGGCCCTTCGCCCCCTTCCGCTTCTCGAGGATCGGCACCCGGCCGGGCTGGTCGAGGAAGGGCTTGAACACGTGATACTCGTCGGGATCGACCGAGCCCTGCACCACCGTCTCGCCCAGGCCCCAGGCGGCGTTGATCACCACCACCCTGTCGAAGCCGGTCTCGGTATCGACCGAGAACATGACGCCGGCGCCGCCGAGATCGGAACGGACCATGCGCTGCACCCCGACGGAGAGCGCCACCTGCATGTGGTCGAAGCCCCTGGTCTGGCGATAGCTGATCGCGCGGTCGGTGAACAGCGAGGCATAGCAGCGGCGGCAGGCGTCGAGCAGCGCCGCCTCGCCGCGAATGTTGAGGAACGTCTCCTGCTGGCCGGCGAAGCTCGCGTCGGGCAGGTCCTCCGCGGTGGCGCTGGAGCGGACGGCGACATCGACCGCATCCCTGCCCGCCTCCGCCGACAGCCGGCGATAGGCCGAGACGATGTCGGCGGCGATCTCCTCCGGCCATTCGCCCTCGCGGATCAGCGCCCGGATGGCCGCACCGGTCTCGGCCAGCGTCCTGCGGCCGGCGGCGAGCGCGGCCAGCGCCGCCTCAAGCTCCCCCTCCAGCCGGTTGTGGGCGAGGAAACGCCAGTAGGCGGCGGCGGTGGTGGCGAAGCCGTCGGGGACGCGGATGCCGCTGCCGGCGAGCGCCTGCACCATCTCGCCGAGAGAGGCGTTCTTGCCCCCGACGCGGCCGACGTCGCCGCGCCCCAGGCTGGAGAACCGGACAACGTTGTCGGGATCGTCGGTCCTGGTCATGACCCGCCTCCGGCAGTCGCGCGCGCGGAGGCGGGAAGCGAAGGCCCCCGCACCGCGCACCGTCCTGCACTACAGTAGACCCGCGCGGCCCCGGGGGCGATGCGACAGGCGGTCAGACCATCTGGCGCACCGTGTCGGAGGCGACGGTGAGCGCGATCTTCCCTGCGGCCGGGGTGCCGCGGGCGAGCGACTGGGCGAGCCTCGCCGCCTGGCGGAGGGTCGCCTTCGGCGGCATCGGCGGCTCGTGCGGATCGACGACCGC
>CALKHQ010000301.1 GCA_937988735.1 uncultured Alphaproteobacteria bacterium
CTCGGCGGCGTCGCCTACTGGCTCTCCGGCGGAGCGAGCCTGTTCCAGGGCATCCCGGCCGAATTCACCGCGCTCGGCCGCGGCACGCTGCTGGGGCTCCCCACGCTCGCCTGGTGGATGGCGGCCGTGCTCGCCGCGGTGTCGTTCATGCTGAACCGTCTCGAGTTCGGCCGCCGGCTCTACGCCATCGGCAGCAGCCGCGAGGCGGCGCGCCTGGCCGGGCTCCCGATCCTGCGCGACCGTGTGCTCACCTTCGTCCTCGCCGGCGGGCTGTCGGCGCTCGCCGGGCTGCTGCTCGCCGCCCGGCTGGGCAGCGTGCAGCACACCATGGGCGACCCGCTGCTGCTGCCGGCCTATGCTGCCGTCTTTCTCGGCACCACGGCGTCGCTGTCCGGCGTTCCGACAGTGGGCGGCACGCTGCTCGGCGTCGCCATCGCGGGCGTCCTTGCCAATGGCCTCACCATTGTCGGCGTCGAACCGTTCATCCAGAAGATGGTGACGGGCGCCATCATCATCGCGGCGGTGCTGGTCCGCCGGCTGGGACGGAGCTGAAGCATGGCCGACGATCCGATCCTCGTCCTCGACCTCGGCACCACCAGCGTCAAGGCGGCGCATGTCGGCCGCGACGGCCGGCTGCGCGGCTGGGCCGAACGGACCTACGCACATGCGCCGGCGCCGCATCGCCAGGACCAGGAGGACTGGTGGCGCGCCGTCTGCGCCGCGGTGGCCGACCTCGGCCCGGCGCGCCCCGCCGCCATCACCTTCAGCGGCGCCATGGAGAACCTGGTGCCCGTCGACGAGGCCGGGATGCCGTGCGGCCCGGCGATCCTCTATTCCGACCCCTGCGGGGAGCCCTTCTGCGCGGAGGCGGGCGCGGCGCTGGCCGCCATCGACGCCGCGGCGACGCTGGGCAACGCGCCCGAGCCGCTGATGACCGCGTTCAAGATCCGCTGGCTCGCCAGCAGCGCGCCGGAGGTGCTGGCGGCGGCGCGCTGGCTCCTGCTCTCACCCAAGGACGCGCTGATCCTGCGCCTCACCGGCCGCGCGGTCGCCGACCCCACCACCGCCACCACCTCCGGCCTGATGGACCTCGCCCGCCGCCAGTGGAGCGAGCCGCTGCTCGCGGCCCTTGCCATCGAGCGCGCGCGGCTGCCGGAAATCCTGCCGTCGAACGCGGTGGTGGGCGGGCTGGCGGCCGGGCCCGCGCGGCAGCTCGGCCTGCCGACGGGGGTGCCGGTGATCAACGGCTGCGGCGACGCGGGCGCTGCAACGCTGGGAGCGGGCTGCGAGGACGTCGGCGACATCAGCGTCTATCTCGGCACCTCCGGCTGGGTGGCGCGGGTGGTCTCCGACGCCGGCATCGCGGAGCCGCGCCCCTGCTACCGGCTGGCGCATCCGGCGCCGGGCCGGCTCATCGAGGTGGTGCCGGTGCTGGCGGCAGGCGAGTGCGCCGCCTGGGCGCGACGGACGCTGGGCCTCGACCCGGCGGAGGCCGATGCGGCCGCGCTGGCCGCGGACCGCGAGCCGCCGGCGCTGGTGTTCCTGCCCTATCTCGCCGGCGAGCGCGCGCCGGAGGTCCATCTCGACGCCCGCGGCGGCTTCCTCGGGCTCTCGTCCGGGCACGGCGCCGGCGAGCTCTACCTCGCGGTCCTCGAAGGCGTCGCCTTCGCCATCGCCCGCAACCTCGAGGCGCTGACCGGCGGCGCATCCGTCGAACGCCCGGTCTGCCTGACCGGCGGCGGGGCGCGCAGCGCGGTGTGGCCGCAGGTGGTCGCCGACGTGCTGAACGCGCCGGTCGTCGTCCCGCCCGAGCCGACCTTCGCCACATCCGCCGGCGCTGCGGCGCTCGCCGGCGCGGCGCTGCCGGCGCGGGAGGGCAGGGTCGTCCCCCCGCGGTCCGAACGGCGCGCGCGCCTCGAACGCCTCGCCGCCGTCTTCGCCGAGGGCACGCGTCTCGCGCGCAGTATCCGGCTCGAAAGCTCGCCCTGATCGGCATTTCACGGGTGGCCAATCGCGGCACGATGCCGCTATGGTCGTCCGTGCAACACCAATAACAGCCGAACAATACAGGGAGGAACGATCATGAGCGCCTTTACCAGGGCGATGGGCGCCGCTGCGGCGCTTGCCGTCGGCATCGCGGCAACGTCGGCTTCTGCGGAGACCTACAGGCTGGTCGGCGCCAGCCAGTTCGACGAGGAGCACGCCTTCACCAAGCTGATGCGCAGGTTCGAGGAGCTCGTGCACCAGTATTACGAAGGTCCGGACCAGGTGGTGTTCGAGCTCCACCTCAACAGCGAGCTGGGGCTGGAGAAGGATTATTTCGAGTACATGAGCCAGGGCATCTCGGTCGATTACGCCGTGGTGTCGCCGTCGCACATGTCCACCTTCTCCCAGATGGCGCCGCTGATGGACATGCCGTTCCTGTTCCGCGACCTCGACCACTGGAACGCGGTGCTGGAGAGCGACGCGCTGCAGCCGATCGTGGACGACATCTACCAGAACGCCGACGTGCTGCTGATCGGCTACGGCGGCGGCGGGACGCGCAACCTGATCGTCAACCGCCCGATCACCAACATGGCGGAGCTGGAGGGCCTGCCGATCCGGGTGATGGGCGCACCGATCCAGACCATGATCTTCGAGGCGATCCGCGCCGCGCCGTCGGTGATCGCCTATGACGAGGTCTACAACGCCATCCAGACCGGCGTCATCGACGCCGCCGAGAACGAGGCCGCCGGCATCGAGCAGATGCACTTCTACGAGGTTGGCCCGTACATCGCGCTGACCCAGCACGCGATCACCGTGCGCCCGCTGTGCATCTCGGGTGCAACCCTGCGCAGCCTGCCGGAGGATCTGCAGGAAGCCATCCTGCGCGCAGGCAGGGAAGCGGGCGAGTACGGCCGCATGCTCGAGTCCACCGAGGACAGCGAGAAGCTGGCCGCGATGGAGGCGGCGGGCCTGCTGACGACGGTCGAGTTCACCGAGCGCGACCAGCTGCTGGAGCTGGCCGAGCCGGTGAAGCAGCAGTACGCGGCGGAACTCGGCGCCAGCGAGGTGCTGGCCGCCATCAACGCGATCCAGTAGCGCGCGCCTGTCGGAATGCGCCGCCCGGGGCCATGCCGCCGGGCGGCGCTCGTCCGCCTGCCGGGCCGGGGACCTTCGCCATGACCGACCAGACCTGCCGCGGGGCCGGGGCGGCCGCGCCATGAGCCGTGCGATCCACCTGTACTACCGCTTCCTGTCGGTGCTGGTGACCGCGCTGTTCCTCGCGCTGGTGGTCCCGGTCAGCCTGCAGATCCTCTCGCGCTACCTCGGCTTCCTGCCGCGCTTCATCTGGACCGAGGAGATCGCGCGCTTCTGCTTCGTCTGGGTGATCATGCTCGGCGCGATGATCGCCGTCCGCGACGGCACCCATTTCGAGGTGGATGTGCTGCCGCACCGGATGCCGGCGGCGCTGCACCGGGCGGTGACCCTGTTCGCGCACGCGGCGGTGTTCTGCGTCGCGCTGACCTTCATCTGGTTCGGTTACGACTTCATGATCCTGGGGGCGCGGCAGCAGTCCGAGATCTCGGGGCTGCCGATGGTGACCATCTACATCGCGTGGCCCATCGCCGGGGTCTCGTGGGTGATCTTCCTCGCCGAGCGGATCGTGAAGGACCTGCGGGCGCCTCTGCGTGAGGAGAAGCCGGCATGAGCCCGGGCGAGGTCGCGGCGCTGCTGTTCAGCGTCTTCGCGGTGCTGATCGTGCTGCGCGTGCCGGTCGCCTTCGCGCTGGGCCTGGCCTGCGTGCCGGTGTTCTTCATCGAGGACCGGCTCACGCCGATCATGCTGCTGCGCGAGATGTTCAAGTCCTACAACTCGTTCGTGCTGCTGGCGGTGCCGTTCTTCCTGCTCGCCGCCAACCTGATGAACGCGGCCGGCATCACGGAGCAGCTCATCCGCCTGTCGCGCGCGATGGTCGGGCACCTGCCCGGCGGGCTGGGGCACATCAACGTCGTTGTCAGCATGATGTTCGCCGGCATCTCCGGCTCCTCGACCGCGGATGCGGCCGGTATCGGCTCGGTCCTGATCCCGTCGATGAAGAAGCAGGGCTACGACTCCAGCTTCTCGGTCGCCATCACCGCCTGTTCCTCCGTCATGGGGGTGATCATCCCGCCCAGCATCCTGATGGTGGTCTGGGGCGGTCTGATGTCGGTGTCGGTCGGCGGCCTGTTCCTGGCGGGTGTGCTGCCGGGTGTGCTGATCGGCGGCTCGATGATGCTGACCGTCTATGTCTACGCAAAGATCCGCAACTATCCGGTCTATTCGCGGGCGTCGCTGGCGGAGTTCGCGGCCGCGCTGTGGGGGGCGGCACTGGCGCTGGCGACGCCGGGCATCATCATCGGCGGCATCGTCGGCGGCCTTTTCACGCCGACCGAGGCTTCGGTGGTCGCCGCCGTCTATTCGCTGGTCATCGGGGCATTCGTCTTCCGCACCCTGGGGCTTCGCGACGTGGTGCGGGTGTTCTACGACTCCGCCCGCTTCGCCGCGGTCGCGCTGTTCTGCATCGGCACCGCCTCGGCCTTCGGCTGGATCCTCGCCTATTTCCGGATTCCGCTGGCGCTGGTCGAGGTGATCCAGGCCTGGGAGCTGGGGACGATCGGCGTCGGGCTGGTGGTGGCGGGGCTGTTCCTGCTGTTCGGCCTGTTCATCGACGCCATCCCCGCGATCATCATCCTGGGGACGGTGCTGTGGCCGGTGGCCGAATCGGCGAGCATCCACCCGATCCACTTCGCCATCATCGGCGTGGTGTCGCTCGCCTTCGGCCTGGTGACGCCGCCCTACGGGCTCTGCCTGCTGATCTCCTGCGCGATCGGCCAGATCAAGGTGACGCAGGCCCTGCGCGACGTGGGCATCATCCTGCTGCCGATGCTGCTGGTGCTGCTGGTCATCGTGCTGCTGCCGGACCTGATCCTGGCCCTGCCGCGGTGGGTGATGCCCCAGTTCGTGCAGTGAGCGCGGCTACAGGATGCCGTGCTTGGCGAAGGCGTCCTTCAGCGGCATGCCGCCGGCGAGGTCGTCGCGCAGGCTGTTCTCCTGGCTCACCTTCGCCAGCGCGAGTTCGACGGTCTGGCGCAGCACGTCGGCGGGGATGACGACGACGCCATCCACGTCGCCGAAGATCCAGTCGCCGGGCCGGACCAGCACGCCGCCGCATCGGACCGGCACGTCGATCCGCATCACCGTGCCGCGGCCCTTGCTGTCCAGCGGCCCGATGCCGCCGGCGAAGACCGGGAAGCCCATGCTGCGGATCATCCGCACGTCGCGGACGAGGCCGTCGGTGACGCAGCCGGCGGCCTTGCGCGCCTTCGAGGCCGTGGTCAGCAGCTCGCCCCACGGCGCCACGCGGTTGCCGCGCGGGCAGGCGAGCACCGCGACATCGTCGGGCTGGAGGTCGTCGATCAGCGCGATCTCCAGCTCGTAGGGGTTCTCGCCGGGGGTCTCGGCGAAGACCTCCATGTAGAGCCCGGTGCGGGCGCGGCCGAACAGCACCAGGCTGTCATCCAGCGGCCGCACTGACGGGTGCATCGCCTGTTCGGTGTAGCCGAGGCTGTCCAGGGTATCGGAAATGACGGCCGCATAGAGGCGGCCGCGGGCGAGGGCGATCAGGTCGGCGTCAAGCATCGCTGCTCCATCGAACGGGTGGAGCGGGCAGCGTGGCAGAGCCGCAGGCGTTCGTCACCCCCTGCGGGCCCTGCCACGTTGCGAAATCCCGGACCGCCTGCCCGCGATCAGTAACGCTGGTAGTCGACGCCGATCGCAGCCCGGCCCTGGGTATCGACCGCGACCCACTCCGGCGCCTTCTCCGGCAGCGGCGGGTAGCTGAAGAACTTCGGCTCGGCGCCCTCGATGTCGAGCAGGTAGCGCATGGCGGGCGTCGCGCGGTCCGCCAGGAACTTGGTCAGGTGATCGCGCTCGACCATCTGCTGCGGGATGTCGCGGCGGCCGATGGCGAGGTGCAGCACCCGGCGCGACTTGCCGGAGATGTTGCGCGTGCCGCCGTGCCAGCAGCAGCCGTTGATGACCGCAACCGAGCCGGCCTTGCCGGTCAGGTGAACCTCGCCGGGGTAGGGCGCCCACGGATCCTCGGGGATTCGCGCCCGCGTCTCCTCGTCGATCTCCTGGACCTTGACCTCGGCCATGTTCACTTCCGGCACGTTCAGCGGCGACCACTTGTGCGAGCCGGGCACCACGCGGGTCGGGCCGTTGTCCTCGGTCATGTCGTCGAGCATGACCATGGAGTTGACCATCCGCCAGTCGGTCGGATGCACCCGCGGCACGTCGCTGTGGAGCGGCTGCTGGCCCTCGCCCTTCAGCGGGTTGCGGGCGTTCAGCGAGTAGGTGTGGATCTCGCCGAGCAGGTAGTGGGCGGCGGCGAGCGTCGGCTGGCACTGCAGGCAGCGGTCGAACTCGGCCGACTTGTTGAAAAGGTTGGACAGACGCGGCGCACCCTTCTCGATGTGCACCTCGTGGCCGCCGAGCTCGCCCTCGATCTCGCGCAGGCGGTCGAATTCCGCCCGCATGATCTCGACTTCCTCGGGGGTGAACACGTTCTCCGCAATGAAGAAGCCGTCGCGGTCAAACTGCTCCTTCTGCTCCGGCGTAAGACCTTGGGTGATGCCGAGTTCGGCCAGGGCCTGGGCTGTATTCATGGCGTCGATGCTCCCGGTTCCGCGTGCGCGAAACGTTTCGAATTGCTGAGGCACGTTAGCGTGACAGCCGCGCGAACGCAATTGAACGGTGAATGCGCAGGGATGTCACTCAATGTCGCGGACGTGTCCCCCGTAGCGGGAGGCCACCACCTGCGGCAGCACCGGGATGAACTTGTCGCCGTATCCCAGCGCGTTCGCCAGCGTGTACGACTGGGCGGCCTGCGCAATCAGCGGCGTCGGAATGTCGGCGGCCGCGACCATGCGCAGGAAGGCGCGCATGTCCTTGGCGCCGACCCACAGCGAGCCGCGGTGGAAGCTGTCGTCGCCGTCGAGCACCCAGCGCATGGTGGCCCGGAACACCCGGCTGTCGCCGCCGCCGGTGGTGATCACGTCGTGCAGCGCGTTGAGGTCGATGCCCAGCTTGGCGGCGGCCGCGATGGCTTCGGCATTGGCCGCGGCGATCGACATCGCGATCGCATTGTTGAACAGCTTGATCCGGTGCCCCATGCCGAGCGCGCCAATGTGGAAGATGTTCTCGGTGAACGTCTCCAGCACCGGCCGCACCTTCTCCAGCAGCTCGGCCGGGCCGCCGACCAGCACGTTCAGCCGGCCTTCCTCCGCCTCCTTCGGCGTGCGGGTGAAGGGCGCGTCCATGTAGTGGATGCCCTTCTCGGCGAGGGCGGCGCCGATCGCGATGGTCGAATCCGGCTCGGAGGTGGTGCAGTCGATGACGATGGTGCCCGGCCGCGCGCCGTCGCGGACGCCGTTCTCCCCCAGCACCAGCGCTTCGACCTGCTCCGACGACGGCACGCACAGGAACACCACGTCGCAGCCGGCGGCGAGCTCCGCCGGGGTCGCCGCCTCGCGCGCGCCGCGCGCCAGCAGGTCCTCCACCGGCGCCCGGTTGCGGTGTGCCATCACGATGAGCGGAAAGCCCTTCTCCAGGATGTTCCTGGCCGCCCCGTGCCCCATCAGGCCCACGCCGATCCATCCCACCGTCATGCCTTCGGCCATGCGTTCGCTCCCCTTCTTGGCTGGAGCCGGTGGTGTAACAGCAGGGGACGGGTGCGGGGAAGGGTCAGCGGCCGACGTCGTCGATCTCCCCCGCCAGTGTGCTGGAGGCGGCCAGCCCTTCCTCCCGCCGCGCGGCGAAGGCGGGGTCGAGCACGGGGCCGGGGATGGTCGGCGAGGATGCGGTCGTGGGACGCCTGCAGGTCGGCGATCGCCCGGTCCGGCCACGGGGTGGCCTGGGCGAGGGCGGCGAAGGGAAAGGCGATCAGCGCCAGGGCGAAACGGGCGAGCGACGTGGCCATCGCCGGCGATGATGGCCCGGCACTGCCGGCCGGTCATGCGCGACCGCGACGCTCCTCTCCCGGGTGGGGAGAGGAGCGGTTGCGGTCATTGGCCCCTGCGGGGCGTCAGATGACGTAGGTGCGCAGCGGCGCGAAACCGTTGAAGGCGACCGAGGCATAGGTCGTGGTGTAGGCCCCGGTGGCCTCGATCAGCAGCTCGTCCCCGATCTCGAGCGCGAGCGGCAGCGGGTAAGGCTCCTTCTCGTAGAGCACGTCCACCGAGTCGCAGGTCGGGCCGGCCACCACGCACGGCTCCGTCTCGCCGCCGTCGTGCGGCGTGCGGATCGGATAGCGGATCGCCTCGTCCATCGTCTCGGCGAGGCCGCCGAACTTGCCGATATCGAGATAGACCCAGCGCATCGGGTCGTCCTTCGACTTGCGGCTGATCAGGACCACCTCGGACTTGATCACGCCCGCATCGCCGACCATGCCGCGGCCCGGCTCGATGATCGTCTCCGGCAGGCGGTTGCCGAAATGGCGGCGGATCGAGGCGTAGATCGCCTCGGCATAGCTCTCAACCACCGGCACGTCCTTCTGGTAGCGCGTCGGGAAGCCGCCGCCGAGGTTGACCATGGACAGCGTGATGCCGCGCTCGCCGAGGGTGCGGAACACCCCCGCGGACGCCTCCAGCGCCCGGTCCCACGCCTGCGGGTTGTGCTGCTGCGAGCCGACGTGGAAGGAGATGCCGTAGGCGTGCAGCCCCAGCCGGTGCGCCGTCTCCAGCACCTCCACCGCCATCTCCGGCGTGCAGCCGAACTTGCGGCTCAGCGCCCAGTCGGCGCCTTCGCCGTCGGTGAGGATGCGGCAGAACACGCGCGCACCCGGCGCCTGGCGCGCGATCTTCTCCACCTCGGGGATGCTGTCCACCGCATAGAGGTCGATGCCGAGAGTGCGCGCGGCCGCGATGTCGCGCTCCTTCTTGATGGTGTTGCCGAAGGAGATGCGGTCGGGCGTGGCGCCGGCCGCGAGCACCATCTCGATCTCGCGCAGCGAGGCGGTGTCGAAGCAGGAGCCGAGCTCGGTCAGCAGGCGCAGGATCTCGGGGGCCGGGTTCGCCTTCACCGCATAGAAGATGCGCGTCTCCGGCATCGCCGCGGCGAAGCGGCAGTAGTTCTCGCGCACGACCTCCAGATCGAGCACGAGGCACGGCCCCTCCGGTCGCTCGAGCGCAAGGAAGTCAAGCATGCGTTGGGTGGCCATCGACCGTTGTCCCCCGTCCAGACTGGCGAAGCCCGGCGTCCGGTCGGCGGGCCGGCGTGGTGGAGACGCCCGCACCCGCGCAGGCCGGCGCCTGCGGCAGAACTGGGCCGCGACCGCCCGGGGGCGGTCATGACCCGGTGATTGCGCCTTCGGTTTGGATCGGGAACGTCCCGGTCCGCACGTGGGCAAGGATGGTGTGCCTCTTCAGTAAAGTCGGCCTATGGACGGCCGACTGAGACCAAAAAAGCCCGCACCGTCGTTGCTTTAAGACGCCTTGTCTCCCCGCTCGGGAGATCGTGCCGGCGTCCACGGGCACGTGCGAATTAGGGCGAGCGGAGACATAGGGTTAAATCGCTTGAAACGCAATGAAGAATTCGCGGTTCCTGCGAAGATTTCACGCTGCCGGCGGAGGGCGATGCAGGGCGGGCGTACGCGGATCACGGGAGCGGCGGAATCCGCGGTGCCAAGCCGGCGCGGTCGTGGCTATAGTGCCCGCGTCGCAACGGCGCCGGGGCAGGCGTTCCGCGCCGGCGACGCCGCCACATCATGGCGGGCATGGAGGACATCGGGAGCCGGCGCCGCCGGCGAGAGGACGAGCGGGAGGAACAGGGAGTGGCAGCGAACGGAAAGGTGGCGATCGTTACCGGCGCCGGAACGGGAGTCGGACGGGCGGTGGCGCTGGGGCTTCTGAAGGCGGGGTATTCGGTCGGCCTCGCCGGACGGCGGGCGGACAAGCTCGAGGAAACCGTGAAGCTGGCCGGCGCGGACGGCGAGCGGGCGCTGGCGGTGCCGACGGACGTCACCAATCCCGATTCGGTGCAGGCCCTGTTCGACGCGGTGGTCACCCGGTTCGGCCGTCTCGACCTGCTGTTCAACAACGCCGGCACCGGCGCGCCGCCGGTTCCGCTGGAGGAGCTGACCCCGGCGCAGTGGCAGGCCGTGGTGGACGTCAACCTGTCCGCGGCCTTCTACTGCACCCAGGCCGCGTTCCGGCAGATGAAGAAGCAGACCCCGCGGGGCGGCCGCATCATCAACAACGGCTCGATCTCCGCGCATGCGCCGCGGCCGAACTCGGCGCCCTATACCGCGACCAAGCACGCCATCACCGGCCTCACCAAGGCCGCCAACCTCGACGGCCGCGCCTTCGACATCTGCGTCGGCCAGATCGACATCGGCAACGCCCGCACCGACATGACCGCGCGGATGAAGGACGGCGTGCCACAGGCCAACGGCACCATCGCGCCGGAGCCGGTGATGGAGCCGGAGCACGTGGCCAACGCGGTGCTCTACATGGACAGCCTGCCGCTGGACTCCAACGTGCTGACGCTGACGGTGATGGCGAACAGGATGCCGTTCGTCGGCCGCGGGTAGCCGGCCGCGGACCATTCAGTGCTGGCGGGCGGCGACG
>CALKHQ010000302.1 GCA_937988735.1 uncultured Alphaproteobacteria bacterium
CTCGTCCTCGCGCTGCGTCGGTTCCGCCCGCTCCAGGTAGTACTGCTCGCGGAAGATGAACATCACGACGTCGGCGTCCTGCTCGATCGAACCCGATTCGCGCAGGTCGGCAAGCTGCGGGCGCTTGTCCTCGCGCTGCTCGACGGCGCGGCTGAGCTGGGACAGCGCGATCACCGGCACGTCCAGCTCCTTGGCCAGCGCCTTCAGCCCGCGCGTGATCTCCGAGACCTCCTGCACGCGGTTGTCGCTGCGGCGCCCGCCAGAAGGCGAGATGAGCTGCAGGTAGTCCACCACGATGAGGCTGAGCCCGTGAGTGCGCTTCAGCCGCCGCGCGCGGGTGCGCAGCTGCGGGATGGTGAGCGCCGGTGTGTCGTCGATGTAGAGCGGCAGCGACGCCAGGTCCCGGCTCGCCCGCACCAGCGCCTCGAACTGGGCCGAGCCGAGCTCGCCGCGGCGCAGCTTCTCGGACGGCACGCCGACCTTCTCCGAGATCACGCGCATCGCGAGCTGTTCGGCCGACATCTCCAGCGAGAAGAAGGCAACCGGGTGCCGCTGCTCGATGGTGTTGCCGCGCTCGTCGGTATCGTAGGTCCGCGTGCTGGCGGCGTTCACCGCGATGTTCATGGCGAGCGCCGTCTTGCCCATGGAGGGACGGGCGGCGAGGATGATCAGATCCGAGGCGTGCAGCCCGCCCAGTTTGGCGTCGAGGTCGCGGAAGCCGCTGGGCACGCCGCTGATCCGGCCCTCGCGGCGGAACGCCTGCTCGGTGATGCTGATCGCCTTGGTCAGCGCGGTCTGGAAATCCTGGAAACCGCGCTCGATCTCGCCCGAGGTCGCGAGCTCGAACAGCCGCTGCTCCGCCTTTTCGATCTGGGCGGTGGCCTGCAGGTCGATGTCGAAGCTGCGCGCGTCCGCCAGGATGTCGTCGCCCAGCGCGATGAGCTGGCGGCGGAGGTAGAGGTCGTAGATCAGCCGCCCATAGTCGCCGGCGGCGCTGCTGGTGACGACGGAACCGGCGAGCTCGGCGAGGTAGTCGGCGCCGCCGATCTCCTCCAGCGCCGCATCCTTCTCGAAATAGTTCTTGAGGGTGACCGGGTTCGCGAGCTGGCCGGCGCCGATCAGCTTGCCGATGGCGGCATAGATGCGCCCGTGCGCGGCGTCGGCGAAATGCTCCGGCGCCAGGAAGTCGGAGACCTTGTCGTAGGCGCTGTTGTTGGCGAGGAGCGCGCCCAGAAGGGCCGCCTCGGCCTCGAAGTTGTGCGGCTGCAGCCGCAGCACCTCCGGGTCGATCCCCCCGGTGTAGCCGTCACCGTCGCCGCCGAACGGCGACCCACCGCGCCCGTCCGACGGCGGCGGCCCTCCATGATCCATGTCCATGCGCCGACCATATCAGACCGACTCGGGCCGGGGCATGCCGCCCGACCCTGTGGATTGACGGAATATCGGGGATAACTTGCGTTGGTCGCGGAACCGTTGCGGTTATGCCGCGTGGCGGCGCCTGGCCGCCTGCTCGCTGCGCAGCGCCTGCTCGGTCGTGAACATGTAGTCGCGGGTCAGCGGCACCGCGTCCAGGTTCTTCGCGATCTGCATCTGGAACACCATCTGGCCCATGTAACGGAAACTCATCTCGCAGCCGACGAGATAGAACTCCCACATCCGGCAGAAACGCTCGTCGTAGAGCTCGGCGATCCGGGCGCGGTTGGCCTGGAAGCGGTCGTGCCAGTGGCGCAGCGTCTCGGCGTAGTGCAGGCGCAGGATCTCGATGTCGGTGACCCACAGCCCCGTCGCCTCGATCGCGCTCAGCGTCTCGGAGAGGGCAGGTGTGTAGCCGCCCGGGAAGATGTACTTCCGGAGCCACGGATTGGTGGAGCCCGGCGGCTCCATGCGCCCGATCGAGTGCAGCAGGCAGACGCCGTCATCGGTGAGCAGGTCCTTCACCTTGGCGAAGAACTCGCCGTAGTGGCCGACGCCCACATGCTCGAACATGCCGACCGAGACGATGCGGTCGAACTTGCCGGTCTGTTCGCGATAGTCGCGCAGGTGGAAGCGGACCCGGTCCGAGAGCCCGGCGTTGCGCGCGCGCTCCTCGGCGACCTTGTGCTGCTCCGTGGAAAGGGTGAGGCCGGTGACGTCGCAGCCGCCGATGTCGGCGAGGAAGAGCGCAAGCCCGCCCCAGCCGGAGCCGATGTCCAGCACCCGGTGGCCGGGCTCGAGCAGCAGCTTGGACGCGATGTGGCGCTTCTTGTTGAGCTGCGCCGTCTCCAGCGAATCCGTCGGGTCGGCGAAGTAGGCGCAGGAGTACTGCCGGTCCTTGTCCAGGAACAGGTCGTAGAGCGTGTCGGACAGGTCGTAGTGGTGGGCGACGTTGCGCTGGGCGCGGCCGATCGGGTTGTACTGCCACACCCGGCGCAGCAGCCGGCCCAGCCCGTTGAGTGACCGCTGCAGCGGATGGCGCTCGAATCGCTCCAGGTTGCTGCACATCACGTCGAGGACGTCGTGCAGCGTGGTGCCGTCCTCCAGCGTCCAGCCGCCGTCCATGTAGCCTTCGCCGAAGTGGAGCTGCGGCCGGAAGAACAGCTTGCGGTGCAGGCTCTTGTCCCGGATGCGGATCGTCGCCTTGCGCCCGCCCGGCACGCCGAAGACATGGGTCTGCCCGTTGGCATCGATGAGAGTGAGTTGGCCGACCTGGATCAGGTCCTTCAGCAGATGTGCCAACAGCATGCCGACCGTCCTCGACTCCTTCCGACGCCGCCAAAATGCAGGACGGCGCACCCTGTCCTCGGGTGCGCCGTCCTGATCTTGGGACCTTTGGCCGGTCCGGGCAAGACTTGAACTGCCCGGCGGGGCAGGGCAGGAAGGCTATTCGGCCTGTTCCGCCTCGTTCCCGGCTGGCGCGGCCTCGGCCGGCTCGCCCGCGGCGGCAGCCTCCTCGGCGGCCGCGTCCTCCGCTTCCTCGGCGTACTGCTCGTCGCCGATCACCGCGGTGCCGCGCTCGAGCTGGATCGCGGCCTCGTCCTCGGTGCGGGCGACGTTGACCGTGATCTCGACCGATACCTCCGGGTGCAGCGTGATGCGCACCGGGTGCAGGCCCAGCGACTTGATCGGCCGGTTCAGCACGACCTGGCTGCGCTGGATGGTGACGCCGTTGGCGGTGACGGCCTCGGCGAGGTCGCGCGAGGTGACCGAGCCGTAGAGCTGGCCCATGTCGCTCGCCTGGCGGATCAGCGTCACCACCATGCCGTCAAGCGGCTTGGCCAGCGCTTCGGCCTCCTCGCGGCGCTTCAGGTTGATCGCCTCGAGCTGGGCGCGCTGCGACTCGAACAGCGCCCGGTTCTCCTTGGTCGCGCGCAGCGCCTTGCGCTGCGGCAGCAGGAAGTTGCGGGCGAAGCCCGGCTTCACCTTGACCACGTCGCCCATCTGGCCGAGCCGCTCGATGCGCTCGAGCAGGATGACTTGCATTGGCATCGCGTGTCTCCCGGAACCCTACTTGATCACGTAGGGCAGCAGGGCCAGGAAGCGGGCCCGCTTGATCGCGTTCGCAAGCTGACGCTGCTTCTTCGCCGAGACGCCGGTGATGCGGCTGGGCACGATCTTGCCCCGCTCGGAGATGAAGCGCTGCAGCGTGCGGATGTCCTTGTAGTCGATCTTCAGCCCGTTCGGGCCGCTGAACGGGCAGGTCTTGCGCCGGCGGAAGAAGGGACGGCGGCCGACGGTGGCCCTGCGTACGGTGGTCGCGTTCATTCCTCGACTCCTTCACCCTCGGCTGCACCCTCGGCCCGCTCGCGCCGGGGAGCGCCGGCGCCGTCGCGCCGCGGACCCCGCTCGGCGGCAAAACGGTCGCGCCGCCCGCCGCGGTCGCGGTCACCGCGATCGCCCTTGTTCTGCAGCATCGCCGACGGGCCTTCCTCCAGCTCGTCAACGCGGACCGTGAGGTGCCGCAGCACGTCCTCGTGCAGGCGCATCTGGCGCTCCATCTCCGCCACGGCGGAGTAGGGCGCGTCGATGTTCAGCAGCACGTAGTGACCCTTCCGGTTCTTCTTGATCCGGTAGGTGAGGTTGCGCAGACCCCAGTATTCCGTCTTGGTGACGGTGCCGCCGTTGCCGGTGATGATGGACGAGAAGGTCTCGTTGAGACTGTCCACCTGGTTGGACGATATGTCCTGGCGTGCGATATACACGCACTCGTAGAACGCCATGTTTTACTCCCCACGGCTGATACGGCGCATCGCCGTTCCCGTGCGGGCATGGCAAATGCGCCAAGCCGCCACGCGCGGCGTGGCGGCAAGGAGTGAGGCGCGCCTTATCCACAATCCGCCCTGCAGACGCAAGACTTTTCCGCCGTCAACTCACGAACTCGGAAGTTGACAGCAGCAGGGTCCGTCGGCATCAGCAGCGCTTCCGAGGTGGAGCGGCGGTGATCGCATGAGCTACGCATTCGTTTTCCCCGGCCAGGGCGCGCAGGTGGTGGGCATGGGTGCGGCGCTGGCTGAGGCCTTTCCGGTTGCGCGCGAAGTGTTCGAAGAAGTGGACGAGGCGCTGAAGCAGCGCCTGTTCCGCCTGATGGTGGACGGTCCCGAGTCCGACCTCACCCTCACCGAAAACACCCAGCCCGCGCTGATGGCGGTGAGCATGGCGGTCGTGCGCGTGCTGCAGCGCGAGGGCGGCGTCTCGCTCGCCCGCGCCGGCCGCTACGTCGCCGGTCATTCCCTCGGCGAGTACAGCGCGCTGTGCGCTGCCGGCGCCCTTTCCCTCACCGACTGCGCCCGGCTGCTGAAGGTGCGCGGCCAGGCGATGCAGGCGGCGGTGCCGGTGGGCGAAGGCGCGATGGCCGCGATCCTGGGCCTCGACTTCGAGGCGGTGGAGGCCGTCGCGCGCGAGGCTGCCGGCGACGAGATCTGCGCAGCGGCGAACGACAACGCGCCCGGCCAGGTCGTGGTCAGCGGCCACGCCGCCGCCGTCGAGCGCGCGATCGCGCTGGCGAAGGAGAAGGGCGCGAAGCGGGCTGTCCCCCTTGCCGTCAGCGCTCCGTTCCACTGCCCCCTGATGGCGCCGGCGGCCGATGCCATGGCCGAGGCGCTGGCCAACGCGACGATCCTTCCTCCCGACCCGCCGCTCGTCGCCAACGTCACGGCCCGGCCGACCGAGGATCCCGCCGAGATCCGGGACCTCCTGGTCCGCCAGGTGACCGGGACGGTGCGCTGGCGCGAATCGGTGGAGTTTCTGCGCGACCAGCAGGTCGAGCACGTCGTCGAGCTGGGCGTGGGCAACGTGCTGTCGGGCCTGGTCCGCCGCATCGACAAGGCGCTGGACGCGCGCTCGGTAACGACGCCCGCGGAGATCGAGGCGCTGATCGCCGAGCTCGCCTGAGAGACACCCCCCACTCCGGACGCCGGCCCGCCCGCGCGGCGGGCTCCGCCCGTCCGGTTTTGTCCCAGGAGGAAAACATGTTCGATCTGACCGGACGGACCGCCCTTGTCACCGGCGCTTCCGGCGACATCGGTGGCGCCATTGCCCGCGCGCTGCACGGGCAGGGCGCCGCGGTGGTGCTGACCGGGCGGCGCGCCGATGCGCTGCAGGCAACGGCGGAGAGCCTGGGCAGCCGGGTGGAGACGGTGGTCGGCGATCTGTCGTCCGCCGAAGCGGCCCATGAGGTCGCCGCGGCGGCCGAGGAGGCTGCGACGCGGCTGGGCGGCACGGGAATCGACATCCTTGTGAACAACGCCGGATTCGCCCGCGACGGGCTTTCGGTGCGGATGAGCGACGCCGACTGGAATGCGGTGCTCGAGGTGAACCTCACCGCCGGCTTCCGGCTCGCCCGCGCGGTCCTGCGCGGGATGATGAAGCGTCGCTATGGGCGAATCATCGGCATCTCGTCGATCGTCGGCGTCATCGGCAACCCGGGACAGGCGAACTATGCCGCCTCCAAGGCGGGCATGATCGGCATGACCAAGGCGGTCGCGGCGGAGGTGGCGACGCGCGGCATCACCGTGAACTGCGTCGCGCCCGGCATGATCGAGACGTCGATGACCCGCTCGCTGACCGAGGAGCAGCACAAGCGCATGGCCGACCCGATCCCCGCCGGCCGTCTGGGAACGGTGGACGAGGTCGCCGCCGCGGTGGTGTTCCTTGCCTCCAGCGAGGCCTCGTACATCACCGGCCACACGCTGAACGTCAACGGCGGACTGGTGATGCTGTAGCGGCCCGGCAGCCCCCGCAGGCTTGCGTGCCGGCCCGGCCGATGGTAATGGCGAGCGCTCAGCGTGACCGGCCAGGGACGGCCACGGCTGACGGCGCGACTATCACATGACCGGGATATCGCGTGCCTGACGCACCATTGAAGCCATGATGACCCGACGTACCTTGCGCTCTCGAGGTGTCGTCGCGGCCACCGCCAATGAGGGACCACTAGATGAGCGATGTCGCGGAACGGGTGAAGAAGATCGTCGTCGAGCATCTCGGCGTCGAGGAAGGCAAAGTGACCGACAACGCCAGCTTCATCGACGATCTCGGGGCGGACAGCCTGGACACCGTCGAGCTCGTCATGGCGTTCGAGGAGGAGTTCGGGGTGGAGATCCCCGACGACGCGGCCGAGAAGATCACCACCGTCAAGGACGCGATCGAGTTCATCCAGCAGAACGCGAATTGAGCCGCCGCGACCACGCATGCGGGTCCGGCTCGGCGGGCGGCGCGCTCGCAGTATCGGGCATCGGGAGTTGACATGCGACGCGTAGTTGTCACGGGCATGGGCCTGCTGACGCCGCTCGGGGTCGGACTCGACACCAACTGGCGCAGGCTGACGAACGGCGAGTCCGGCATCCGCCGGATCGAGCACTTCGAGACGGAAGATCTCGCGGCGACGATTGCCGGACAGATTCCGCTGGGCGACGGCGAGGGTGAGTTCAACCCCGACAACTACGTGAGTCCGAAGGATCAGCGGCAGGTCGACCAGTTCATCGTCTACGCCCTTGCGGCCGCGCAGATGGCGGTCGAGGATTCCGGCTGGGTGGCCGACACCGAGGAGAAGCAGATCCGGACGGGCGTCCAGATCGGCTCCGGTATCGGCGGCCTGCAGACGATCTACAACGGCGCGATCACGATCCACGAGCGGGGGCCGCGGCGGGTTTCGCCGCACTTCATTCCCGCGGCGCTGATCAATCTCGCGTCGGGCCGCCTGTCGATCAAGTACGGCTTCCGCGGGCCCAACCACGCTGCCGTTACCGCCTGCGCCACGGGTGCCCATGCCATCGGCGACGCCGCCCGGCTGATCATGCTCGACGACGCCGACGTGATGGTCGCCGGCGGTGCCGAGGCCGCGATCTGCCGGATCGGCATCGCGGGCTTTGCCGCCTCGCGGGCGCTTTCCACCGGTTTCAACGACCGTCCGACCGAGGCCTCGCGGCCGTGGGACGAGAACCGCGACGGCTTCGTCATGGGCGAGGGCTCCGGCATCGTGGTGCTGGAGGAGTACGAGCATGCCAGGCGGCGCGGCGCCCGCATCTACGCCGAGCTGGTCGGCTACGGCCTGTCCGGCGATGCGCACCACATCACCTCGCCGGCCGAGGACGGCGACGGGGCGGTGCGCGCGATGCGCAACGCGCTGAAGTGGGCGAAGCTCGACCCCGGCGACGTGGATTACGTGAACGCCCACTCGACCTCGACCCCGGCGGGCGACGTGGTGGAGCTCCGGGCGATCCGCACCGTCTTCGGCAACAGCGTCGGCCGCATCCCGGTGTCGTCGACCAAGTCGGCTATCGGGCATCTGCTCGGCGCCGCCGGCAGCGTGGAGGCGATCTATTCCATCCTGGCCCTGCAGAACGGCGTGGTGCCGCCGACGCTGAACCTGCACGACCCCGCGCCGGAGGCGGAGGGGATGGACCTGGTGCCGCTGGTGGCCAAGGAACACAGGTGCCGGGTCGCCATGTCGAACGCGTTCGGTTTCGGCGGGACCAACACGTCCCTGGTGTTCCGCGCGGTCGACTGACCCGGTCGGGTCGGATATCCGGCGACGTGGCGTGGGGGGCGCCGCTACCGCCGTTACGATGCGCCCCGGTCAGGACATCGTGAGCCGTTCATGCTGAAGTTCCTCGGTCGCCTGGTCGGCCTCGTGTTCATCCTTGGCCTGGTGGCTGCCGGCATCTTCGCCTGGGGCTGGGCGCGCTACACGGCCCCCGGCCCGTTGCAGGCGGACACCAACGTGGTGATCCCGCGCGATTCGTCCGTTGCCCAGATCGCGGCCACGCTCACGACGGCGGGCGTGATCGACGACCCGATGATCTTCGAATACTACGACCGCTTCGAGCGGCTGATCGCGGGCCCGGGCGACAAGGTGAACATGCGCGCCGGCGAGTTCGCCATGCCTGCGGGGGTCAGCGCCCAGGGGGCCCGGCAGATCCTGATCGATGGGCCGCAGGTCCAGCGGCGGCTGACCGTGCCGGAGGGGCTGACCACGGAACAGATCCTGCGCCTGGTCAATGGCGCCGAGGGCCTGGAAGGCGAGATCGCGATCGCGGTGAGCGAGGGCGAGCTGCTGCCGGAGACCTACTTCTACAGCTACGGCGACAGCCGCGAATCGATCATCCAGCGCATGCGCGCCGGCATGACCCGCGTTCTCGAGGAGCTGTGGGCGCAGCGGGCCGAGGGCCTGCCGCTGGAGACGCCGCACGAGGCGCTGATCCTCGCCTCCATCGTGCAGGAGGAAGCCGGCAACCTGCAGGAAATGCCGCGGGTGGCGGCGGTGTTCATCAACCGCCTCAACCGCAACATGCGCCTGCAGGCCGACGCGACGGTGGAATACGGCATTACGCTCGGCGCCGGACCGCTGGGCCGCGGCCTGCTGCGGTCGGAGCTCGAGACCGAGACGCCGTACAACACCTACATGATCGACGGCCTGCCGCCGACGCCGATCGCCAACCCCGGCCGTGCGGCGATCGAGGCGGTGCTGCAGCCTGCGCAGACCGACGACCTCTACTTCGTCGCCGACGGCTCCGGCGGTCACGTCTTCGCCCGGACACTCGAGGAGCACCAGCGGAACGTCGCCCGCTGGCGCGAGATCGAGGCCGCGAACCGGGCAGGCCGGAACGGCGACTGACGTCCGCCACGGCAGGACGGCGTCCGAGCGCCGCCGCCTCTGCCCCGTCCGGCGGGAACCGATCCACCCCGGCTTAGTTCTGTCTGCTGTGATCTCTCCGTCCGGAGCGATCGGAGCATTACCAATCGCAGAACGAGGAGTCGGGCCATGCCCCTGCCAATGCGACGTAGCTACTTGGCCTGTTCCGTCAGCGCACTCGTCATGAGCGCCACCTTTGCGTGGGCGCAGGAGTCGGCCACCGATCCCGCAAGCCAGGAGCCGGAGACGCTCATCGAGGGCGAGACGACAGGCACCTTTGCCGTCGATCCGGACCGGGTCGGCACCGCGGCCGAAGCGCTGGCCGGCAGGACGGTTGCCGACGTCGAAGGAATGGAAGTCTTCGACAGCAACGGCGACAAGATCGGTGACGTGCAGCAGGTCGCGGAGAACGACCGCGGCGGCGTGTACGTGATCGTTGCCGCCGATTCGGACTCCACCTGGCTGAGCGAAGGCGAGCATGCGATCCCGCTGATCGCCTTCGACTACAACCAGGACGCGAATGCGCTGGTCCTGCGGGACGACCTGGCGCAGACGATGGCGCCGGGGGTGACGGCCACCGCCGACCCCGCCAACACGGGCACGTCGCGCGTCTACAGCGTGATGGATTCGGGCGCGGCCATCGGACAGCCCGATCTGGAGGCGTATCAGGTCGCCGAGATGCGCGACGAGGACGTCGACGGTGACGTCGATCTCGGCGACGTGGATCTCACCGATACCTCCGACCCGCGGGTGGTGGGCGATTCGCGCCAGATCCTGCGGGACGAGAACATCACCGACCTGGAGGGGCGCGACATCCTGAGTCACGATGGCGAGGATATCGCCAACGTCGAGGCTGTCGCCTATGACGGCCAGGGGCAGGTATATCTGATCGCGCGCTTCGGCGGCTTCCTCGGCCTCGGCGAGGAGTATCGGGCGGTGCCGCTTGATGCCTTCAACTACTCGCTGGAGGACGAGGCGTTCGTCTTCACCGAGGGCGGAGAGGAGACCCTCGAGGCCCTCCCGGCCTGGGACTACGACCAGCCCGGCTATACGGTGGTGGAATCCGACCTCGACTGGTCTGCCTTTGAAGGCAGTACCTTCGCCCAGGATGCGAACCCGCAGCCCGGCCAGAGCGGCACCGGAGCGGCCGTCGCCGGCACGGAGCAGAGTCCGGCGACACCGGGCGACGCCCGCGACGTGCTGGAGCGGGAAGGGGTCACCGAACTCGAGGGCATGGACATCCTCAGCCCGGAAACGGGTGACGACATCGGAACGGTGGAGGATGTGGCCCAGGACGGCCAGGGCCGCCTGCACCTCATCGTGTCGCTGGACGACGGCGTGCTCGGCATCGGCGACAGCGAGCGCGTGGTACCGATCGACGCGTTCGACTACCACCCCGAGGAGAACGCGCTGGTGCTTCGCGACATCTCCAGGGAGGCGCTTGAGGCAATGCCTGAGTGGGATTCCGACAATCCGCAGTACGCGCTGATCGAGTCGGATCTCGACTGGGCTGCCACCTCGCGCACCGACGCGGCCACGGCCGAGGCGC
>CALKHQ010000303.1 GCA_937988735.1 uncultured Alphaproteobacteria bacterium
TGGGCCGGCGGCTGCGGAACAACCTGCGTGATACCGGCGATTTTCCGCGCGTCCATCCTCTGCCGCAGTCGGGTGCCGAGGTGCCGGACGACCCCGATGCGCGGCTCGTCGTGCTGGGGCCGGACCATCCCTACAGCCGCGACCCGAACAACACGGCGATTGCCACGGCCAAGGCCATCCTGCAGAGCCGCGGCAGCTCGCCCCGGCTGTTCCAGAACAGCCTGGTGTTCCTGGCGGTTGACCAGACGCGGCTGCAGGACCTCGACGAGGCAGTCCGCCGATATCTGGCCTGGTCGTCGATCCTCGCGGAGAAGAACGAGCTTGACCTGGGGCGGCACCAGGTCCGCCAGGCCGAGACCCAGCTACAGTCGGCCGATTCCGTGGTCGATGCGCGCCTGCCCGAGGCATATCAATGGTTGCTCGTCCCGGTGCAGAACACGCCACAATCGCCCGTGGAGTGGGAGCCGTTCCGACTGACCGGCCAGGAAGCGCTGGCAGCGCGCGCCAGCAAGAAGCTTCGGTCCGAAGAGCTGCTGATGCCCGCATTCGCGGGAACGCGCCTTCGTATGGAGCTGGATCGCGTGCCGCTCTGGCGTGGCGACCACGTTCCCGTCCGCCAGCTCATCGAGGACTTCGCCCGGTACATCTACCTGCCGCGGCTTCGCGGCAGAGACGTGCTTCTCGCTGCGATCCAGGACGGGCTCGGTCTCCTGCTCTGGCAGGATGATTCCTTCGCCTATGCCGACGGCTTCGATGAGGCGACGGGACGATATCGTGGGCTGCGGTGCGGTCAGCGGGTGGACGCAATCGACCAGTTGGCGACAGGTCTGCTCGTGAAGCCTGATGTGGCTTCCCGGCACATGGAGGCGACCAGACCGCAGGCGCCGGGTGTGGGTGATGGTTCCGTGACGCCAGGTTCCTCGGGCACGACGGCGGAGGTTCCGTCACGCGGCGTTGACGAGCCGAAGCCTGTCCCGAGACCTACGCGCTATCACGGCACGGTTGTTCTGGACGCATCGCGCGTCGGGCGAGATGCGGGCCGGATCGCTGACGAGGTTGTCGCGCACCTGTCGGGCCTGGTGGGCGCCTCCGTGACCGTGACGCTCGAGATCGAAGCGGTTGTCCCGGATGGCGTCCCGGAAAACATCGTGCGTATCGTCACCGAGAACGGGCGGACTCTGAAATTCGAGAGTCAGGGGTTCGAGACCGAGTGACCCCTCAAGAAGGGGAGCACAGGCACTCGGTCGCCCCAAGGATGAGAAATCAAGCCCGGCGCCCGTCGCGGGCGCCGGGCGGAGCGGGTCAGTCCTCGGCGAGGGTCACGCCGTCGAGGCGGACGAGGCCGTCGGGGACGGGGGTGAAGCCCTGGACGGCGGAGCTGTACCCGAAGAACAGCTTCGGATGGTAGATGAACAGGGTGGGAGCGTCCGCCATCCAGATCGCGGCCGCCTGCGCGTAGAGGTCGGCGCGGACCGCGGGGTCGGAGGCGGCTGCGGCCCGGGTCAGCAGGGCTTCCACCTCCTCGTTGCAGTAGCCGCCCGAGTTCTGCGAGCCGGTGCAGCCGAGATAGGTGTGGGTGTTGGCGTCGGGATCGACCCGGCCGCTCCAGAAGCTGAAGAAGCCCTCGAAGTCGCCCGAGGTGACGAGGCCGGTCGCCGTGCCGGAGTCGGTGGGGTTCAGCGTCACCGTGATCCCCGCCTCGGCCAGCATCGACTGGATGACCTGGGCCACGCGCAGGAAGGTCGGGTTGTTGTTGAGCACGATGGCGAGGCTCGGCGAATCCACGCCGGATTCGGCGACCAGCGCCTTCGCCCGCTCCAGGTCGCGGGCCGGCACCGGGAAATCGCCGGCGTAGTAGGGCGAGGCCGGCTGCACCGGCTGGTTGCCCGGCACGAACTCGCCGCCGAAGACCGCCTGGTTGATGATGTTGCGGTCAATCGCGGCATCGACCGCCTGGCGCAGCGCCGCGCTCTTCGCGAACGGGCCGTCCCCGGCGAGGTTGAACAGCAGGTGGAAATGGCCGAGGCCGGTCACCGAGGCGACCTCGAAGCCTTCGGTGCTGCGCAGCTTCTCGAGATCGGTCGTCGCCACCTGCTCGATCAGGTCGAGCTGGCCGGCGAGCAGATTGTTCAGCCGCACGGTCGCGTCGGGAACCGGACGGTAGATCACGCGCTCGATGTGAATGTTGTCCGCGTTCCAGTAGTCCTCGAACCGCGCAAGCTCGATGTGATCCTGCGGGATCTGCTCGACAAGCCGGAACGGACCCGAGCACACCGGGTCGGTGGCGAAGCCGTCGGGACCCTTCGCCTCGGCAGCCGCCGGCGAGATCATCATGCCGGGCCGGTCGGCGAGCTGCGCCAGCAGGGGCGTGTAGGGCTGGTGAAGGATGAGCGCCACCGTGTAGTCGTCGATGACCTCGACCCGCTCGATGGCACGAAGGTCGCCCTTGCGGGCCGATTCCTCCATCGTCATCGCGCGGTCCAGATTGTACTTGACCGCCTGCGCGTTGAACGGCTCGCCGTCATGGAACACCACCCCCTGGCGCAGGGTGAGGGTGACGGTGAGCCCGTCCTCGGACGTCACGTGCTCCAGCGCGAGCTCCGGCTGCAGGTTGCCGTCGCTGTCCACCTCGAACAGCTTGTCGCACAGGGTCGAGAACACCTGGCGGCCGCCGAGGGTGCGCCCCTGCGCCGGGTCGAGCGTGTCCACGTCCTCGATCAGCCCGATCTCCAGGGTCTGCGCCATGGCAGGGGCCCAGACGGCCGCGGCCGCAAATGCGGCGGCGATCGTCGATGTCATCAGGGTCGCGCGCATCGGGTTCTTCCTCCTCCTCCGTGTCCTTGGTCAGCCATCGTTCGTGGTGATGGTCCTTGTCAGCGCCGCGGGTCGAGCCGCGAGCGGATGCCGTCGCCCAGCAGGTTGAAGCCGACGACCACGAGGCAGATGCACAGCCCCGGCCACACCGAGAGCCAGGGCGCAGATTCGATGAAATCCTTGCCCACCGTCAGCATCGCGCCCCATGACGGCGCGGGCAGGGGCCGGCTGAGGCCGAGGAACGAGAGCCCGGCTTCGGAGATGATCGCAACCGCCATGGTCAGGCTGACCTGCACCAGCACCGGCGCGGCGAGGTTGGGCAGGACGTGAACGACGAGCAGCCGGGGGGCGCGGATGCCCACCGACACCGCAGCCTCTACATAGACCTCGGCGCAGATCTGGATCGTCCGCGCCCGCGCCAGCCGGGCGAACACCGGCACGGTCGAGACGCCGATGGCGACGGCGGCGTTGAGCAGGCTGCCGCCCAGGAACATCGCCAGCGCGATCGCCAGCATGATCTGGGGGCAGGCGAGCAGCGCGTCCGTCAGCCGCGACACGACGATGTCGACCCAGCCGCGGCTGAAGCCGGCGAGGATGCCGAGCGGAACGCCGATGGACATGGCGATCAGCACCGCGCCGACGCCGGCGATCAGCGACGCCTGGGCGCCCCACAGCAGGCGGGAGAACACGTCCCGCCCCAGGTCGTCGGTGCCCAGCGGATGGACGTCGGAGGGCGGCTGGAGCACGGCGAGCCAGTCGCTGGCCAGCGGGTCGTGGGCGGCGAACAGCGGCGCGCCGAGGGCGGCGACGAGG
>CALKHQ010000304.1 GCA_937988735.1 uncultured Alphaproteobacteria bacterium
CCGACGACGCGGTGGCCCCTGGCGGCGAGGTTGCGGGCCATCGGCAGGCCCATGTTGCCGAGGCCGATGAAGGCGATCCGCCTCATTCCTCCCCTCCTCCCTGCGCGGCCCCTCCTCCCTGCGCGGCCCCTCCTCCCCGCGCGGCCGGTCAGCCGGCAGCGGCGTCGGGCCCGAAGTCGAGCTCATCCTCCGCGAGCGGGGCGAAACAGGCCGCGACCATCTCATCCGTTACCCCGGCCAGCGTGTCCGGATCCCAGCGCGGCTGGCGATCCTTGTCGATCAGCAGCGCGCGGATGCCCTCGTAGAAGTCATGGCCGGCCATGAAGTGCTGGCTCAGCCGGAACTCCATCCGCAGGCAGGCGTCGAGGTCGCGGCCCCGGGCGCGGCGCAGCGCCTCCAGCGCCACCTTGCAGCTCAGCGGCGACATCCGGCGGATGGTCCCCGCGGCCTCCCGGGCGAAATCGCTGTCGTGCCCGTCCAGCGCGGCGAGGATCGCATCGACCGTGGGCTCCCCGAAGCAGGCTCGGATCACCTCGCCATGCTCCGCGAGGGCGCCGGCCGGCGGGGCGGCAGCGAAATCCGCCAGCGCCGCCGCCGGGTCGGCGCCACCGGCCAGCGCCGCCTTCACCTCCGGCAGGCGGGCCGACGGCACGTAGTGGGTGGCGAGACCGAGGGCGATCAGGTCGCCCGGGCCGAGCCGCCAGCCGGTAAGCGCGAGAAAGGCCGCCATCGCCGGCTCCAGCCGGTTGAGCACATGGCTGGCGCCGACGTCGGGGAAGAAGCCGATCGCGGTCTCCGGCATGGCCCAGACCGTGCGCTCGGTTGCCACCTGGAAGGCGCCGTGGGCGGAGAGCCCGACGCCGCCGCCCATGGTGATGCCGTCGATAAGGGCGACATAGGGCTTGGGAAAGACCGCGATCGCCCGGTTGAGCCGATATTCGTGCCAGAAGAAGCTGCGGGTGAGCGTGCGGTCGCCGGAGCGGCCGGCCAGCGCCACTGCCCGCACGTCGCCGCCGGCACAGAACGCCCGCTCCCCCGCCCCCTCGATCACCACGCTGGCGATGCCGTCGTCCGCCGCCCAGGCGTCCAGCGCCGGGCGGATGGCGTCGATCATGTCCAGGGTAAGCGCGTTCAATGCACGCTCGTTGCGCAGCGTGACGAGACCGGCACGGCCGGAACGGGTCAGGTCCACCAGGGGGCTTGCAGGCATGGCTCCTCGCGAAAGGGGAAATCGGCGGGCGGCGCGCAGTCTAGGCCGGCGGGCACCGGGTGTCAGCAGGCCGGGTCCGCGGCCGCACCAAACCGGGTGAGCCGCGCTCCCGTCGCGGCGGCAAAGTGATTACCTAAGTATTCATCCCGCTACGTAAGTCTTGTGCAGATTACTTAAGTATTCGGCAGGTGAGCGCTTGACATCGGCCACGGCGCCATTACCCTCGGTTGCATCGCGCCGGCTTCGGAATGCCCTCTGGGCGTGACGCGCCCGGTCGCACACGGCGACGGTTGCCCGGGATCGCGCCACCCGACTTGCGGGCAGGGTGGCGACTCCTCCCCCCTCGACCTCCCGGGCAAGGCGGCCTGGCATTCCCTCCGAATGCCAGGCCGTTCCGTTTCCGGCCGCGTCACAGCACCGGCTGGCCGGCCAGCGCCTGGACGAAGGTCGCGATCACCAGCGCGGTCCACAGGCCGGCGGCGACCAGGACCACGGTGCGGCTGCGGCCGCCGGCGATGCGGTCGGCGACGAGGCCGACCAGCGGCAGCGCCTGCATCATGTGGGTAGCGAAGAAGTGGGAGACGCGGAGGTCGCCCCCGGTAGTGGACCAGCCGGTCACCGGCATGCCGGCTGCGTCGCCGGGCATGCCGCCCACCCCGTGGCCGCCATGGCTGCTGAGGTAGCCGGCCACGACGAGGGTGAGCAGGCTGCCGGCGACGAGCCCGACGCCGGCGCCCCAGCGCAGGCCGGCTCCGACCCCGGGCCGCGCCGACCGCAGCACCAGCACGCCCACCACCGCCGACGCCGCCACCAGCACCACGGCGCCGATGCCCATCGCCGCGTACATGGCGAACTCGAACGTCGTCTCGCCATTGAAGTGGGAATGCCGTCCGCGCGCCGCCTGTGCGGTGATGTAGGCGATCTCGAACAGGCCCGCCGCCGCCGAGGCCCAGGCAGTGACCATGAGCAGCCGCCCGTGGCGCACCCGGTCGGACAGCAGCGAGGCCACCGCCGCAAGCGTCACGAAATGCACCGGGACCGCGAGTTGGAACTTGAGCGGCTTCGCCCAGACGCTGACGCCGTCGAGCGTCCGCCCGTCGAGCGCGGCGGCGAAGGCCGTCGGCAGGGCGATCGCCAGCACCACCAGCGACACCTGCAGCCACAGCCGCGCGGCGGTGTTCTCCGCGAGCCCGACCCGTGCCGCCAGGGGGACGGCAGCCGCTGGCGCCCGGCTGTTCCCGAGGGATGCGGCCATCGCCATCTCACGCCTCCGCATGCTGCACCGGCCGCAGCGCCTTCAGCCCCGCCTCGAGGGCGAGGTGGCACAGCAGCCCGATCGGACCGAACAGGAACGTCGCGAGCAGGATCGGCGCCTGCACCAGCCGGGAGATGCCGAGCCGGTCGCTGCGACACGCAATCCAGCCGCCGACGAAGAGGTCGAAGGCCAGGTAGTGGACCCAGCCCGCCAGCAGCACCGGATCGCTGCCCATCAGCACCTTGACCTGGGCCAGCGAGCCAAAGCCGCCGCCCGCATCCGCGAAATGGACGAGGATCAGCACCGCATAGCCGAGGCTGAGCGCGCCCGGCAGCACCAGCCGCGGCACCGCGATCAGCAGCGCCCACCGCCGCGGCGCGACGATCAGGATCAGCCAGCCGACGGCGGCCGCCTGACCGGCGATCGCGAAGGAAAGCTCCCAGTCCATCGACGCCTCCATCTATCTTTACAGTGTCTAGATAGGGTCGGCCTCCATCTTTCCATTGTCAAGATTTGCGGATCGGGCGATGGTGACGGGCGTCACCCGGGGCAGAAGCGATGAGCGGGAAGACGGAGGCGGCGGCGCGGGCGCGCCGGGACAGCTATCACCACGGCAATCTGCGGCAGGGGCTGATCGAGGCGGCGCTGGCGATCGTGGCGGAGCAGGGTCTTGCGGCGGTGACGCTCAGGGCCTGCGCCAGCCGGGCCGGGGTGTCGCACGCCGCGCCGGCGCATCACTTCGGCAACCTGCAGGGGCTGCTGTCGGAGCTGGCTGCGGTCGCCTTCCGGCGCTTCCACGCGACGATCGCGGCGGAGCAGGCCGCCGCAGGGCCGGACCCGCGGGCGCAGCTCGCGGCAGCCGGGTGCGGCTACCTCCGCTTCGCCACCGCCAACCCCGACCTGTTCCGCCTGATGTTCAGCGCCGGGCGGCTGGACTGGACGAACACGACGCTGGCGGAGGCGTCACGCGCTGCCTACCGGCAGCTCGCCGATACCGTGCGCCCGTTCCAGCGCGATCCGGACGACGAGGAGGAAGGGGTGCGCCTGCGCACCCTCGTGTGGTCGATGGTGCACGGCTATGCCCACCTGCTGCTGGAAGGCTATCTGGCCCAGCACGGGGTATCGGCGGACGGGCTCAGCCACCTGCCCGACATCGCCGCTCTGCTGCCCTATCCGCCGTCGGACGGCTAGCTACTGCGCGGCGGCTGCCGGCTCGGAGCCACCCTCGCCTTCCGGTGCCGCCGACAGCACCGAAGCGACCATGGCCCGGGCGATCTCGCGTTCGCCCATGACGACCAGCTCCGCGCCCAGGTGGGTCAGGTGCTCGACCTCGGCGTCGGTGTGGGCGCGGGCGATGATGGTGATGTCCGGGTTCGCCGCCCGCGCCTGGGCGACGATCTGGCCGGCCTCGAACGCGTTGGGGATCGCCACGATGAGCCGGTCGGCGCCGGCGATGTTGGCGGCCTCGAGCACGGCACTGCCGGCCGCATTGCCGACGATGGTCTCGATGCCGCGCTCGCGCAGCAGAGCCACCGCCCGGTCGGCGTCCTCGATCACGAGGAACGGCAGCCCTGCCGCCTGCAGGGCCTCGCCGACCACGCTGCCCACGCGGCCGAAGCCCACCAGCACGGTGTGGTGGGTGAGTGCGGTGACGGCGGGGGCACCGTCGTCTTCCGCCGGGGGCGGCGACGGGCCGGAGGTCGCGGCCGCCGGCCCCTGGGGCGCCGCCTCCGGTGCTGCGGCCGCCGAGCGCCGCGACAGCCACGGCCCAAGCCAGTCCACCAGCACGAACGCCAGCGGATTGAACAGGATCGACAGGATCGACCCGGCGAGGATCAGGTCGCGCCCGTCCTCGCTGAGCAGCTTCAGCTCGATGCCGAGCGCGGCGAGGATGAAGGAGAACTCGCCGATCTGGGCGAGGCTCGCGGAGACCAGCAGCGCGGTCGTCGTCGGGTTGCGGAAGGCGCGGACGATGAGGAAGGCCGCGACCGACTTGCCGAAGATGATGATGAACACGGTCGCGAGCACGTTGACCGTCTGCTCGACCAGGATCTCGGGGTCGAACAGCATGCCGACGGCGACGAAGAACAGCACCGAGAAGGCGTCGCGCAGCGGCAGCGACTCCTCCGCCGCCCGCTGGCTGAGCGCGGATTCGCTCATGATCATGCCGGCGAAGAAGGCGCCCAGGGCGAAGGAGACGTCGAACAGCTTGGCCGCGCCGAACGCCACCCCGAGCGCGATCGACAGCACGCAGAGGCGGAACAGCTCCCGCGAGCCGGTGTGGGCGACATAGTGCAGGATCCACGGGATCACCCGCCGGCCGACCAGCAGCATGAAGGCGATGAACGCCACCACCTTCAGCATGGTCAGCGCCAGCGCGCCGCCGATGCCGATGCGGACCTGGGTGTCCAGCACCTCGACCTCGGTGGCCTCCGGCGGCGGCGGGGCGGTGCCGAACACGCCGGCGAGCGCCGGCAGCAGGACCAGCGCCAGCACCATCGCCAGGTCCTCCACGATCAGCCAGCCGACGGCGATCCGCCCGTTGCGGGTGTCGACCATGCGGCGATCCTGCATCGCGCGCAGCAGCACGACCGTGCTCGCCACCGAAAGGGCGAGGCCGAACACCAGCCCTTCGCCGAGGGGCCATCCGATCCACAGCGCCAGCCCGGCGCCGAGCGCGGTCGCGCAGGCGATCTGGGCCACCGCGCCCGGCACGGCGATGGTCGCGACCGACAGCAGGTCCTTGAGCGAGAAGTGGAGCCCCACCCCGAACATCAGCAGGATGACGCCGATTTCCGCCAGTTCCTGCGCCAGGCTCTGATCTGCGACGAAACCCGGGGTATAGGGGCCGACCGCGATGCCGGCCAGGAGGTAACCGACCAGCGGCGACACGCGCAGCCGGTTCGCCACCGCCCCGAGGACGAACGCCAGCCCGAGGCCGGCGATGAGAGTCGTGATCAGCGGAACTTCATGCGGCATCGACGACGGGTCACCTCGGCACGGCCAGGCCGCGTCCCGGTTCGGGGACGATCATCATGCTTGGCGGCGGAGGCGGGCGGCAAGACCTCGATGGCCTGCCATTGCAAAATTTAAGCCGTGACGGCCCAGCGTGCGGCCGGCGCCGGCGCGGGCGCCGGGCACGGTGCCTCGATGAAGCGGCCGAAGGTGAAGAAATAACGGACTTCGCCGCTGTCGTCGGCGACGGGCAGGTCGAGGAACACGCCGCTGCGGAAACCGAGCCCCTCCCAGTTCAGCGGGCCGCTCGAGATCCCGATCATCCGCTCGCGGCGCAGATGGCGGAAGTGGTCCAGCGCCACGGTGTGCCCCGGCACATGGGCATAGGCCTCGCTGAACCGCTTGCCCGTCGGCTCGAACCCCATCTTCTCGACGAGATGGCTGCCGTACAGGCGGAAGCGCAGGTCGAACGGATGGGGCTCCACCTCGTAGACGATGACCCAGCCGAGCCAGCCGCGGAAATCCTCCGGGCGGAACTCGCTCTTGCGCGGCAGGCCCCCGGCCGCCTTCGCCCGCCACATCGCGACCGCACTGCGGAACTCGCCGAACGTGTGCTCCGGCGTGCCCAGCGGGCAGGCGGCGTAGGTCCAGCCGTCGACCTGTGCGGTAATGATCATGGCTTGTCCGGCAAAGACAGGGAGACGCGGGCCGCGGGGACGTACACCGTCCGGGCGCGGAGCGCAACCGGCCCCGGCACGGCCGGCGGTCAGAAGTCGATCGCCGGCGCGGTCCACTGGATCTGGGTGTTGTCCTGTCCGACCGTGACCGACTGATCGGTGATCGAGAGCGAGTCCGGGACGGCGTCGCGCCAGTCTTCCACCGAGGCCGGCCGGTTGTCCGCACAGCGCGGGCGCAGGATCCCGCAGTCCCACCGCCATCCGGCGGGCGTGCCTTCCATGGCGGACGCCGGGAACCAGCGGCACTCGCAGGCAACTCCGGCCTGGCAGGAGAGCTGGCCCGCAGTGGATTCGCCGCAGGCGAAGCTCTGCGCCTCCGCGGCAGCGGGGATCAGGAGCGCGAACATGACGGCAGGCACGATGCGCATGGGATCGATCCGGTCGGAGGGGAGAAGGTTCGACATCATGGCGCCGCCACGGTGAACGGCAGGTTAAGCATCGCCCCTTCCCCCGCGCGGACCGTATAGTGCGGCCCCCGATAACCGACGGCCCTGCGATGACCCTGCCCGCCGCCAGCGACACCGCCCCGCCCGACGACACGATCGGCGTGCTGCTGATCAACCTCGGGACGCCCGACGCCGCCGACACCGCCGCCGTGCGGCGCTACCTGCGCCAGTTCCTCGGCGACCGGCGGGTGGTGGAGACCAACCCGCTGCTGTGGCGGGTGCTGCTCAACACCGTGATCCTGCCCTTCCGCCCCCGCCGCAGCCTGGAAGCCTATCGCCAGGTGTGGAACCGCGAGCGGAACGAGTCGCCGCTGCGCACCCATACCCGCGCCCTGGCGGAGGCGCTTGCGGACACACTGGCCGACACGCCGGCGGTCATCGTGGACTGGGCGATGCGCTACGGGAACCCCGCGATCGCCGACCGACTGCAGGCGCTGGAGGCGCAGGGGTGCGGGCGCATCCTCCTGTTCGCGCTCTATCCGCAGTACAGCGCCACCACCACCGCCACCGCCTATGACGACGCCTTCCGAGCGCTGATGGCGATGCGCCGCCAGCCGGCGGTGCGGACGGCGCCGGCCTACCCCGACGACCCCGGCTATATCGCCGCGCTGGCCGCCTCGGTCCGGCACCATCTCGCCGCCCTGGACTGGCAGCCGGAGGTGATCATCGCCTCCTACCACGGGCTGCCGAAGGCGTACTGCGACCGGGGCGATCCCTACCGCACCCAGTGCGAGACGACGACGCGGCTGCTGCGGCAGGTGCTGGGCCTCGACGACGCCGCCCTCCGGATGACGTTCCAGTCCCGCTTCGGGGCGCTGGAATGGCTGCAACCCTACACCGCCGAGACCCTGGCGGAGCTGCCGCGCACCGGCATCCGCCGGGTCGCCGTGCTCACCCCCGGCTTCGCGGCCGACTGCGTCGAGACGCTGGAGGAGATCGCGATCCGCGGCCGCGAGACCTTCCTTTCCGCCGGCGGCACCCACTTCAGCACCGTCCCCTGCCTCAACGACGACCCGGCGCACATCGGCGCGCTCGCCGCCCTGGTCCGCCGCGAGCTGGCGGGCTGGATTCCGGCCCGATCGCCGGTCGACAGCCCGCCATCGGATTGAAATCGCGAAAGAAATCCCCACATCCAGGTTGCAGCCCGCATGTGCCTGACGGGCGTGCAGGCTGTGGGCCGCGACCGCAGCCTGGCTGGGTCGCTCCCTGCATGTCGCTTCAGATGGAGGACGTGTAGCGATGTTTGACCTGACTCCCTTCTACCGGACCACGGTCGGGTTCGACCGGCTGTTCAGCCTGCTGGATGCGCTCACCGAGGACCAGTCGCTGTCCAGCCCGCCCTACAACATCGAGAAGACGGGTGAGGACCGGTACCGGGTCACCGTGGCCGTGCCCGGGTGGACGCCGGAGATGCTCTCGGTCGAAACTCGTGACAACGAGCTGATCATCAGCGGCACGCGTCAGGAGAGCCGCGAAAACACCGAGGGATGGCTGTACCGCGGCATCGCCGACGGCTCGTTCCGCCGGACCTTCCGCCTGGCGGAGTTCGTGGAGGTGGTCGGCGCGGAGCTGAACAACGGCCTGCTCCATGTCGATCTCGTGCGCGAGCTGCCGGAGGAGATGAAGCCGCGCCAGATCGAGATCAGGACGTCGGCTCCGGCCCGCATCGCCCACAAGGCCCGGAAGCTGATCGAGAAGGTCAAGGACGCGGCCTGATCCGCGTTGCCCCGATGCCGCCGGGGGCCATCCCGGCGGCGGTTCACGACACGTGGATACGCAGGAGCGGTCCGCCTGTTGAGGGGGCCGCGCGCAGAGTCGCTCGACGGAGGACCTTGCCATGCGTTGGACTGACGACACCCGGAACGACAGGCAGCCGGAATCGAGCGGCGGCCTCGGGCCGCTGGGCTTCGGCGGCCTGATGCTCGCGCTGTGCCTGGCGCTCGCGTCGCTTGCGCCGGCGCCGCTGCTTGCGCTGTCGCTGAGCTCGCTCACCTCGATGGCGGCCTGGGTCGCGGCCGCCACCGCGCTTCTGCGCGGCGAGACCATCGAATGGACGCGCTGGAACCGCTGGGACGTGGCGCTCGCCTTCTTCGCCCTCAGCATTGCGGCCGGCTGGTTCGTGGACCTGCAGGCGGTCGAGGCGTTTGTTGCCGCGAACGCGGCCGGCCACTGACGGCGGGAGCGCAGGATGAACAGGGGTTTCCTGCCGCTGGCGGCCATGGTGGCCGTCGTCGCGCTGTGCGGCTGGATCATCGGCGGCCTTGCCGGCATCGCGCTCGCGGCGGTGCTGATGCTGGTGCTCGCCGTGACGATGCCGCGGCTGTCGCCACATGCGGCGATGCGCCTGCACGGCGCGGTGCCGGTGCATCCGACACTGGCGCCGGCCGTCTATCGCGAACTGGCGCGGCTCGCCCGCCGGGCGCGGCTGCCCCGGCTGCCGCAGCTCTATCGCCTGCCCAGCCCGGCCCCCGCCGCCTTCGCGGTCGGCGACCCCGACGGCGCCGCGGTGGCGGTTTCCGACGGCCTGGTGCGGCTGCTCGACGGGCGGGAGCTGTCGGGCGTGCTCGCGCATGAGGTGGCGCACATCGCGGCCGGCGACCTCGCGTTCAGCCGGCTCGGCGACGTGCTGCAGCGGGCGACCGCGATGGTATGCATGCTGGGCCTGCTGTCGGCCCTGCTGCTGATGGCGGTGGTTCCCGGCCTCGAGATGCCTCTCCTTGCCGTCTGGACGCTGGCGCTGGCACCGAGCGCCATCGGGCTGCTGCGGCTGGCGCTGTCGCGTTCGCGGGAGTTCGCGGCCGATGCAGCGGCGGCGGAGCTGACCGGCGATCCCGCCGGGCTCGCCCGGGCGCTGCACAAGCTCGACCTCGCCGAGCGGTGGACGCTGCGCCACCTGTTCGGGCGGATGGCCGGCCTGGAGCAGCCGTCCTGCCTGCGCACCCACCCCGCAACCCGCGACCGCATCGCCCGGCTGCTGCAGGGCGGGGGCGCGGGGCGGGCCGCTTGATTTCGCACGCCGCGCGACCGACATCACCGCCCCTCAACTGGTGGAGGGTCCGCCGCCCATGGGCGCAGTTCCGCAGTTCATCCTCGATTCCGACGGCAGCAGGCCGTCCCGGCGCGCACAGCCGGCGAACGACGGCGACGCCGGACTGCTCGACGCCTACTCGCAGGCCGTGGTCGCCGCGGTCGAGCGCGTGGGTCCGGCCGTGGTCCATCTCGTCGCCAGCCGGCACGGCACCAACGGCGGCGTGACGACCGAACAGCCGCTCGGCACCGGCTCAGGCGTCATCTTCACGCCGGACGGCTTCCTGCTGACCAACAGCCATGTCGTCCACGGGGCGAGCAGCGTCACCGCCACCCTCGCCGACGGCCGTACCCTGCCGGCCTATCTGGTCGGCGACGATCCGGACACGGACCTTGCCGTGCTCCGCGTCCACGCGGACGGGCTGGCGCACGCCGAGTTCGCGGACTCGGCCGCCATCCGGGTCGGGCAGCTTGCAATCGCGATCGGCAACCCCTTCGGTTTCCAGGCCACCGTCACCGCCGGCGTGGTCAGCGCGCTCGGCCGGTCGCTGCGCGGCCGTACCGGGCGCCTGATCGACGACATCGTCCAGACCGACGCCGCCCTCAACCCGGGCAACTCCGGCGGGCCGCTGGTGGACAGCCGCGGGCGAATCATCGGCATCAACACCGCGATCATCCGCATGGCGCAGGGGCTGTGCTTCGCCATTGCCAGCAACACCGCACGCTTCGTCGTCACCGAGCTCATCCGCCACGGCCGGGTCCGGCGCAGCTACATCGGCGTCGCCGGCGAGACGGTGCCGCTGTCGCGGCGCATCGTGCGCCACCACCTCCTGCAGGCGGAGGCGGGCGTGCGGGTGGCCGGGATCGAGCCCGGCAGCCCGGCCGCCGCGGCGGGGCTGCAGGTGGGGGATGTCATCGTCGCCTTCGACGGCGAGCCCGTTCCGGGCATCGACGCCCTGCACCGCAGGCTGACCGCCGACCGCATCGGCGTCGCGACGCCGGTGACCGTGCTCCGCCTGCGCGAGAAGCTGGATCTCGGCCTGACGCCGGCGGCGCGGCCTTCGCGGGGGCCGGCCGCGGGCACAGTTTCGCCGCAAGGGTAAACCGGAACGCCAGGACGGCGCGACCTACGGCCATACACCCACCCCGAACCGGAGGAGCGTGCCATGGCCGACGTCTACTACTTCAGCGGGACGTATTTCCGGCAGGCCTAGAAGGACGTCATCGACCCGGGCGCAATACTGCTCGAGATCCCCTTCGGCACGCTTTCGCCGGTCTTCAACGGCTGGGCGTACCGGAACACCGACGGCAGCTACACCGTCTTCCTCGGCGAGGCCCCGATCACCTTCGACGCCAACGGCAACGCGTCCGGGGTGATCACCAACGTGCTCTGGCTGTCCTCGCTGACCCTGCCGGTCGATGAGGACGACGTGCTGGCAGGGGTGTTCGAGGGCTTCTCCGCGGGCGGCATCCAGCAGGCGTTCCGGGCCGGCGGGCAGCTGTTCGTCGAGACCCTGTTCGCCTACGACGACATCGTGGACATGGACAGCCCCAGCTTCGCCGGCTTCCACTGGTCGGCACCGGTGATCGAGACCTTCACCGGCAGCGACACGGTGTACGGGAGCCTGCACCATGACACGGTCTACGCCGGGTCGGGCAGCGACACGGTCTGGGGCGACGAAGGCGACGACCTGATCCGCGGCGGCTCCGGCAACGACACGCTGTTCGGGGAACGGGGCAGCGACACCATTCACGGCGAGCAGGGCAACGATTACATCCTCGGCGGAGCCGGCGGCGACAGCCTGTCCGGCGGCGCCGGCGCAGACTACATCGGCGGCGAGGCCGGAAACGACTTCATCGAGGGCGGCGCCGGCGACGACTGGCTGAGCGGCGGAGGCGGCGCCGACACGCTGCGCGGCAACGCCGGCAACGACCGCCTCGACGGCGACGCGGGCGCCGACCTGATCTACGGCGGCGGCGGCAACGACCAGATCTTCGGCGGTGACGGCGCCAACACGCTCCACGGCGGCGACGGGGCCGACTTCATCCGCGGCGGACGCCACCGCGACGAGATTTACGGCGGCGCCGGCGCCGACGAACTCGTCGGCGGCGATGGCGCGGACTTCCTCTCCGGCGACGGCGGCGCCGACACCCTGCTGGGCGGGGCCGGCGACGACACGCTGCTCGGCGGCGCCGGCAACGACCATCTGGCAGGCAGCACCGGCACGGACACGGCGCTGTTCCTGCAGCCGCGCTCGGCCTACCTGATCGGCATGCAGGGCGGCATGGTCGTCGTGCAGTCCCTGGGCGGCGAAGGCACGGACACGCTGCTCGGTGTCGAGCGGCTGGTGTTCACCGACCAGGTGATGTGGGTGTGAGCCGGCGCGGCCGGCCGGGGAGCGGACGTCGGAACGCTAGGCTTCCGCCCCGTGCCGCCCGTCGCCGCGCTTCTGCCCGGCGAGGCTCGCCTCGAGGAAGCCGTCGATCTCGCCGTCCATCACCGCCTGCACGTTGCCGGTCTCGAAGCCGGTGCGGAGGTCCTTCACCATCTGGTACGGCTGCATGACGTAGGAGCGGATCTGGTTGCCCCAGCCGATCTCCGTCTTCGCCGCATTCTCCGCCGCCGCCTTCTCCTCGCGGAGCTGCAGCTCGCGCTCGTAGAGCCGGGCGCGGAGCATTGCCCAGGCGGTCGCCCGGTTGCGGTGCTGGCTGCGGTCGCTCTGGCACTGCACCACGATGCCGGTCGGCAGGTGGGTCAGCCGGATGGCGCTGTCGGTCTTGTTGACGTGCTGGCCGCCGGCGCCGGACGCGCGGTAGGTGTCCACCCGCACGTCCTTCTCCTCGATCTGGATGTCGATCGAGTCGTCCACGACCGGATAGACCCATACGCTGGCGAAGCTGGTATGGCGCCGCGCCTGGCTGTCGAAGGGCGAGATGCGAACCAGCCGGTGCACGCCGCTCTCCGTCTTCAGCCAGCCATAGGCGTTGTGGCCGCTGATCCTCAGCGTCGCCGACTTGATCCCGGCCTCCTCGCCGGCACTCTCCTCCAGGTACTCGACCTTGTAGCCCTTGCGCTCGGCCCAGCGGGTGTAGAGGCGGACCAGCATCTCGGCCCAGTCCTGGGCCTCGGTCCCGCCGGCGCCCGCATGGATCTCGAGGTAGCAGTCGTTGGCGTCGGCCTCGCCCGAGAGCAGCGTCTCCAGCTCCCTGCGCTGGGCAGTCTCGCGCAGCGCGCGCAACAGCGCCTCCGCCTCGTCGACGGTGGCCTCGTCGCCCTCGGCCTCGCCGAGTTCGGCGAGCGTCATCGCATCGTCGAGCTGGGCGGCGATGGTATTCATGGACTCGAGCGACTTCTCCAGCTGCGTGCGCTCGCGCATCACGCTCTGGGCGCGCTCGGCGTCGTTCCAGAAATTCGGGTCTTCGGCGAGCGCGTTCAGCTCGGCGAGGCGGCGTTCGGCTGCCGCCGGGTCAAAGACGCCTCCTCAGCAGTTCCAGCGACTGCTTGATCTCTTCGGCCAGCGCCGCAATCTCGGCACGCATGTGGTTGTCCTCCTTGTGGAAGGCGGCGGACTATAAGCGGCCCGCCCGGGTCAGGCA
>CALKHQ010000305.1 GCA_937988735.1 uncultured Alphaproteobacteria bacterium
GGGAGCCGCTGGCCCGCCGCCAGGACCTGCCCGAGCCTGTGGCGCGCCGGATCTACCGCCTCGTCTCCGGCGCGCTGCGCGAGGGGCTCGCCCGGCGGTTCGACTTCGACCCCTCGCTCATCGACGATGCGATCGAGTCCGTGCTGCGCCAGGCGGAGGAGGCGCTGGCGGTCATCCGCGGCCATCCGTCGATGGCCCAGGCTCTGGCCGACGAGATCGCCCAGGCGGACCGTTTCGACCCGCGGCTGATGCTCGCCGCGCTGCGCCGGGGCGAGATCGCGCTGTTCGAGGTCATGCTGATCCAGCAGCTCGGGCTGCGACCCGGCGACGTCCGCCGCATCATCTACGACACCGGCGGCGAGGCGCTGGCCATCGGCTGCCGGGCGATCGGTCTCAGCCAGTCCGATTTCGCCGAAATCTACGATCTCACCCGGCGCGCCGCCCGACAGAACAAGACGCTGGCCGAGGAGATGCGCGAACGGGTGCTGACGCTGTTCGTGCGGCTCGAGAAGGACGGTGCGGTCGCCATCATCCGCCAGTGGCGCCGGGAGCCCCGGCTGATCCGCACCCGCTCCGACATGCCGGAGGTGCTGCATGATGCCGTCGCCTGATCCGGCGCCCGCTGCGGCTGTCGTCGTCTGCGACGCCGGCGGCGCCGTCGTCGCAGCCGGTGAGGGCTGGTCCGCCCTCGCCGCCGTCCTCGGCACCGTTCCCGGCCGCGGTCCGGCCTGGCTCGGCGAAGTCGCGGCCCGTCTCGCGGCGGGAGAGACGATGGTGGTCCGCGAGGATGTCGGCGCGGACGGCACGCCCATCCGGTCCGAGCACGAGCGCGCCGTCGGCGACGGTGCGGGGACGCTCGTCGTGTCGCGCTACCGGGTTGCCGAGCGTCCGCGGCCGGCCGGTCCCGGGCTGGCGGCGCAGAGGCTGGCCGACGTGCTGCGGCTGGCGGCGGAATGGCTGTACGAGACCGACGCCGACCTCGTCCTCACCTACGTCTCCGACCGCGTCTTCGACCATCTCGGCGCGCTGCCGGCCGAGCTCGTGGGCCAGCCGCTGCCGGAGCTGGCGGTCTTCGACGGCGGGCCGGCCGTGTTCGCCGACCAGCTCGACCCGAACCGCCGCCCGCCCTTCGCCGACCGGATGGCGGACATGCGCCACGCCAACGGGCAGGTGCGGCGGATCCGCTTCTCCGGCGTCCCGATGTTCGCCGACGGCCGCTTCCTCGGCTACCGCGGGCTCGCCCGCGACGAGACCCGGCAGCAGTCGGCCCAGGAGTCCGCGATGCGGGCGGAGGCGCGGCTCACGGTCGGGCTCGCCGCCAGCCGCGACGGTTTCGCCATCTTCGACAGCGACGGCCTGCTGGTCGCGGCCAATCCGCAGATCGCGTTCGACCTCGGCCGGCGCGAGCCGCTGCCGCCCGGGATCGAGCTGGGCAAGCTGCTCAACCACGCGCTGAAGACGGGCTGGTTCGTCGATACCGACGCGCCCTCGCTCGCCGCGACCCGGCCGGGCCTCAGCGACCCATCGGGCGGCCAGTCGATGATCGAGATCACGCTCGCGGACGGGCGGCGCGTGCTGTTCACCGCGACCCGCACCGACTGCAACGACGTGCTGCTGGTTTCGACCGACATCACCGCCTTCGCCGGCGGCAAGGCGGACCGGGAGCCGCTCCGCCGCACCGCCTGACCGGCGGTCAGCGCGTGCGCTGCCTGTTGTAGTCCAGCTCCTGCTGGCTCAGCTGGAAGCCGACGTAGACAGTGTAGTCCCCGGCGCTGGCCGGCCCGCCCGGCAGCGGCACCGTCACCGACACCTGTTCGCGGAAGCCGGCGCGGGTTTCGTCGCCGCGGAAATCGACCGTGGAGGCGAACTCCTCCTTGCCGATGACCGTCCCGTCGGGGCGGGCGACGGCGACGAAGAAGGCGATCGGCGCGGCCTCCGTGCGGCTGCCGACCGGCCGGTCATAGACCATCGTCACCTCGGTCTCGATCTCGACCGCACCGTCGTCGAAGCTGCATTCGCCGATGGCCGAGACGATCTCGCCGGAGAAGGCCGGGGCCGATCCCTCGAATCGGGTGATCAGCGACAGGTCGCGCACGATCGTGACGTCGGGGCAGTAGTGGACGGCCGTCTCCTCGGACGAGGACGACCTGCTGCATGCGGCGGCGAGGAGGGCCAGGACGAGGGCTGACGCGCTCCGGGTCCCGGTCCGGGTTGTCATGCGTGCTGCGGCGCGCGCGGTCCGGATCGGCCCCATCGGAATCGCTTTTCCCTCCTTGATCGTGTTAGGGAGGGGACTGTAGAGAGGGCACTCCGGCGACGCAAGCCGGGGATGCCGGTGCCGACCGTGCCGGACGGTCGGAGGTGCAACGAACCCGCGTGACCGCATGGCGAAGCCGCCGCTGACAGTCCTGCTCGCCGCGCCCCGCGGCTTCTGCGCCGGCGTCGATCGGGCGATCCAGATCGTCGAGCTCGCCCTGAAGCAGTACGGGCCGCCGGTCTACGTGCGCCACGAGATCGTCCACAACCGCTATGTCGTCGCCGACCTTGAGGCGAAGGGCGCGATTTTCGTCGAGGAGCTCGACCAGGTGCCGGCGAATGCGCCGGTGGTGTTCTCCGCCCACGGCGTGCCGAAGCGGGTGCCGGCGGAGGCGGAGCGGCGTCGGATGCTCTACCTCGACGCCACCTGTCCGCTGGTGAGCAAGGTGCATCGCGAGGCGGAACGGCGGCATGCCGAAGGCCGGCACGTCCTCCTGATCGGCCATGCCGGCCATCCGGAGGTCATCGGCACCATGGGCCAGCTTCCCGAAGGTGCGGTGACGCTGATCGAGACGGTGGACGACGTGGCGGCACTGGAGCCGGCCGACCCCGAGCGTCTCGCCTTCGTCACCCAGACCACGCTTTCGGTGGACGACACGGCGGCGGTGGTCGCGGCCCTGCGCGCGCGCTTCCCGTCGATCGTCGGCCCGAAGAAGGAAGACATCTGCTATGCCACCACCAACCGGCAGCAGGCGGTGAAGGCGATTGCCGCCCGCTGCGACGCGATCGCGGTGGTGGGCGCGCCGAATTCCTCCAACTCCCGCCGCCTCGTGGAGGTGGCGGAGCGGGCGGGGTGTCCGCGGGCCTTCCTGCTGCAGCGCGGCTCCGACCTTGACCTCGATGCGCTCGCCGGGGTGCGCACGCTCGGCATCACCGCCGGGGCGTCGGCGCCGGAGGTGCTGGTCGAGGAGGTGATCGCCCGCTGCCGCAGCCGGTTCGACGTGTCCGTCGAGGAGGTCCGGCTGACCCACGAGGATGTCGTGTTCAAGCTGCCGAAGGCGCTCGTGGCGTAAATGGCGGTCTATACCGAGGTCGGCGACGAGGAACTGGCGGCGTTCCTCACCGAATATGACATCGGCGAGGTCGTGTCGGTGAAGGGCATCGCCGAGGGCGTCGAGAATTCCAACTATCTGCTGCAGACCACCCAGGGCCAGTACATCCTGACCCTCTACGAGAAGCGGGTGGAGGAGAAGGACCTGCCCTTCTTCCTGGGGCTGATGGAGCACCTTGCCGCAAAGGGCTTCGCCTGCCCGACGCCGATTCCCGGCCGCGACGGCCGCTCGCTCCGCCGTCTCGCCGGCCGGCCCGCGGCCGTGGTCAGCTTCCTGCGCGGCCTGTGGCCGCGGCGGATCATGCCGGAGCACTGCTCGGGCGTCGGCCGTGCGCTGGCCGACCTGCACGTCGCGGCAGCCGATTTCACCATGACGCGTCACAATGCGCTCACCGTCGACGGCTGGCGGCCGCTGCTGGACGCCTGTCGCGCCGACGGCGACCAGGTGGCGCGCGGGCTGATCGAGACGCTGGATGCGGAGCTGGCGTTGCTGGAGGAGCGCTGGCCGACCGACCTCCCGGTGGGCGTGATCCACGCCGACCTGTTCCCGGACAACGCCTTCTTCCTCGGCAACGAGCTGTCCGGCGTCATCGACTTCTACTTCGCCTGCACCGATTTCCTCGCCTATGACGTGGCGGTCTGCCTCAACGCCTGGTGCTTCGAGAACGACATCAGCTTCAACGTCACCAAGGCGCGGCGGATGCTGTCGGCCTATGTCCGGCGGCGGCCGCTGACGCTGCCCGAGCTGGAGGCGATGCCGCTGTTCGCGCGGGGGGCGGCGCTGCGTTTCCTGCTGACGCGCCTCTACGACTGGATCAACACGCCGGCCGGGGCGCTGGTGAAGCGCAAGGATCCGCTGGAATACCTGCGCAAGCTCAAGTTCCACGCCCAGGTGCGCGGGCCGGAAGCCTATGGACTCAGCGCCGAGGAATGCTGCGTTGCCTGAACCCGCCGTCGAAGCCTTCACCGACGGTGCGTGCAGCGGCAACCCCGGCCCCGGTGGCTGGGGCGTCGTGCTCCGCTACAAGGGGGTGGAGAAGGAGCTCTGCGGCGGCGCCGCCCACACCACCAACAACCGCATGGAGCTGATGGCGGCGATCGCGGCGCTGGAGTCGCTGAAGCGCCCGGTGGAGATCGTCATCCACACCGACAGCATGTACCTGCACGACGGCATCACCAAATGGCTGCCGCGGTGGAAGCAGCGCGGCTGGAAGACCGCCGACAACAAGCCCGTGAAGAACGACGACCTGTGGAAGCGGCTGGATGCCGCCATGGCGCCGCACAAGGTGCGCTGGCAGTGGGTGAAGGCGCACAACGGTCATCCGGAGAACGAGCGGGCGGACGCGCTCGCCCGCAGCGCCATTCCCGGGCGGCAGGCTGCGGCGGGCGGGGGAGCGGGCGCCTCACCGACCCGCGGGCGCAGACAGCGTTCCTGCTCGCCCGCCACGGGATCGACCTCGTGCTCGACGTCGGGGCCAACGTCGGCCAGTACGCCCGCGGGCTGCGCGCGGCGGGCTACGGCGGGCGGATCATCTCGTTCGAGCCGCAGTCGGCCGCCCATGCGGCGCTGACGGAGGCTGCCGCCGGCGATGCCGGCTGGACGGTGGCGCCCCGCATGGCGCTGGGCGATGCCGACGGCGAGATCACCATCAACGTCTCCGCCGCCAGCGACATGAGCTCGGCGCTCGCCTTCACCGCGGAAACCGAGCGGCACTTCACCTCCGACCGCTTCGTCGGCAGCGAGCGGGCGCCGCTCCGGCGGCTCGACGGCGTGTGGGCGGATCACGTCCGTGGCGCGGAGCGCGTGTTCCTCAAGAGCGACACCCAGGGCTTCGACCTCGCGGTGCTGCGGGGAGCGGGCGACAGGCTCGCCGCGATCACGGGAGTGCAGGTGGAGGCGTCGCTGCACCCCATCTACCAAGGCCAGCCCGACTACCGCGCGGTGCTCGACCTGCTGCTGCCCGCCGGCTTCGCGCTGATGCAGGTGATCCCCGGCTATTTCAGCCGCCACCACGGTCGCATGCTGGAGTGTGACTTCGTGCTGTTCCGCCCGCCGCCGGGCGGGTGAGCGGCGGGACCGGGACCGATCCGGGTTCCGCCCCCGGCGCCACCCGGGCTACGATGCGTGAACAGCCGCCGCGGATGGCGGCAGGTCTAGTGAGGGAGCCCCATGCAGCGCAGAACGTTCCTCGCCGGCGCGGCCGGCGCCGCCACCGGCCTTGCTGCCGCATCGCACCTGCCGAAGCCGGCGATCGCCCAGGAGCGGATCGAGTGGACGATGGTGACGCCGTGGCCGAAGGGCTCGCCCGGGGTGGGCGTGAACGCCCAGCGCGCCGCGGACATGATCACTCAGCTCTCGGGCGGACGGCTGACGGTGAACCTGTTCGCCGCGGGCGAGCTTGTGCCGCCGTTCGAGGCCTTTGACGCGGTCTCCAACGGCAACGCCGACTGCCTGCACGGCACGCCCTACTACTGGGTGGGCAAGAGCGCCTCGTTCAACTGGTTCACCGGCATCCCCTTCGGGCTCCTCACCACGGAGTTCATGGGCTGGATCTACTTCGGCGACGGCCAGGCGCTGTGGGACGAGGCGTATGAGCCGTTCGGGGTGAAGCCGTTCTACGCCGGCTCCAGCGGCGTCCAGGCCGGCGGCTGGTTCCGCCGCGAGATCACCAGCCTCGACGACATGCAGGGGCTCAAGTTCCGCATCGCCGGCATGGGCGGCGAGGTCATGAACCGGCTGGGCGTGCAGGTGGTGCTGATGCCGCCGGGCGAGATCTTCACCGCCATGGACAGCGGGGTCATCGACGCCGCCGAATGGGTCGGCCCGTGGAACGACCTCGCCTTCGGCCTGCACCGCATCGCCAAGTTCTACTATCACCCCGCCTTCCACGAGGCCGGGCCGTCGCTGGAGCTTTCGGTGAACCGGTCGTCCTACGAGGCGCTTCCGGACGACCTGAAGGAGCTGGTGGCCGCCGTGGCCCGTGCGAATGCCGCGACCGCGATCGCCGACTTCCAGTTCAACAACGCGGTGTCGGTCCGCCCCCTGGTCGAGGAGAACGGCGTGCAGTTCCGGCTGTGGCCGGACGACGTGGTCGAGGCGGTCCGCACCGTCTCAGCCGAGGTGGTCGCCGACGTCGCCGCCTCGGAGCCGATGGCGACGAAGGTCAACGAGAACTACCAGGCCTTCCTCGCCCAGGCGGTGGAGTGGAGCCGCTATTCCGACCAGGCCTATCTCGCCGCCCGCAACGGCTGAGGCCGGCGCCGGGGCCGGGGCCGCGCCGCCGCCGGGCGGCGTGAGGCCCCGGGCGCTCTCCGCGCCGGCCGGCTCCCTTCCGGGCTATTCGATCCGCACCGCGGTTCCGCTCGCGGCGACCATCAGCATGCCGCCGCTGGAGCCGACGGTCTCGAAGTCGAGATCGACGCCGATCACGGCATTGGCGCCCATGCGCACGGCGTCGTCGCACATCTCGTCGATCGCCATCTGCTTCGCCTTGCGCAGCTCCTGCTCGTAGGCGGCCGACCGTCCGCCGACGATGTCGCGGATGCCGGCAAACAGGTCCTTGAAGATGTTCGCGCCGAGGATCGCCTCGCCGCTGACGAAGCCGAGGTACTCGACCTTCCGGTCCTGAATGGTGTGCGTCGTCGTGACCAGCATGCTATGTCTCCCCCGCGGAATCAGTCACCAGATCATGGTGCGCTGACACTCTCCTTTCGCCACGCGGCGCGCAACCAGCGGATGGGCCATGGTCGCCAGAACCGACGACGCGGAGATCGCAGACGGCGTCGTCACCCGTACCGACCGCCGCGGGCTCGTCGCCTGGTGCCTGTTCGACTGGGGCAACTCGCCCTTTCCCACGGTCATCGTCACTTTCGTCTTCGCCGCCTACTTTGCGTCCGCGATCGCGCCGACGGAGGTCGAGGGGCAGGAGCTGTGGGGCTATGCGATGAGCGTGAGCGGCATCGCGCTCGCCATCCTCGCCCCGATCGTGGGCGCGGTGGCCGACCGCGGTGGCCGGCGCAAGCCCTGGCTCGGCGTGCTCAGCATCGGCGCGATCCTCAGCGGCGCGGCGCTGTGGTTCCTCACGCCCGATCCCGGGATGGTGGTGCCGGCGCTGATTCTCGCCGGCGCCGGCAACCTGATGTTCGAGTTCGTCTCGGTGTTCTACAACGCCATGCTGCCCGACCTGGTGCCGAAGAGTCGGCTCGGTCGCGTCTCCGGCTGGGGCTGGGCGCTGGGCTATGCCGGCGGGCTTGCGTGCCTTGCGGTGTCGCTGGCGGTGTTCGTCCAGCCTGAGGAAGCGCCTTTCGGGCTTGACAAGGCGCAGGCGGAGCCCATCCGCATCCTCGGGCCGCTGGTCGCGGTGTGGTTCGCGGTGTTCGCGATCCCGCTGTTCCTCTACACGCCCGACCGGCCGGCGACCGGCGTGCCGCTCGGCAGGGCTGCGCGCGAAGGCTTCGTCGCGCTGGCGGAGACGGTGCGGCAGGCGCGGCACTTTCGCCAGATCCTGCGCTTCCTCGTCGCCCGCATCTTCTACATCGACGGGCTCAACACCCTGTTCGCCCTCGGCGGCATCTATGCCGCCGGTGCCTTCGGGATGAGCCTGGAGGAGATCCTGGTGTTCGGGGTGCTGGTCAACGTCACCGCCGGCATCGGCGCCTTCGGCTTCGCCTGGGTCGACGACTGGATCGGCCCGAAGCGCACGGTGCTGATCTGCATCGCCGCCCTGTGCGCGATCAGCGTCGCCGTGCTGCTGACCGACTCCAGGACCGTGTTCTACATCCTGGCCATGGGCATCGGCGTGTTCATGGGACCGATCCAGTCCGCCAGCCGGTCGCTGATGGCCCACATGGCGCCGCCGGAGATGCGGACGGAGATGTTCGGTCTGTTCGCCCTGTCCGGCAAGATCACTTCCTTTGTGGGACCGGCGGCGGTCGCCCTCCTCACGTCCGCAACCCAGAGCCAGCGGATCGGCATGTCGGCGATCATCGTGCTGTTCCTGATCGGCGGACTGGTGATGCTGACGGTGCGGGAGCCCGCCCGGCAGCCGTCGGGGGTGGAGGTGTGATGCCCACGGACATTGTGCCCGATTTCTCCAGCCGGCGCGTGCTCGTCGTCGGCGACGTGATGCTCGACCGCTTCGTCTACGGCGAGGTGGCGCGGGTGTCGCCGGAGGCACCGATCCCCGTGTTCCGTGAAGGGGCGTCGGTGACGGCGATGCTGGGCGGCGCCGGCAACCTCGCCCGCAACGTCGCGGCGCTGGGCGGCACCGCGCGGCTGGTGGCGCTGGTCGGCGCGGACGCGGAGGCAGAGACGGTGCGCGCGCTCGCGGCGGCGACGCCGGGCCTCGAGGTGCTGCTGGTGACCGATCCGGAGCGGCCGACCACGGTCAAGACCCGCTATGTCTGCCGCGGCCAGCAGCTGCTGAGGGTGGATCGCGAGGTGACGGACCCCGGCCCGCACCAGGCGATCGAGGGCCTGATCGACGCCGCACGCACGGCGCTGGCCGATGGCGTCGACGCCGTGGTGCTGTCGGACTATGCCAAGGGCGTGCTGTCGGGGCCGGTGGTG
>CALKHQ010000306.1 GCA_937988735.1 uncultured Alphaproteobacteria bacterium
CGGCTGCAGCAGCAGGAAGCCGTTGGCCAGGAACTGGCGCACCTGCTCGTCGCTGAGCAGCTTCGGCGTGGTCTCGCGCAGCAGGTCCGGCCGCTGGTCGCGCGTCGAGATGCCTTCGGAATAGTCAAACTGCCGCTGGTACCTCCACTGCTGCGCAACGTAACGGGTCTTCATCATGTCCTCCGCGTTTGTTCTGGTCTTGGTGCCACCCTTTTCCATAGCGCATTTCGAAACGTTTCGGTACTGAATTCGATGCCAGCATCTGCGTTCATGCGGCTGGGCAGACAGACGAAGCACAGGGGCCAAACAAGAATGAAGCGGACCATCGCCACCATCAGGGACGTGGCCGAGGCCGCCGGGGTGTCCATCGCGACCGTCTCGGCGGTGCTGAACAACAGCGCGCGGGTGAGCCCGGCCCGGGAGGCACGGGTACGGCGTGCCGTGGCGGAGCTGGGCTACGCGCCGCAGCGCTCGGCGCGCAGCCTCCGGCAAGGCAAGACCCTGATGCTGTCGCTGATCGTTTCCGACATCGCGAATCCGTTCTTCGCCTCCGTCGCCGGCATCATCGAGCGGGAGGCCGACCGGCGCGGCTACGCACTCCTGCTCAGCAACACCGGCGACGACGAGGCGAAGGAGCTGCGCTACCTGCAGCACGCCCGCGGCCACAACGTGGACGGGCTGATCCTCGTCATCACCGGACCGCAGGAGCACTACACGGCGGAATGGCGCGAGCGAATCGGGGTGCCGGCGGTCCTGGTGGACCGCGACCTGCCGGCGCTGGACCTGGAGTGCGTCGCCACCGACAACCGGCTGGCGTCGGCGCTCGCGGTGCGCCACCTGCTGGCGCTGGGCCATCGCCGGATCGGCGCCGTGCTCGGCCCGGACCACCTGTCGCCGGCCGCGGAACGGTCGGAGGGCTTTTTCGCCGCCATCGCCGAGAGCGATGCCGACCGCGACCCGGCGCTGTTCCGCCACGCCGACTTCCACAGCCCCGACGCCTATGACAAGTGCCAGGCGCTGCTGGCGCTGCCCGACCGGCCGACGGCGATCTTCGTCGCCAACAACCTGATGGCGATCGGGGCGATGCGGGCGGTGGCCGAATCGGGGCTGCGCTGCCCGGAGGACCTTTCGGTCGTGGCCATCGACGACTTCGAATGGTCCACCGCCTTCTATCCCCGGCTGACCACGGTCTCCCAGCCGATCGAGGCGATCGGGCGGCGCGCCGTGGAGCGGCTGATGAACCTGCTCGACGGCGGCGAGCCGACCCAGCCGCGCAAGGAGCTGCTGCGGCCGGAGCTGATCGTGCGCGACAGCTGCGCCCAGCCGCCGCGGCGGCCGGCGTGACCGACCTTTCCGGGTTCGAATGGCTCAACCCGCCTCCGGACTGGCAGGCGGCGGGAGACCGGCTCCGCCTGCGGACGGCCGGCGGAACCGACTTCTGGCAACGCACCCATTACGGCTTTCGCCGTGACGACGGCCATTTCCTGTTCCAGCGCCGCACCGGCGACTTCGTCGCCGAGGCAACGGTGGCGCTGGAACCCGATGCCCGCTACGACCAGGCGGGACTGATGGTCCGGCTGAGCCCGGGCGGCTGGCTGAAGACCTCCTGCGAGTTCCAGCCGGACGGCGCGTCCCAGCTCGGTGCGGTCGTTACCAACAGCGGCTTCTCCGACTGGTCGTACCGGCCGGTCTCGCCCTTCCCGGCGCTGGTCAGGCTGCGGGTGGAGCGCCACGGCGGAGACTATGTCCTCGCCGCCGGTATCGGCGACGGTCCGCCCGACGTGCATCGCGTGGCGCGCCTGCTGGAGGACGATGGCCGCAGCGAGATACTGGTCGGTCTCTATGCCTGCAGCCCCGACGGCCGGGGCTGCACCGCCATCTTCGGCGACGTCGCCATCCGCGGCTGACGCTCTCCGGTAAAGCGCGTTCGCGGCTCCCGCGAATAAGCCTCCCTTAATCTCCCGCGGCTAGCCTGCCGCCGAAGGACCAGGCCCACGCAGGGAAGGGGAGTGCATGTCTGGAATCGGAATCGGCCTGCGCAGCGTGAAGGGACGCGTGGTGGCGTCTATGGTTGCGCTGGCCGCCACGTCGATGGTGGTCGCGGTCGGCGTGACCACCTGGGTCTCCACCGACATCTTCGGTACGCAGACGCTGGAAAGCGCCCGCCAGGAGGTGCAGGCGGAAGCGGAGCTGCTGTCATCCCGCATCGCCGCCACGGTCGGGATCGCCGAGGGTCTTGCCGCGCAGCTTGCGACCCTGCAGGCGTCCGGCGAAGACCGCTCGGCCCGCTACGGCGGCCTGATCGAAACCGTGTTCCGCACCCAGCCCGACATGCTCGGCGCCTGGGCGGTGTTCGAGCCGGACATGATCGGAGCGGGCGATGCCGCCTACATCGGAGAGGTCGCCCATGACGCAAGCGGACGCTTTGCCGGCTACTGGTACCGCTCCGAGGACGGCATGGGCGTCCAGGCGCTGATGGACTACGAGGAACCCGGCATCGGCAACTACTACCTGCTCGCCCGCGACAGCGGCCGCACGGTGATGCTCGAGCCCTACTCGTACGACATCGATGGCGTGCCCACCCTGATCACGACCGTCTCGGCACCGATCCTGGTGGACGGCAAGGTCGTTGGCGTCGCCGGCGTCGACATCACGCTCACTGACCTGCAGCAGTCGCTGGCGGACATCACCTTCTTCGAAACCGGCCATGCCGCGCTGATCAGCAACGGCGGCCTGGTCGTCGCCCATCCGGACAGCGCGGCGCTGGCCGGTTCCGCCTCGGCCATCGGCCTGTCCGAGGACGAGCTCGCTGCGGTCGCCGCCGGCGCCGCGTCGCTGCGCGACGATGCGGCGATCCGCGGGGATGCGGCGCTGCAGGTGATCGAGCCGGTCGAGGCGCCCGGCGCGCCGTGGGCGCTGGTGATGACGGCGCCGCTGGCCGAGGTCCATGCCGCCGTCACGAACCTCACCGGCTATGTCGCGGGTGTTGCCGTGATCTGCGTGCTGGCCGCCGCCGGCGTCGCCTGGTGGCTCGGCCACGGCCTCAGCGTCCCGATCCAGCGGATCAACCGCGCGATGACGGCGCTGGCCGAGGGCCGGAGCGAGACCGAGATCCCCTATCTGCAGCGGTGGGACGAGATCGGCGCGATGGCGCGCGCCGTCGGCGTGTTCCGGGACAACGCGCTCGAGATGGCGCGCCTGCGCGAGGAGCAGGAGCAGGCGAAGCGGGATGCCGAGGCGCGGCGCCGCGAGGAGATGGAGGCGCTGGCCGCGCAGTTCGAATCCAGTGTCGGCGCGATTGTGACTGTCCTGCGCGAGGCATCCGGCGGCATGGAGCGGAGCGCCGCCGCCATGGCCGAGACGGCCGGGCGCACCGACCGCCAGGCGATGGGCGCCTCGGCCGCCGCGGAGCAGGCGTCCGTCAACGTCCAGACCGTTGCGGCCGCGGCCGAGGAGCTGTCCGGCTCCATCGCCGAGATCAGTCGCCGGGTCGGCGAGGCGGCACAGATCGCGCGCGCGGCGGTGGGCGAGGCCGAGCGCACCAACGCCTGCATCAACAGCCTCTCCACGGCGGCGGCCGAGATCGGCGACGTCATCCGGCTGATCTCCGACATCGCGGGGCAGACCAACCTGCTGGCGCTGAACGCCACGATCGAGGCCGCCCGCGCTGGCGAGGCCGGCAAGGGCTTCGCCGTGGTGGCGACCGAGGTGAAGGCGCTGGCCGGCGAGACGGCGCGGGCCACCGACACCATCGCCGCCCAGGTGAAGGCGATCCAGGAGTTCACCAGCCAGGCGGTGCAGGCGATCGCCAATGTCGGCGAGACCATTGCGAAGATCGACGAGGTCTCTGTCGGCATCGCCAGCGCGATGGAGGAGCAGGGCGCCTCCACGGTCGAGATCTCGCGCAACGTGCAGGAGGCGGCCGCAGGGACCCGCGAGGTCTCGGCCGCGATCGTGGCCGTGACCCAGGCAGCGAACGAGACCGGCGCCTCCGCCGGGGAGGTGCGCGACGCCTCGCTCGCGGTGAGCCGGCAGGCGGAGCTGCTGAAGGGCGAGGTGGACCGGTTCCTCTCCCGCGTCCGCGCCGCCTGACGGTCGCGGTGGGCGGCCGTCAGCCGCTCACCGCCTCGCGCAGCTCGGTCACGGACAGCGGCTTGCGCAGGCTGACGATCGACCTGATGCCGGCGGCCGTGCCCAGCACGGCCGCCGCCTTCGCATATTCGGACTTTGAGCCCGAGGCGATGATGACGCGCACGTCCACGCTGCGTGCGGCGATCCAGCGGATGAGCTCGATGCCATCGGTCTCCGGCATCACGATATCGATGATCACCGCCGTCGGCGGCTGCTCCTCGAACAGCTCCTTGAACCGGCGCGCCTGCGTGGTCACCTCGACCTCGTAGCCCAGCGGCGCCAGCGCCCGCCGGACCAGCACACCGAGGGCCGGCTCGTCGTCCACGACCAGGATGCGGCCAGGACTCCCGCTCATGACGGCGCCGCGCCGTCCAGCGCTTCGCGCAGCTTGACCGCGAGCTCGAGCTTGCGGAACGGCTTCGACAGCAGCGGGACGCCTGCTTCGATCAGCCCGGTGCCCGAGACGGCGTCCGCGGCGTAGCCCGACATGAACAGTGCCCGCAGCCCGGGCCGCACGGCGCCGATCCGCCGCGCGAGGGTGGCGCCGTTCATGCCTTCGGGCAGCACGAGATCGGTCAGCAGCAGATCGATCCGCTCCGCGCTGCCGGCCAGCGCGAGCGCCATCGGCCCGCTCTCCGCCTCGATCACGCCGTAACCGAGCCCGGTCAGCAGCCGTACCGCGAGCTTGCGCACCATCGGGTCGTCCTCGACCACCAGCACGGTCTCGCCGGCCCGTGCCACGGGCAGCCCGCTGCCGTCCTGCGCCTGCGCGGCCTCGCCTTCCGTGCCGTCGGCGGCGGGGAGGTAGATGCGCACCGTCGTGCCGCGCCCGCGCTCGCTGTAGATCTTGATGTGGCCCTGAGACTGCTTGACGAAGCCGTAAACCATGCTGAGTCCCAGCCCGGTGCCGTGGCCGACGGGCTTGGTCGTGAAGAACGGCTCCAGCGCCCTGGCTGCCACCTCGGGGGGCATGCCGATGCCGGTGTCGGAGACGCCGAGCGTGACATACGGGCCGGGCGTCACCTCGTCCTGCTCGGCGGCATAGTCCGCGTCGAGCTCCACGTTCGAAGCCTCGATGGTCAGCCAGCCGCCGTCCGGCATGGCGTCGCGCGCGTTCACCGCCAGGTTGAGGATGGCGTTCTCGAGCTGCCGCCGGTCCGCACGCGCGCGCCACAGGCCGGGGGCGGTGCTGGTGCGGATGCGGATGGTCTCGCCGAGGGTGCGGGCGAGCAGCTCGCGCATGCCGGCAACCAGCGCGCCCATGTCCAGCACCTCCGGCGCCAGCGGCTGGCGGCGGGAATAGGCGAGCAGCTGCTGGGTCAGGCTCGCCCCGCGGACGGCCGCGTCCTGCGCATCCTGCAGCATCTCGACGATGTCCGGCCGGTTGCCGATCGCCTCGCGCACCAGCTCCAGGTTGCCGCTGATGATGGCGAGCAGGTTGTTGAAGTCGTGCGCGACACCGCCGGCGAGCTGGCCGATGACCTCCATCTTCTGCGCCTGGCGCAGCCGTTCCTCGCTGGCCCGCAGCGCCAGCTCGGTCTGGCGCCGCTCCAGCGCCATCTGGATGGTCGCATGCAGCTCCTGGTCGGCGAAGGGCTTCAGCAGAAAGCCGTAGGGGCGCGTCGCCCGGGCGCGCTCCAGCGTCGCCTCTTCCGAGAAGGCGGTCAGGTAGATGACCGGTATGTGGTATTCGGCGGGGATGCGCGAGGCGGTCTCGATCCCGTCGAGCTCGCCCTCAATGCCGATGTCCATCAGCACCAGGGCCGGCCGCTTCTCCTCGATCAGGCCGAGCGCCTCGACGCCGTCCGAGGCGACGGCCGCCACGTCGTAGCCGAGCGACGTGAGCTGGCTTTGCAGGTGATGGGCGACGATCGGCTCGTCTTCGACCAGCAGGACCTTCGCCCCCAGCATCGGTCCCCTCCTAGTGCCAGCCGAGGCAGCGCCGGCCTGCCTGCGAGGCGCGGCCCCTGCCGCGCCGGTTCCCGTTCCTTCCGGCGGTGATGGTATCCTGCCTGTCTGCGGGAGGCCATGCACGAGCGCGACAGAGGCCGGATCCTGCCCGTCCGGCCAGCTCGGCACGGCCACGCTGGGCCTGAACCGTCGCAACAATTCCCTGCCGTTGTGCCGGCCAAGCCCCCCTTCCGGCGCATCGCACGTCCCGCAGCCTTGCGGAAGCCGCAGCACGCATTCTGCGCACAAAGCCGCATGGCATGCAACCGGCCGGGGTCCTCCGCTGTTCCGTGGCGGCGCGGATTAAAAACTGGTGTCCGCGCGAGATCGCTCTTGCATTGGCGGGGGAAGGCATGACTCTGGAACGCGGCTGCGGCACGGTGACAGAATCGACGATGGTCGCGCGACGATCGTCCGCAGCGTCAGAGGTGCTCCACTCGATGGAAACTTTGGAGGCGGCTCCGGCGGAGCCTCCCAGTTGCGGACCCGCAACGCAACCTCGATCCTCCCTCCCCCCCATTGCCAGCCTTCTGAAAGCGCCTGAAGCGCCGACGGGCCCTGTTGCGGTCGCGCCGCCGCCACCGGTGCGGCGCGGCGAGCCGTTCCCGATCTCCCCCGAATCCCGCGCCTTCCGTCGCCGCCATTGCCCGCAGGCGGGGCCGGGAGAATGGAACGACTGGCGCTGGCAGCTGCGCGCCCGCATCCGCTCGCTCGCGCAGCTCGAGCGGGTGTTCGTGCTCACCTCCGAAGAGCGCGACGCGGTGAGCCGTCACAAGGGCTCGCTGCCGGTGGGCATCACGCCCTACTACGCCAGCCTGATGAGTCCGGACGACCCGTCTGAGCCGCTGCGGCGCACCCACATCCCCGTGGGCGACGAGTACCTGCGCGCACCGGGAGAGGCGGACGATCCGCTGGGCGAGGACCATGACTCGGCCGTTCCGGGCCTCGTCCACCGCTATCCCGACCGGGTGCTGTTCCTCGCTACCGGCTTCTGCTCCACCTACTGCCGCTACTGCACGCGCTCGCGCATGGTCGGGGAGGCGGGCGGCGAGTACCAGTTCTCCACCCGGCAGTGGGAGCAGGCGCTGGCCTACGTCGAGGAGCATCCCGAGGTCCGAGACGTGCTCATCTCCGGCGGCGACCCGCTGACCCTCGCCGACGAGAAGCTCGACTATCTGCTCGGCCGGCTGCGGGCGATCCGACACCTGGAGTTCGTGCGCCTCGGCACCAAGGTGCCGTCGGTGCTGCCGATGCGGGTGACGCGGGCCCTCGTCCGGGTGTTGCGGCGGCATCACCCGCTGTGGATGAGCATCCACGTGACCCACCCGCGCGAGCTGACCCCAGAGGTGACCGAGGCCTGTGCCCGGCTCGCCGACGCCGGCATCCCGCTGGGCAGTCAAACGGTGCTGCTGAAGGGCATCAACGACGACGTCGCCACCATGAAGGCGATGATGCACGGCCTGCTGATCCGGCGGGTGAAGCCCTACTACCTCTACCAGTGCGATCCGATCACCGGCTCCGCCCATTTCCGCACGCCGGTGGAGAAAGGGATCGAGATCATCGAGGGGCTGCGCGGCCACACCACCGGCTACGCGGTGCCACAGTACGTCATCGACGCGCCGGGCGGCGGCGGCAAGATCCCGCTGCTGCCGGACTACATCGTCGGCCGCGACGGCGACGACCTGCTGCTGCGCAACTTCGAGGGCGGCGTCTACCGCTACCCCGACCCCGGCGGCCGGATCGGGGCCGACAAGGTCGTGGCCCCGGGGCTGCTGGAGGCCGCGCCATGCGCATCGGCCTGACCTACGACCTGCGCGACGACTACCGCGCGCTGGGCGGCTTCAGCGAAGAGGCGCTGGCGGAATTCGACAGCGAGGAGACGGTCGCCGCCCTGGAGGCGGCGATCCGCGCCATGGGCCACCAGACGGAGCGGATCGGCCACATCCGCGAGCTCGCCCGTCGTCTGGTGGCGGGCGAACGCTGGGACCTGGTGTTCAACTTCGCCGAAGGGGGCGCCGGTCGCAGCCGCGAGGCGCAGGTGCCGGCGCTGCTGGAGGCCTACGGCGTCCCCTACGTCATGTCCGACCCGCTGACCCAGGCGGTGGGGCTGGACAAGGCGGTGGCGAAGCGTCTGGTGCGGGATGCCGGCGTTCCCACCGCGCCCTTCGCCGTCGTCGCAGGGGATGCCGATGCCCTGGCTTGCCCGCTGCCGTTCCCCGTGTTCGCCAAGCCGGTGGCCGAGGGCACCGGCAAGGGCTGCACGCCGGCGAGCCGGGTGGAAACCCCGGCGGCGCTGGTGGCGGTCGCCCGCGCGCTGCGGGCGCGTTTCGGCCAGCCGGTGCTCGTCGAGCCCTGGCTGCCGGGGCGGGAGTTCACCGTCGGCATCGTCGGCAACGGCGCCGCGGCGCGGGTGCTCGGCGTTCTGGAGATCCGCCTGCGCGACGGCGCCGAGCCCGAGGTCTACAGCTACGACAACAAGGAGCTGTGCGAAAGCCGAGTGGACTATGCGCTGGTCGATGACGGCGAGGCCCGCGCGGCGGCGTCCGCAGCCCTTGCGGCCTACCGCGCGCTGGACTGCCGCGACGCGGCCCGCATCGACCTCCGCTCCGACGCGGCGGGCCAGCCGCAGTTCCTCGAGGCCAACACGCTGCCGGGACTGCACCCGACCCACAGCGACCTGCCGATCCTCGCCCGCCAGGCCGGCATCGGCTATCACCACCTGATCGCGGGGATCGTGGAGGCGGCCTGCGTCCGTCTCGGCCTCGCGCCGCCGCAGCGGACCGCGGCCTGAGCCCGTGGCGGGCGGCGCCTGGATCCCGGTTCTCCACGGCGCGGCCGACGACCGGCCGGACGAGGCCGACACCCTGGTCGCGGCCGAGGCGGTGGCGGCAGCGCTGCGCCGGCTCGGCCACGACAGCGACCTCGTCCACCTCGGCCTCGACCTTTCGGCTATCGGAGAGCTCGCCCGGCGCAGTCCGGCGGTCGTGTTCAACCTGGTCGAGGCGCTCGACGGCAGCGACAGCCTCTGTCACCTCGCTGCCGCTGCGCTGGAGCACTACGGGCTCGCGTACACCGGCGCCGGCGCGCAGGCGCTGGGCCTGACGCTGGACAAGCCGACCGCGAAGCGGCTGATGCGCGCCGCCGGGCTCCCCACCCCCGACTGGTCGCCCGACGGCCGCGGGTTCGCGCCGGGCAGCCGGGTGATCGTCAAGTCGGCGACCGAGCATGCCTCTCGCGGAATGGACGCGGGCTCCGTGGTGCCGGCGGAAAGGGCCACGGCCGAGATCACCGCCCGGGAGGCGGGCCACGGCGGCCGGTTCTTCGCCGAGACCTTCATCGACGGCCGCGAGTTCAATCTGTCGCTGCTGGAGACCGCGGACGGCGTCCGCGTGCTGCCGCCCGCCGAGATCGTGTTCGTGGACTATCCGGCCGACCGGCCGCGGATCGTGGACTACGAGGCCAAGTGGTCGGAGGGCTCCTTCGCTTCCGTCAACACGCCCCGGCGTTTCGACTTTCCGCCGTCCGACGCGCCGCTGCTGGCGGCGCTGGCGGCGCTGGCCCGGCAGGCCTGGGCCCTGTTCGGCGTCGCCGGCTATGCGCGGGTAGACTTCCGGGTGGACGGGGCGGGACAGCCGTGGCTGCTGGAGGTCAACGTCAATCCGTGCCTCACCCCCGACGCCGGCTTCGTCGCAGCCGCGGCCCGGGCCGGCCTCGACTTCGACACGCTGATCGGAACCATCGTGGAGACGGCGGGGCGGGCACGGGAGCCGGCGACACAGCCGGAGCCTGCGCAGTGCGGTGCAGCCGCGCAGGCGTGGGGAACGTCGTGGCGGGAGACGGTGACGCGGGAGGACGCGGCCCGCATCCGCGCGCTGGTCGCCGCCACCGGCATGTTCTCGGCGGAGGAGATCGACATCGCCGAGGAGCTGGTTCTGGAGCGGCTGGCCCGCGGCCAGGTCTCAGGCTACGAATTCGTGCTCGCGGAGCGTGACGGTCGGCTCGTCGGCTATGCCTGTCACGGCCCCATCCCCGGGTCCGAGGTCAGCCACGACCTCTACTGGATAGCCGTCCACCCCGACGTCCAGGGCCAGGGTCTCGGCCGCGCGATCCAGCGGCGGGCGGAGGCGGCGATCCGGCGGGCGGGCGGCCGCTACCTCTATGCCGATACCTCCTCGTCCGAGGTCTATGCGCCCACCCGCGCCTTCTACCGGCGGATGGGCTTCGCCGTCGCGGCCGAGCTGCCCGACTTCTACCGGCCGGGCGACGGCAAGATGATCATGCGCAAGGTGCTGGAGCCATGGCCGGAGATTCCGCGCGGCTGAGCGGCCGGCTCTGCGCATGGGCCCGCGACGCCGCCCGGTCTTTCCCCGCGGGAGACGGGCGGCTAGGCTCCTGCCCGGATCGAAGGCGTATGCGGAGGAGGATGATGCAGCACGACGAGCGCGGGCACGTCATGACCACCGGGAGTGCTGATGCTGCGGCCGCGCTCGATCTCGCGATCCACAACTTCCTGCACTGGCGGGCGGCGATCATGCCGAACGTGCAGGCGGCGCTGGCGGCCGACCCGGAGTTCGGCCTTGCCCATGTGGTGCTGGGGCTGGGGCTGCACGGCGCGCGCAACGTGCCCTACCGCCCGAAGATCATGGCCGCGCTGGCGGCGGCGAAGGCGGTTGCGCCGGCGATGACCGACCGCGAGCGGCTCTACCTGCAGGCGCTCGAAAGCGCCGCCGCCGGCCGCATCGCCGAGTCCGTCACCTGCTACGAGCGCATCCTGCTCGACCACCCGCGCGACCTGTTCGCCCAGCGCCTCGCCCAGATGGAGCTGTTCTGGATCGGCGAGATGGCGTGGTCGGCCGGGATCTCGGCCAGCGTGGCCGATGCCTGGGATCCCTCGGTCGCGAGTTACGGCGTCCACCTCTCCTGCCGCGCCTTCGACCTCGAGGAGACCTGGAACTACGCCGAGGCGGAGCGGCTGGCCCGTCAGGCGGTGGAGATCGACCCGACCGACGTCTGGGGCACTCACGCCGTCGCCCACGTCCTGCTGATGCAGGGCCGCCACCGCGAGGGCGTCGCCTGGCTCGACGGGCTGAAGCAGCACTGGGCTGACGCGAACCAGATGCTGCTTCACCTGTGGTGGCACCGGGCGCTGTTCCACATCGAGCTCGGCGAGGCCGATGCCGCGCTGGACATCCACGACCAGTGGGTGCGCAACCGGTCGCTGCCGCTGCTGCAGTCGGTGCCCGACCTCTACATCGACATCCAGAACGGCGCGTCCCTGCTGCTGCGGCTGGAGCTGCGCGGGCTCGACGTCGGCGACCGCTGGGCGGAGCTGGCCGAGCTCGCCGCCACCCGCACCGAGGACTGCACCAGCCCGTTCACCTGCCCGCACTACGCGGCGATCCTTGCCGCGGTCGGCCGTGCGGACGATGCCGGGGCGCTGCTCCGGTCCATGCGCCGCTTCGCGGCCGAGGACGGGGGCACGCTGGGGCCGCGCGTCGCCGCGGCCGCGATCCCGGCGGCGGAGGCGGCGCTGGCGCACCGCAGGGGCGACCATGCGGCGGTGATCGAGCACCTGCTGCCGGCGCGGCGGATGCTGTGGCAGATGGGCGGCAGCCATGCGCAGCGCGACCTGTTCTTCCTGCTGCTCGCCGATTCGGCGGCGAAGACGGGGCGCGACGACGTGCTGAAGCTGGCGCTGCGCGACATCGCCGCCGCCGGCTTCGCCGACCCCGCCGGCCGGGTCGGCTACCAGTCCGTCGCCGAGCGCCTGGCCGCCGCCGAATAGCCATGCGCGCGACGGGTGGGGGGCGCAGGAGCGGCCTGCTTGCCGACCTGCTGCGCCCGGTGACGGCGCGCGGGTGGCGCGGCCTGGCGAGGAAGATCCGGGAGCTCGGCATCCTCGGCACCGTCCGGTCGGTCTGGCGCGTGATCCGCAACGCCATCGGCATGCAGCTCGCCCGCCGCTACGACCGGCGCCACGGGGTCGATACCGGCGGCCTGGTCAACGCCGATGCCTATCAGCAGGATCTCGACGGCAACCACGGCTACCTCGGCATCCCGGTCACCTCGCTGCGGACGATCCTGGGCAACCTCGGCATCGACCACGCGCAGTACAGCTTCGTGGACTACGGTTGCGGCAAGGGCAGGGCGATGCTGGTGGCGGCGGAGCGCCCCTTCGCCCGCGTTGTCGGGATCGAGTTCGCCGACGAGCTGGTGTCGGTCGCGCGCGCCAATATCGCGAATTACCGCAACGGCCCGCTTCGGTGCCGGGACATCGCGGTCGTCCACGCCGACGCCCGCACCGTTCCGCCGCCCGATGGCCCGTGCGTGCTCTACTTCTACTCGCCGTTCGAGCCGGAGATCTTCGACGCGGTGCTGACGACGATCGAGCAGTCCCACGCCGCCGCACCCCGGCCGATGCTGCTGGTCTACTGCGAGGACCGCGATGGCGACGACGTCATTCCCGCGGACCGTATCGCCGCCAGCGGCCTGTGGCGCCCGCAGCCGTCACCGCGGCTGCCCTTCGACTGGGCCGCGCCCCGGCAGGTGGTCTGCGGCATCTGGCGCGCCGCGGGCGGGTAAGCGTCGCCCGCCGGTGCGCGGGACCGGGTGATGCGCGCTCCGTTACCGGAAACGGAAAAGGGCCTGGCTGCATCCAGCCAAGCCCCCGAATGAATTGGTGGAGCCGAGGGGAGTCGAACCCCTGACCTCTACAATGCCATTGTAGCGCTCTCCCAACTGAGCTACGGCCCCGAAGCGGGTGGCGGGCTTGCGCCCGTCCTGGGAGCCGGTGAGATAGCGGGAGAGGGGCCGGGTTGCAAGGAAAAAAGGCGGGCCCTGACGCCGCACCGGGATGCGGAGGCCGGCCGTGCCAGGGGCTGCCCGCCTGCCCCGCGATCCGGTCCGGCCGCGGTCAGGGCGGCGGCGGGTTTGCGCTGGCCTCGACCCAGCGCGGCTTGAACACCAGCACCCGGATCTGCGGCGGGATCTGCGGGTTGAAGATGGCGTTGTGCCACCAGGTCGCGGCCCACGCCGGCTGATCCCGCCCGGCCTCCGTCACGTTGCACGGCACCCGCCAGCTCTGCTGGTGCTGCTCGAACACGAGCACGCAGCGGCCCGCGCGCAGCAGGGTCAGGGCGACGTCGGAGCGTTCGCCGAACAGCCCCGTCATCACGTCGGAGAAGTCGCGCGCATGCTGGTAGTAGGCGGCGGACAGGAACTCCAGGCCCTTGGAGTAGCGCTCGGCCGGATCGTAGGTCCGGTTGACGATGTGGCGCAGCTGGGGGGTGTCGGCCTCGGGGTCGCGCTTCAGCAGCAGCAGGGTCGCGCTGTCGGCGATCACCGTGCCGGCGTCGTCCTCGACCCGCGGGCGCGCCCCGGCCGGCGGGCGCCCGCCTTCCATGCGCATCGCATGCTGGCGGATGCGGCACTGCCAGCCGACGAAGCTGTCGCGCAGACGGAACAGGCTTGCATCGGGAACGGTAGCCACGGGTGACCTCCTTGCAGGGCAGCCAGTCTGCGGCGAGGCGGCGGCGATGGCAACGTGTGCAATGGCCGCGCCGTCCGCGTCGCCAGCGCTCAGTCGTTGGCGGGTTTCGGCAGCTCCAGTCCGGCGAGCCGGGCATAGACGCGGGCGACGGAGAAGTCCGCCTCGCGGCCAAGGCCGGCGGCCGCCGCCATCAGGAAGTTCTGCAGGGCGGCACCGGCCATCGGCACCGGGAAGTTGTTCGCCCGCGCGGTGTCGACGACGATCCCCAGGTCCTTGGTGAAGATGTCCACCGCGCTGCGCGGGGTGTAGTCGCCGGCAACGAGCGCGGAGATGCGGTCGCCCCACATCCAGCTGTTGCCGGCCGACCCGCTGATGATCTCGTGCACGGTCTTCGGATCGAGGCCCAGGCGGATGGCGAAGGTGATCGCCTCGCAGGCGGTGGACAGATTCACCCCCGCCAGCAGCTGGTTCACCGCCTTCATCGCCGAGCCCTGGCCCGGTTCCTCGCCCAGCCAGAACAGCCGCTGGCCCATTGCCGACAGCACCGGCTGGGCCGCCTCCCAGGTGGCGCGGGCGCCGGACGCCATGATGGTGAGCGCGCCGATCTCGGCGTTGCGCGCGCCGCCGCTGATCGGGGCGTCGAGGAAGCGCAGGCCCGCCTCGGCCGCGCGCCGGCCCAGCGCCTCCGCCTGCCGCGGCGGCATGGTGGCGCAGGAGATGAAGATCGCATCCCTCGGCAGCGCACCGGCGACCCCGCCCGGGCCGAACAGCACCGCCTCGGTCTGGTCGCCGGTGATCACGACGCACACCGCGACCTCTGCGCCGGCGGCAGCCGCGGCCGCGCTCTCCGCCACCTGCCCGCCGTCCGCGGCGAAGGCCGCGCGCCGCTCGGCGCTGACATCGGCGCCGTCGACGTCCATCCCCGCGCGTTTCAGCGATCGCGCCATGCCG
>CALKHQ010000307.1 GCA_937988735.1 uncultured Alphaproteobacteria bacterium
GGTCGCCGCGCGGCTGGCGCCGACCTTTCTAGCCCTCGGCCTGCTGCTGACGCTGCTGGTCACGCTCGTACCGATCGCGGCCGGGCTGCCGCCGGTGACGCACTTCCCCCGCCCGGGCAGCGACGTCGCCCATCTCGGCGCGCTGGAGCTCCACACGGGCGGGCTGTTCGACCTGGGCGTCGCGGTAGCGGTGTACGGCGCGGTCGTCGGCACCTTCGATCGCCTGTTCCTGCCGCGACGGGGGAGCCGGCCGTGACGCTGCTGGTCTCGATCGTGTTCGGCGTGCTGGTCGGCACCGGCATCCACCTGATGGTCCGCCGCGACGCGCTGCGCCTGGTCGGTGGCACCGTGCTGCTGACCAACGCGACCATCCTGTTCCTGATGGCTGCCGCCTTCGACGGGAACGCGGTGCCGCTGCTGCCGATCGCGGACGGGGCGGTGCCGGCCGATCCGCTGGTGCAGGCGCTGGCGCTGACTGCGATCGTCATCAGCTTCGGGACGACCGTGCTGCTGCTGCGCGTCGCGCTGGCGGTGGAGCGCACCCACGGGACGCTCGACATGGAGGACCTGGTCCGGGCGGAGGTCGCGGATGAGCCGGACAGGGACGAGGACGCAGGTGCCGCCCCGTGATCGTCCTGCTGCCCCTCGTGCTCAGCTGGCTGAGCGCGCCGGTGCTGCTGCTGCTCGACGGGCGCAGGCCGGCCGTGGCGTGGTCCGCGTTCGCCATCCTCGTGCTGGTGGCAGCGATCGACATCGCGCTGTTGTGGGCGATGGTCTGGGAGGGCCGCGAGCCGTTCACCACGGTGGCGGGCGGCTGGGCGACCGGATCGGGGATCCGGCTGCACGTGGACCGCGTATCGCTGTTCTTCGGCGCGGTCTGCGCCTATGTGCTGGCAGCCGTCACAGCCCACGAGGCGCGGGGCAACGTGCGCTCCGGCTCCTTCCCGGCGCTGATCCTGTTCGTGAGCGCCGGCCTGCACGGCGCCTTCTTCACCGGCGACCTGTTCAACTTCTACGTCTTCTTCGAGGTCTCGGTCGTGACCTCCTTCGCGCTCGCCGCCTATGGCTACGGCCGGGAGGAAGTGCGGGGCGCGTTCATCTACATCGTCGCCAACCTGCTGGGATCGAGCCTGTTCCTCGTCGGCATCGCCGTCGTCTACCACACTGCCGGCGTGCTCGACCTGTCGATCCTCGCCCAGCGCCAGCGGGAAACCGCCGGCATCCACCCGCTCGGCGCCGCTCTGCTGTTCGCCGCGCTGTCGCTGAAGCTCGGCCTGTTTCCGCTGCACGGGTGGGTGCCCGTGCTTTACAGCCATGCACAGCCCGCCGTCGCCGCCGTGATGAGCGGTGCCCTCATCAACGTCGGCGCCTACGGCCTGCTGCGGATCGGGCTCGACGCAGCGGAGGGGGCGCGGGCCGAGGCGGGAACGCTGCTGCTCGCCCTCGGTGCAGCCGCCATCGTCTATGGCGCCCTGCTCGCCTCGCGGCGGAAGACGCCGGCGGAGATCATCGCCTATGCCTCCATCGCGCAGGCCGGCTACCTCGTCCTCGCCTTCGGCGCGGGCGGCCGCGAGGGGGCGGCGGCGGCGCTGCTGGTGGTGCTGTCGGGGTCGATCGAGAAGGCCGCCATGTTCCTGAGCCAGGAGAGCCGCGGCGCCGCACGCTCGCTGAGCGCCCTTGTCGGCGCGCTTGGCGTTGCCGGCCTGCCGTTCACCGTCGGGCTGCTGGCAAAGATCGAGCTGTTCCGCGCCGCGGTGCTCGCACCCTCCGGCCCGTCGCTGGTCGGGGTCATCCTGCTCGGCACCTGCTTCCTGTTCGTCGCCACGCTGCACTTCTGGGACCGGGTGCGGCGGATGCCGGCACCCGCGGCTGCGAACATGCCGGCCGCGCTGGTGCTGGCGGCCACCACGGTGGCGCTCGCGGTACTGGCGGCGCCGCTGAACCGGATGATCTTCAATCTGAGCGCCGACCTGGTGGCGGAGTGAAGCGATGACCCTGCTTCTCGTCAGCCTGCCGCTGCTCCTCGCCTTCGTCGCGCTGACCGGGCCCGAGGACCCGTGGAACTGGGCCCTCGGCTTCGGCATCGCCCTGCTGCTGGTCGTGCCGGCCACCCGCGCCCGCGGCGGGCGGCTCCCGGCCATCGGCCTCCGGCGGCTGATCTCGCTGCCGCTGCTGCTGTGGGGCATCCTCCGCGGCATCGCCGCCGGAAGCTGGATGATGCTGATGGTGGTGACCGGCCGGCGGAACTGGCGCAACGTCGGTTTCATCACCGTCGAGCAGGCGACCCGGACCGAGGCGGGCCTCGCGCTGCTCGCCCTGGCCCAGTCGGCGACGCCGGGCAGCGTGGTCGCGGAGACGGATGCCGAAACGCGGTCGCTGGTGATCAACCTGCTGGACTGCACCGATCCCGAGGCGGCCCGCGCCGAAGTGGTCCGCTTCTACCGCCGCTTTCAGCGGCCGTCCGTGCCGTGAGGAGGGCCTCATGATCGGCTGGCTGATCGACATCGCCATCATCTGGCACGCGGGCCTGATCCTGGTGCTGATGATCTACGCCGCACGGGCGCAGAGGCTGGTGGACCGCATCGTCGCCTTCGACGCGCTCTCCATCGTGTTCGTGGTGGCACTGTCGGCGCTCGCCATCCGCCGGCAGGAGGCCCACTACCTGGACATCGCCCTGGTCGTCGCCATGCTGGGTTTCGTGCAGACGCTGGCGGCGGCGCGGCTGGTGGAGCGGAGGGGGCTGCGATGAGCATCGCGGTCACCGTCGCGATCGGGCTGATCGTCATCGCGGCCACCACCATCCTCACCCTCTCGGTGATCGGGCTGGTCCGCATCCCGGAGACCTACGTGAAGGTGCACGCGGCCGCGAAGGCTGTGGCGCTGTGCCCGCTGCTGGTCCTGGTCGCGGTGCTGCCCGGCGGCGACATCGGCTTCATCCTGCGCGCGGTCATCGTCGGCGCGCTGATGCTGCTGACCGCCCCGGTCGCAGCCCACGCCATCGTGCGGCTGCGCATGCGGCAGGAGACAGAGAGGGCGGAGGAGCCGGAGCCCTAGCCCCTGCCCGTCAGTCTGCGCGCCGGATCGTGATGCGGCGTGTCGTCCGGTCGCCGCCGCGGGCGTTGGCATTGACTCCGACGATGAAGTCAATGGTCGAGCCGGGCCGGACCGTCACCGCCGGGATTGCCGCCGCCAGGGTGTCGCGGGTGGCGGCGCGGTAGATCTCGGCCCCGTCGGCGACGATGGTGAGCACGATGCCGTCCTCGGACTGCGGGTTCACCTGCCACCAGCCCTCGATGGCGAGCGTTCCCGCCTCGGTCGCAGTGAAGCGCTCGACCACGCTGTACTGGTCCTTCGGGCGCTGGCCGTCGGCGAAATCGACCGGCGTCACCGATGTGGGTTCCACCGCCAGCGGCCGCATCCAGTCATGGCCGATGTACGGGCGCCACGGCTCCGACGGCACGTCGCCGCCCGGGCGGGTGTAGAGCGCCTCGAGCTTCCCCTCCCCGTTCAGCGCGAAATAGGACCACGGGCCCTCGAAACCCGCCGGGCCGGCGCGGTCGTTGATCACGTCGAACTGGAACAGGCTGTCGCCGACGACGTCGGTGGGGCCGAGCGCGTAGCCCCGGCCGAGGCCGATCGGCCCGCTGCCCACCACGATCAGCGGCCAGTCCTCGTCCAGCATCAGCGGGCGCTCCGCGACCGGATTTCCCTCCGGATCGTAGGCCGTGACCGATCCGTCCACGATCACCTCGCGGCGGACGCCCCACAGCACGGCGGCGCGGTCGCCGAACTGGTAGACCCGCGCCAGCCGGTCGGGGCTGACGTCGTGCGGGTTGCCGTGGGCCTGCAGCAGCCCCTGCATCAGCGCGAAGGCGCGGGCCGCGGGGCGCAGCGACCGGTCGGTGCCAAGCAGGCCCATGTTGCTGTAGTATGGCTGTTCGAGCAGCGCATACCAGGTGGCGCTTGCCACGCCGGATGCGGCCATGACCGCGACCGTCTTCACCAGATACGGCGCGGCCTCCGCCGGGGTCGCCACCTCCTGGCTGAACTCGGTGACGTGGATCGGCACCGGGTTCGGCCCCATGGCGGCGCGCAGCAGCGCCAGATGGTCGCCAAGCTGCTCCGGCTGCGAGGTGTAGGGGTGGATGGCGAGCCCGTCCATGCAGTCCAGCGCGCCGTGGGCGAACAGGTCGCGCAGGTAGGCGACGGGAATGGAATGGGTGGCCCCGCCCAGCACCTGCACCTGCGGGTGGCCTCGCTTCACCGCCTCGTACACCGCGCACAGCATGGCGAAGTAGAACTCGTCCCGCTCCTCGTAGGAGCTGGTCTTCACCGTGCCGCTGACGAAGTTCTGGGCGTTGAACTCGTTGCCGACCTCGACGGCGTCGATTTCGGGGAAGCGGTCCACCACGGCGGCGACGAAATCCGCCTGTGCCTGCCGGCCGGGGTCGGTGTGGGGCGTGGTGCCGCCGTCGTAGGCCGGATTCGGGTAGCTGAAGTTGACGATGGTGAACAGGCCGGGGTCGAGCTGGCCCGGGAAGCCGGTGCGCGAGTCGGAGAAGTCGTAGCGGCCGGGCTCGGGCTCGGCGAGCGTCCAGTTGATGCCGTCGCGGATCGCTGTCGCCCCCAGCGCCGCCACCTCCGCCTGCAGGTCCAGGCTCCAGCCCTGACCGAAATGGGTGACGACGCCCAACGCCATCCGATCCTGCGCCAGGAGGGGTGAGGCGGCAACGACGGCCAGCGCCAGCGCCGCTGCCGCGGCAAGCATGGGGCGCCGCGGGGCGCGCCCGGACCGCTCGATCGCCATGGGAAGTCCCGCTGCTGCTGCCGACGCGCTGCAGGCCGCCGCGCCGGGCGCGGACCGGCCACTGCTACTCACGGTAGCATGGGACGAACGGATATGCGTCTGAAGAGTTGGTCAGCACCGCGCCTGCCGGCGCGGGGCCGTCACAGGATGTCGGCGAGCCCGAACAGGGCGAGCGCTGCCACCGCCCAGCCGATGCCGGCATAGGCGAACAGCGCGAACGACCGGGCCACGCGCCCGTAGCGGACGTCATCGACCGGGTCGACGAAGACGGCGCCGTGGTGAACCCTGTAGATGCTGTCGGACTGCCGCACGATCGCCTCCGCGTTGTCGGAGGCTTCACTTTCACCCATGCGGGTAAAGATGGCGTTAAGCGGCGGCGTGCACGGCGGCTCCGGAGGATGCTCCGATCGCGGGCCGCCGGGGTCGGCACCAGCCACGGCATCGTCGTCAGCGGTGACCGATGGGGGTCAGATATTCGGCTTCGTCGCCCCTGACCTTGCCGCGCACGCCGTTCATGACGAAGCGGACCTTGCGCAGGCCGACCCGGGGAATCTCCTCCACCGCCCGCGCAATGCTGGAGATGCGCGTCTGCCCCTCCATGACCGAAAACACGACGCAGTCGGCGACGGCGAACAGGGGGTGGCTGTCGGCGACCGGACCGATCGGCGCCGAATCAAGGATGACGACGTCGTAGTGCCGGGCGGCGCGGAAAGCGTCGGAAGCGAGGAAGGCGCGGATGAGGCCGGCAGGGCTGCCGATGCAGTTCCCGGGTCCGATGTAGTCGAAACCGAGCCCGGTACGGACGATTCCCAGCTCCGGTCGCAGCGACGGATCGGCGGCGAAGTCGCCGACGCCGATGCCGCCCTGCTCCGCATTCGGCCACACCCCGCGCAGCGGCGAGGCCCTGAGGTCGAGATCGACCAGCAGCGCCCGCCCGTTGATCTGGCCGGCCACCAGCGCCATCAGGAAGGCGAGCGTGGACTTGCCCTCGCCGTGGCCCCAGGAGGTGACGGCGACGGTCAGTGGCCCGTCATGATGCTGCTCGTCCTCGGTGCGGATCAGGATCTGGCCAACCTGCTCGATGGCGCGCAGCAGCGGCCGGGTGAGCTTGCCCTTGCCGATGCGCTCCACCAGCCGGCGCACGTTGGGCGCGCCGACGGCGACCACCTGGCCCATGTAGCGGCCGAAGCCGGCCATCGCGAGGTGATCCGGCCGCGTCACCCGCTTGCGCGAATAGTCCACGGCAAACACCGCGCACAGACCCAGGGTGCCGGCCAGAAGGAAGGCGGCGAGCGAGAGCAGCTTCTTGTTCGGGCGCGGCGTGCTGCCGGCGTCCACGGCGGTGGAAAGCACCTCCACGTCCACGCCACGGGTCGACCCGACGAGGCTGTACTGCGACGACAGCAGCAGCATCTGTTCCAGCGCGCTGCGATCCGCCGACACCTGCCGCTCCAGATCCTGCACGCTGAGCTCGCTGGTCTCGAGCCGGGCCCGCTGCCGGGAGAGCCCCGCCAGCTCGCGCTCCAGCGACGCGAGCTCGGTCCGCGCCTGGGCAAGCTCGGTCTCGACGCTGGTCCGGATGCGGCCGAGCTCGGTGCCGATCCCCTGGCGCACCCGGGCAAGGCTGGCGGCCACGGTCTGGTACTGCGGATGCTCAGGCCCGAACTGGCTGGCGAGCCGCGACATCTCCACCTCGAGCTGGTTCTCCTGCTCGATCAGGCTGTCGAGAATGCCGGAGTGGAAGTCGGAGCCGGGGAGTCCGCTGGCGATGGCGTTGGCGTCACCGCTGTCGATCGCCTGGATCAGCGCCTCGCGCCGCGCCACTTCCTGGCGGGCGCGGGCGATCTGCAGGCTCATCTCCGAGATCTGGCCGTTGAGATCGGTGGAGCTCTGGCCTGAGCCTTCGGCCGCCTGCACCCGGTAGTCCGCGATCTGCTGCTCGCCTTCCTGCACGCGCTGGCGCAACGCGTCCACCTCCTCCTGGATCCAGGCGAGCGACATGTCGGCGGTCTGCCGGCGGCGTTCGTCGCTGAAGCGCTCGTATTCGCGCACGATCTCGTTGACCAGGTAGACCGCCACCTCTGGCTGGCGGTCCTGGTAGGTGATCGAGATCACGTTGGTGTCGAGGACCACCTCGCTCGACAGGTTGGCGACGATGGTGCGGTACTGCTGCTCGACGTCCGCCCGCGGCGCGAGGTCGGCCAGGGCGCCCTCGCCGAGGTCGATCCGCTCCGCGGGCGGCCGGCCGAGCATCTC
>CALKHQ010000308.1 GCA_937988735.1 uncultured Alphaproteobacteria bacterium
CTGGGCCTCGGCGACACCCGCGCCGCGGTCGGCATCACCGACGACGCCTTCTGCGACCCGGAGCACGCCGCCCGCATCCGCGCCGAGGAGGAGCAGATCTTCCGCACGGGCCGGCCGATCGTGGACCAGATCGAGACCGTGCCCGGCCCCGGCGGCAGCATCCGCTGGTTCTCCTCGACCAAGGCGCCGATCTTCGACCAGCGCGGCCGGGTGGGGAGCCTGGTCTGCGTCGCCCGCGACATCACCGAGCGCGAGCGCGCGCGCCGCGCGCTGGCCGAGAGCGAGCAGCGCTACCGCTCGCTCTACAACCGGACGCCGGTGATGATGCATTCCACCGACGACGAGGGCCGCCTGATCTCGGTCAGCGACAAGTGGTGCGCGATCCTCGGCCACGAGCGCGAGGCCGTGCTCGGCCAGCCGGCGACGATGGTGATGACGCCCGCCGGGCGGGAGGCCTTCCTCGGCGAGATCATGCCGCGGCTGCGCCGGGAGGAGCATGTCGAGGGCGTGGAATGCCAGCTCGTCAGCAGCCGGGGCCGCGTCCTCGACACGCTCGTCTCGGGCCTGGTGGAGCGGGACGCCGCCGGCGGTTTCCAGCGCCACCTGTTCGTGATCAACGACATCACCCAGCAGAAGGCGCTGCAGGCCCAGCTCCTGCAGGCGCAGAAGATGGAGGCGGTGGGCCAGCTCGCCGGCGGCATCGCCCACGATTTCAACAACCTGCTGATGGTGGTGATCGGCAACCTCGACCTGCCCGGCGAGCCGATGCCGCCGGAGATCCGCCAGGCGATCGACCGCGCGCTGCGTGCCGCCGAGCGCGGCACGGCGCTGACCCGCCGGCTCCTCGCCTTCTCCCGGATGCAGCACCTGTCGCCGGCGCAGTTCGACATGAACCAGCTCATCACCGGGCTGGAGGAGCTGCTGCGGCGCACGCTGGGCGCCACCGTCGTCATCACCACCGCGCTGCAGCCGGACCTGTGGCCGGTGCTCGCCGACCGGGCGCAGGTGGAGAACGCGGTGCTCAACCTCGCCATCAACGCCCGCGACGCAATGCCGGACGGCGGCACGCTGCGGATCGAGACCGCGAACGTGCATCTCGGCCCCGACCGCACGGCGCTCAAGCCGGACGTGCGCCCGGGCGACTACGTGATGGTCGCGGTGACGGACACCGGCTGCGGGATGCCGCAGGAGGTGATCGAACGTGCGGTGGAGCCCTTCTTCACCACCAAGCAGGCGGGCCGCGGCACCGGCCTCGGCCTCAGCATGGTCTACGGCTTCGCCCGCCAGTCCGAGGGCCATCTCGAGATCGAGAGCGAGATCGGCCGCGGCACCACCGTCCGGCTCTACCTGCGCCGCGCGGTGCAGGCCGCCGCCCAGGCGGCGCCCGGCGAGGGCGCGGAGATGCCGCGCGGCACGGAGACGGTGCTGGTGGTGGACGACGATCCGGAGGTGCGGCGGCTCGCCGTCCGCCAGCTCCGCAGCCTCGGCTACCGGGTGCTGGAGGCGTCGGAGGCCGTCGGTGCGCTCGCCATCCTCGACGGGCCGGAGCCGGTGGACCTCATGTTCAGCGACGTGATCATGCCCGGCAGGGTGACGGCGCGGGAGCTTGCCGAGGAGGCGCAGCGCCGTCGGCCGGGCCTGCCGGTGCTGTTCACCTCCGGCCACGCCCATGGCACGGCAGCGGGCCAGGACCACCTGCCCGACGGGGCGCAGCTTCTGCCCAAGCCCTACCGGAAGCGCGACCTGGCCCTGAAGCTGCGCGAGCTCCTCGACTGCCGGTGAGGGCGCTGCCTCAGCCGGCGAACACCCCCTGCGGCAGGCCGCGGACGCCGGGATCGTAGGCGAAGATGCTGCCGGCGAGCGGCTGGTCCGCGCGCTGCGCCTCGTCCAGTCCGTAGGTGACGGTGGTGATGTAGAGCGTGTCGAGGTCCGGCCCGCCGAACACGGCGCTGGTCACCCGGCTGCACGGCAGCTCGACGATCCGGTCGATGCTGCCGTCGGGCGCGAAGCGGATCACGCAGCCGCCGTCCCAGCGGCAGTTCCACAGGAAGCCCTCGGCGTCGATCGCCGACCCGTCGGGGTGCCCGCGGCCCTCGAGGTCCGGCCGGTCCTGCATGGCGAACGGACGGCGGTTGCTGATCGTGCCGGAGGCCGCATCGTAGTCGAAGGCGTAGATGCCGGCGAAGGTGTCGGCGAAGTAGAACCGCTTCTCGTCGGCCGTCCACGCCAGCGTGTTCGAGATGCCGACGTCGGTCACCATCGTGTGCCAGGTGCCGTCGGGGTCCACGCGGTAGAGCGAGCCGGTGCTGCCGGGGATGTCGATCGGCGAGCCATCGTCGGCAAGGTTGTTGTACATGGTGCCGTACCAGAACCGGCCCTGGCGGTCGCAGCCGCCGTCGTTCGACCGGTTGAGCGGCTTGTCGGCCTCGGGCGCCACGAACGGGGTCAGGCGGCCGGTCTCGGTGTCGAAGAAGGAGAGCCCGTGCACTTCGGCGACGAGAAGGCCGCCGCGGGTGCGCGGCGCCATCGCCGTGATCATGTTGGGCACGTCCCAGTGGTGCAGGCCGCCCTTCGGCGACCACCGGTACAGCCGACGGGCCGGAACGTCCGTCCAGTACAGGCTCTGCTCGGCCGCGTTCCAGCACGGCCCCTCGGCCAGCCAGCAGCCTGCCTCGACAACGCATTCAGGCTTTGCAGCCATGGTTTCCTCCTCCCTCGGCTCTTCTTGGCGCCAACCCGGCCGGCCGTGAGCCGGCCCGATTGCGTGACCCTAATAAGTACGACATATTGCGGAGCGTCAACCGCAGTGGACAGAAAGGGATCCGATGCCGGACGACCGCGCCTATCCCAGCGGCGGCGTGCATGGCCAGGTAGTCTACCAGATCGGCCGGCAGATCGTGTCGGGGGAGATTGCCGTCGGCAGCGACCTGCCGCGCGAGGTCGAGCTGTGCGAGCGCTTCGGCACCAGCCGCCAGGCGATCCGCGAGGCGATCAAGGTGCTGGCCGCCAAGGGGCTGATCGAGCCGCGGCGCCGGCGCGGCACCCGGGTGCGCCCGCGCGCGGCCTGGAACCTGCTCGACCCCGACGTCCTGCTGTGGCACGCGCCGGACGGGTTCGGCCCCGACTTCCTCGCCGACCTGCTGGAGCTGCGCGCGACCATCGAGCCGGCGGCGGCGGAACTCGCGGCGCGACGCGGCGACCCGGCACGGCTGGCCGAGCTGGGCGCGGCGATCGAGGACATGCGGCTGGCCGGCCTCGACCCTGTCCGCTTCTACGACGCCGACATCCGCTTCCATGTCGGCCTGCTGCTCGCCAGCGGCAACAGCCTGTTCGCCCAGCTCGCCTCCCCGGTGCGCGCGGCGCTCACCGCCAGCTTCCGGCTGCAGGAGCGGATCGGCGGCCCGCAGGAGAACGGCTATGCCATCCATGCCGCCGTCTATGAGGCGATCGCCGCCCGCGACACCGCCCGCGCCCGCGCCGCCATGGCCTTCGTCATCGAGGCGGCGGCGACCGAGCTGCGGCCGGTGATGACGCCCGCGCCCGAATCGACGACCGGGGCCTGAACCCGGGGCTTGCAGATTTTGTCGGACATATACTAGGCTCCTTCCAACGGCCGCGGGACCAACCCGCGGCGCAGGAGGGAACGCAGCGATGGCGAAGGCGCGCCGCAGCCCCGACGCGGCGGGACCGCGATGAGGATCACCCGCATCAGCACCCGGGTGGTGAACGCCCAGATGCGCAACTGGATCTTCGTCAAGGTCGAGACCGACCAGGACGGGCTCTGGGGCTGGGGCGAGGCGACCCTCGAGTGGAAGACGCGCGCCGTCGTCGGCGCGATCGAGGACCTGGCGCCGCTGATCACCGGCCGCGACCCGCGCGACATCGAGCAGATCGTTCGCATCATGCACAAGCACGGCTTCTGGCGCATGGGCGTGATCGGCGCCACCGCGATCAGCGGCATCGAGATCGCGCTGTGGGACATTCTCGGCAAGTCGCTCGGCGTGCCCGTGTGGCGGCTGCTCGGCGGGCGCACCCGCGACCGCGTCCGGGTCTACACCCACCTCGGCATGGGCGACATGACCGCCGTCTACGAGACGACGGAGGCGGCCGCGCTGGCCGACCGGGCGCGGGCGGTGGTCGAGCGCGGCTACGGCGCGCTCAAGGCCGTGTTCATCCCCTACACCCACTACACCGCCTCCCCCGCCCAGATCGACCATGTCGCCGGCATGATGGCAACGCTGCGCGAGGCGGTCGGCGACGGGGTGGACATCATGGTCGATTTCCACGGCCGCTGCGCGTCGGCGAGTGCCGCGATCGACTACATCCGCGCCCTCGCCCCGCACCGGCCGATGTTCGTCGAGGAGGTGGTCCCGCCGGGCGACACCCGGGCCATGCTGGAGGTGTCGCGCCGGGTGTCGGTGCCGATCGCCACCGGCGAGCGGCTGATCGGGCGCCAGGAGTTCGAGCCGCTGTTCCACGCGCGGGCGATCAACATCGCCCAGCCGGACATCTGCCATTGCGGCGGGCTCGCCGAGGCGCGCAAGATCGCGGCGATGGCGGAGACCGCCGCCTGCGGGGTGGCGCCGCACAACCCGCTGGGGCCGCTCGCCGGGGTGGTGGCGCTCCATTTCGCGGTCGCGACGCCGAACTTCGTGATCCAGGAGGAGATGAGCGGCGCCGTGCCCTGGTTTCACGACGTGGTCGAGAACAGCCCGCTGACCCTGGTGGACGGGCACTGGCCGGTGCCGGAGCGGCCCGGCCTGGGGGTGGAGGTCAACGAGGCGGAAGCGGCGAAGCACCCCTTCGCGCAGGAGGTGCTGCACGCGACGAACGCAGTGCTGGCCGACGGCACCGTGGTGGACTGGTAGCAAGCTGGGATCGGGACCGATGACGGGACGGCTGGAAGGCAAGGTTGCCATCGTGACCGGGGCAGGCCAGGGCATCGGCGAGGCGATCGCACGCCGCTTCGCCGCCGAGGGCGCCGCCGTGGGCATCGCGGAGCTGAACCCGGAGACGGGGGCGGCGGTGGCTGCGGCGATCACCGCCGCCGGCGGCCGCGCGGTGGCCGTGCCGACCGACGTCGCAAGGCCCGATCGGGTCGCGGCCATGGTCGGGCAGGTGACGCAGGCGCTGGGGGCGCCGGACATCCTGGTCAACAACGCGGGCATCGCCGTCTTCGACGACCCGCTGAAGCTCACCGACGAGGACTGGCGGCGCTGCTTCGCCGTGGACATGGACGCGGTGTGGTACTGCTCCAAGGCCGTGTTGCCGGCGATGCTGGACAAGGGCCGCGGCAGCATCGTCAACGTCGCCTCGGTCCACAGCTTCCAGATCATCCCGAAGACCTTCCCCTACCCCGTGGCCAAGCACGGGGTGCTGGGGATCACCCGTGCGCTGGGCGTGGAATATGCGGCGCGCGGAATACGGGTGAACTGCGTCTGCCCCGGCTACATCGAGACGCCGATCGCCGTCGCCTACTGGAACACCTTCCCCGACCCCGCCGCCGAGCGCCGGCGGGCGGAGAGCTATCACCCGATGATGCGGGTGGGCCAGCCGGAGGAAGTGGCGAACGCGGTGCTGTTCCTCGCCTCCGACGAGGCCAGCTTCATCACCGCGGCCGCGCTGATGGTCGACGGCGGCGGCTCGGTGCAGTTCCACGGCTGACGCAGCCGCAACGAGGACGGCAAGGCCCCGCAGGTTCGGGAACGACAAGGGCGAACGGAAGGAGGAGACGATGACGAGGGCAACGGGCAAGCGCCTGCTGGCGGCGGCGACGGTGCTGGCGTCCGCCGGGCTGGCGGCCGGCGCGTCGGCACAGGACGGCGGGCTGAAGTTCGGCTACATCAACAAGATGGGCGACCATCCCTGGTTCGTGTCGGAGGTGGAGGGCGCCCGCCAGCGCGCGGCCGAGCTGGGGGCCGAGCTGATGCACCAGGACGTGCAGTTCGACGCCGACCTCACCATCACCGCCTTCGACACCATGGTCGCCGACGGCGTGGCCGGCATCGCCATCGTGGTGCCCGACCTGGCGCTGGGGCCGGTGATCGCCCAGAAGGCCCAGGAGGCCGGCATCCCGATCGTCGCGGTTGACGACGACATCTACTTCGAGGACGGCACCCCGGTGCCCTATGTCGGCATCGACGCCTTCAACATCGGCCGGCAGGTCGGCGGGGAGCTGGTCAAGCTCTACGACGCCTCCGGCTGGGCCGACGACCCCGATGCGGTGGTCAGGATCGCCAGCATCGAGGACCAGAAGATCGAGACCTGCATGAAGCGCAACCAGGGCGCCGAGGCGGCCTGGATGGAGGCGTTCCCGGACTGGCCGGCCGAGGACATCCTGAACATCCCCTATGACGGCACGATGGTGAGCGCCGTCGATGCAATGGCGACGGTGCTCACCGGCAATCCGGAGGTCACCAACTGGATCTTCTGGGCCTGCAACGACGATGGCGTGCTGGGCGGCGTGCGCGCGCTGGAGAACGCCGGCTACGACGCCGACGCCGGCTTCGGCATCGGCATCGACGGCAGCCGCGCCTGCGACGGGATCCAGAGCGCCGAAGGCTTCAAGGGCTCGATGTGGTTCGACAGCGCGAGCCACGGCGCGACCGGCATCCAGGTGCTGTACGACCACGTGGTCAACGGCGAGCCGATGCCGACCGAGCCGATCATGATGCCCGCCATCTACATCACCCGGGACAACTTCGAGGAGTACCGGGACCGGCTGGGCTGCCAGTAGCAGGGGGAGGGCGCGGGGAGCCGGCCGCAGCCGTTGCGGCCGCTCCCCGCCCGCCGACGCAGCCGATGACCGCAGGCAGCAGATACGGCGTCGCCGACGTCTCCAGGGCCTTCGGGCCGGTGCAGGCGCTGCGCGGGGTGACGCTGGAGTTCCTTCCCGGCGAGGTGCTGGCGCTGGTCGGCGAGAACGGCGCCGGCAAGTCCACGCTGATGCGCATCCTGGAGGGCGAGTACCAGCCCGACAGCGGCACGGTGACGGCCGACGGCCGGCCGGTGACGCTGAACGGCACGGCCGACGCCCATGCGCTCGGCATCCGGGTCATCCACCAGGAGCCGGAGACGGTCGCCGAGCTGACCGTGGCCGAGAACGTGTTCATCGGCGACTTCCGGCGCAGGGGCGGCCTGTTCGTGGACTGGGCCGACCTCGAGCGGCGGACGATGGACCTGCTGCGCCAGTTCGGGGTGGAGAACGAGCTGAACCCGCGGCGGCTGTGCCGGCATCTGGGCCCGGCGCAGCGGCAGCTCATCGAGATCATGCGGGCGCTCAAGTCCGGCGTGCGCCTGCTGGCTCTGGACGAGCCCACCTCGTCGCTGACCGAGGACGAGGCGCAGCGGCTGTTCGCCGTCATCCGCCGGATGCGTGCCGAGGGGGTTGCGGTCATCTACATCTCGCACCGGCTGCACGAGATCATGCCGCTCGCGGACCGGGTGGCGGTGCTGCGCGACGGGGCGCTGATCGACGTGCGCCCGATCGCCGACGTCAACGAGCGCGACATCGCCCAGCTCATGGTCGGGCGGCCGGTGGAGAGCTTCTACCAGACCGGGCAGCGCGCGAAGGGCGAGGTGATGCTCGCGGTGCGCGGGCTCACCACGGAGAAGGTGCGCGACTGCTCGCTGGAGGTGAGGGCCGGCGAGGTGGTCGGGCTCGGCGGGCTGATGGGCGCCGGCCGCACCGAGCTCGCCAAGGGGATCTTCGGCTTCGACCGCGCGCTCGCCGGCGAGGTGCGGGTCGCCGGCAGGCCGGTGCGGCTGCGCAGCCCCGCCGACGCCATCCTCGCCGGCATCGGCTTCGCGCCCGAGGACCGCAAGCACGAGGCGCTGCTGATGATGCGCGGCGTGCGCGAGAACATCAGCCTGTGCGTCCCCGACCGCATCAGCATCGCGGGCTTCGTCCGCCGGTCGGCCGAGACCGCCATCGCGGCGCGGATGGTGGAGCGGATGCAGGTGAAGACGCCGAGCCTCTCGCAGCTCGTGTCGAAGCTCAGCGGCGGAAACCAGCAGAAGGTGGTGCTGGGGCGCTGGCTGGCGCGGCAGCCGAAGGTGCTGATCCTGGACGAGCCGACCCGCGGCATCGACGTCGGCGCCAAGGCCGAAATCTACCGCCTGATCGAGGAACTGGCCGAAGGGGGGATGGCAATCCTCATGATTTCCTCCGAGATGCCCGAGCTGCTGGGCGTGACCGACCGCATCCTGGTGATGCGCGACCGGACCATCGTCGGCGAGCTCGAGACCGCGGGCGCCACCGAGGACGACATCCTCCGGCTGGCGATGGGCGAGAACCTCGATGGCCGGAGGGCGGCGTCATGACCGAGGCCACGGTCCGCGGCGGCCGCGCCGGGCATCCGGGCCCCGCGATGCACTTCATCCGCAACACCATCGGCACCCAGAACCTCAGCCTGCTGATCGCGCTGATCCTGCTGATCGCCATTTTCGGCGCGATCCGTCCCGACGCCTTCTTCCTCGGCCGCACGGTCACCAACATCGTGCTCGGCGTCTCGATCCTCGGCGTGCTCGCCATCGCGCAGACGATGGTGATCGTCTCCGGCGGGCTCGACATCTCCGTCGGCTCGGCGACCGGGCTGTGCACGCTGGTCGCGGCGCTGGCGATCGAAGCCTCGGGGTCGGCCGCCGTCGGGGTACTGGCGGCGCTCGCCGCCGGCGCGGCGGCCGGCTGCATCAACGGCCTCATCATCACCTTCGGCCGGGTGAACCCGGTGATCACAACGCTGGGGACGATGGCGGCCTTCCGCGGGCTTGCCCTCATCATCTCCGACGGGCGGTCGATCGGCATCCTCAACCAGGATTTCCGCTGGATCGGCTCCGGCTTCGTCTGGTTCCTGCCGGTGCCGGTGTTCCTGATGCTGCTGGTCGCCGTCCTGTTCTTCTGCTTCATGCGGTTCACCATTCCGGGCCGCAACGTCTACGCCATGGGCGGCAACCCGGTGGTGGCACGGCTGGCGGGCATCGGGCTCACGAAGTACCGCATCGCGATCTACACGGTCAGCGGCATCGCCGCCGGGCTCGCCGGCGTCATCCTCGCCGCGCGCACCGGCTCGGGCCAGCCGGTCTCCGGCTCGGAGGGGCTGGAACTGGAGGCGATCACCGCCGCGATCCTCGGCGGCTGCGCGCTCGCCGGCGGCAAGGGCACGATCGTCGGCGCCGTGCTGGCGGTGCTGATCCTCGGCGTGCTCAAGACCGGCATGCTGCTCGTGGGCCTGCAGTCGTTCTGGCAGGACGTGGCCAAGGGCGCGCTGCTGGTGGGCGCGGTGATGATCCAGGAGCTGCGGTTCCGCAGGTCCGGGGACTGACGACGGGAGGGACGGCGATGCTGAGCCGGGAACAGGCGGCGTTCTTCTGGGAGAACGGCTATCTGCTGGTCGAGGACGTGGTGCCCGCCGAGACCGTCGCGGAGGCGCGCGCCGCGATCGACGAACTGGTGGCGGCCTCCCGCTTCGTGAAGGCGAGCGACGACCGCTACGACCTGGAGGACGACCACAGCGCCGCCAACCCGCGGGTTCGGCGGATCAAGAACCCGCACACGGCGCATCCGGTGTTCGACCGGCTGCTGCGCGGCGACCTGCTGGTGGACATCGTCGCCGACCTGCTGGGTCCCGACGTCCGCTTCCAGCACACCAAGCTCAACATCAAGCCGCGCGGCGGCGGCGAGGCGGTGGAATGGCACCAGGACTGGGCCTTCTACCCCCACACCAACGACGACATCCTGGAAGTGGGAGTGATGCTGGACGACTGCACGCCCGAGAACGGGCCGCTGCTGGTCATCCCCGGCAGCCACCGCGGGCCGGTCCACGACCACCACCACAACGGGTTCTTCGTCGGCGCCATCGACGCAACCGCCACCGACATCGGGGTGGAGCGGGCGGTGCCGCTGCTCGGCCGGGCGGGGTCGGTGACGCTGCACCACGTGCGCACGGTCCACGGGTCGGAGCCGAACAACTCCGACCGCGACCGCCGCCTGCTGCTCTACGGCTATGCCGCCGCCGACGCCTGGGTGCTGCCGGCGCACCTGTTCCCGGGGCTCGACGTGTACGAGGCGCAGATGGTGCGCGGGCAGTCCACGCTCCAGCCGCGGATGGAGGCGCTGCCGGTGCGCATGCCCTATCCGCTGTCGCCGCACCAGGGCTCGATCTTCGAGAACCAGCGACTGGTCCGCGGCCGGTCCTTCGGCGCCAGGGCGGCCGGGCGATGACCGAGATCCTGACGCTGGCGGCGGGCGGCCTCGAGGCCGGGGTCGCGCCGGAGATCGGGGGATCGCTCACCCACTTCCGCCGCGCCGACGGGACGGACCTGATGCGGGCGGCCGACGCCGCCGCCCTCGCCCGCCGCGACCCGATCGGCGTCGCCTGCTTCCCGCTGGTGCCCTTCTCCGGCCGCATCGCCCACGGGCGGCTGACCTTCCGCGGCCGCAGCCACGACCTGCCGCGCAACGCGCCGCCGGACCCGAACGCGCTCCACGGCGACGGCTGGCAGTGCCCGTGGCAGGTGGAGCATGCGGACGGCCGCGAGGTGCGGCTGGTGCTGCCGGACCCGAAGCGCGGCTGGCCCTGGGCCTATTCCGCCCGCCAGAGCTACCGCCTCGCCGGGGACGGGCTGACCGTCACCCTGTCGGTGACCAACGAGAGCGACGAACCGATGCCGGCCGGCCTCGGCATCCACCCGTGGTTCGACGCCACGCCCGACGCGACGCTGGCGTTCCGGGCGCGGTCGGTGTTCCGGGTGGACGATGGCTATCTGTTCGCCGGCGTGACCCCGATCCCCGAGTCGTGGGACTTCAGCGCGGCGAAACCGGTGGCCGGGACGGGGCTGGTCAACGGCTTCGCCGGCTGGACCGGGATTGCCGAAATCGCCTGGCCGTCCCGGCGCGCGGCGCTGCGCATCGAGGCGGACCCGCCGCTGACCCACCTGGTGGTCTACACCCCGCCCGGCCAGCCCTTCTTCTGCGTCGAGCCGGTCACCCACTCGGTGGATGCCTTCAACCTGGAGGAGACGGGCGCGGCGCCGGACAACGGCACCGTCGTGCTTGCGCCGGGCGAGACGCTCACCGGCACCG
>CALKHQ010000309.1 GCA_937988735.1 uncultured Alphaproteobacteria bacterium
TTCTTTTTGATGCAGGTGAGCGATCGCAGGGGCGGCGCTCGCCTTTGCTGCTAAGCCGGCCGCCGCCCCCCGGCGACACCCGGCCCTTCGGTTCTTCTGGAGCCCCCCGGCTGCCAGACCCCGCAACGCAATGTCCCCCCGTGAGTGCGTCGCTTCCTCCCCGTCAGTCATCGCGTCCGAGGATACGGGGGAAGCGATGGACCAAGCGACGGGGGACGTCCCGCACACTTTGCAGGCGGTGCGGCGCATGCAGTCGTGGCTGCGGCAGCGGCATCCGCGGCACACCGCCAAGCTGGTTAGCCGCGATACCGGCGCCGACGAGCGCACGGTGGAGCGCTGGCTGTCCGAGGAGAACCCGCAGCCGCCGATCTGGCGGCACTGGATGGCGCTGTGCGGCACCTACGGCGGCGAGTTCGTCGCCCATGTCTGCGCGCCGGGATCCGACTGGCATCGCCACGAGCGGCGGAAGGCCCGGCTGGAGCAGCTGGAGCGCGAGCTCGTCCGGTCGCTGGAAATGCTGCGCGCGCACCGGGCCGAGCGGTGACGCGGACCAGGCACAGCCCGTTCGAGCGCGCCGCCGGAGCACTGGCGGCGGTCCTCCTCGTGATCGCCTCGCTCTGCATGACGGCGGCGGGCGATCTGCTCCGGTGGATCGACCGCTGCCAGGTGACCGACGGCCGCCCCGCGTGGCGGCGGATGGCCGGGCGGGTGGCGACGGTGGTGGCGGGGATGGCGCTCGCCGTCGCCGCGGCGGCCGTCGTCTTGTGGCTCATCTCGTAAGGAGGCCTGGATGGCGGACATCAACCAGCCCACCAGCGGCGACAACAGCGCCGGCATCAAGTCGATCATCAGATCGGCGGCCGACCGCATCCTGCGGCTGCAGGAGGAGATCGGCGATCTGCGCGCGCAGATCACCGAAGTTCGCAGCGAGGTAAAGGGCGCGGGCATCAGGATGGCGGACTTCAACGCCGCGCTCCGGCTCTACAGGATGGAAATCGAGGACCGGAACGAAAGCCTCGACAACATTCGCATGTGCTTTGACGCGCTTGGCCTGGGCGGGCAGGGCGAGTTGTTCCCGGCCGGGAAGCAGCCCAAGCCCGCCAACGAGAGCGCGAACACGCCCTTCGCATGAGCCAGGAGCCGGACATCGGGAACATGCCGATCGGGCCTGCGGGAATCCTCGCGCTCGACCCGTCGAAGACGTCCACCGGCTGGGCCTATGCCGACGCCGAGGCGGTCGACGGGTGGCCGGAGATCGCCATCGGCAAGGGCGTCGGCCCGCACAAGGGCGTGGTCTACGGCGCGCGGTCGTTCAAGGACGACAGCTACGACTGGTGGACGCTGCGCTTCCCGAGGTGGCTCGCCGGCGTGCTCGACCGCTACCGGCCGGTGGCGGTCTATGCCGAGGAGCCCATCTTCCGGCCGCAGCGCGACAGCAAGCGCCGCTGCGAGATCATGTTCGGCGGCAAGGCGCTGATCGTCGCCACCTGCATGCACCGGCAGATCACCCCGCAGTGGGTGGAGCCGACCGAGATCAAGAAGCATTTCTCGGGGTCGGGCATGTCGGGCAAGCCCGACATGCTGGCGATCGCGCGCGGGCGCGGCTGGGCCCCGCAGAACGACAACGTTGCCGACGCGCTGGGCGTGCTGGACCTGGCCGTCGCCCGCGAGCGCGCCGGGATGCGTCTGGCGCGCCGGCAGGCGCGGATCGACAGCGCGATAGCCGCCGGTCGCTGACCGGGGGAAGCATCCAGGGGGTTGGCGTGGGGCAGAACCGATCCTCAGCGGTCATGGCGCGACGCATTGAGCCGCGTGACAGCCTGGACGATTTCCCGACCCCGCCGTGGGGCACGCGGGCTCTGATCGAGCATGTGCTGATCGGGCACGGCTGGCGTCGCGACCAGCTCGCGGCGCAGACGGTGTGGGAGCCGGCGGCTAATCGCGGCTTCATGGCCCGGCCGCTGGCGGAGTATTTCGGCTCGGTCGTCGCATCGGACGTGCACGACTATGGCGCCGGGTTCGTCGTTGACGACTTCCTGCTGCCGTGCCGGCGGCTACCGGCGGTGGACTGGATCATCACCAACACGCCGTTCCGGCTGGCGGCCGAGTTCGCGCTGCGCGGGCTGGAGATCGCCCGGCAGGGGGTGGCGCTGCTGGTGCGCACCGCCTTCGCCGAAGGCATCGAGCGCTACGAGACGCTGTTCAAGCCGCATCCGCCGCTAATGGAGGCGGTGTTCTGCGAGCGGCTGCCGATGGTCAAGGGGCGGGTGGATCCGAAGGCGGTCTCGGCCACCAGCTATTCGTGGATCGTCTGGCCGGGCCGTGACTTCAAGCGCGCGGATCTCACCACCCGCCGCCTGTGGATTCCCGCGTGCCGGCGTGAGCTGGAGCGGCCGGGCGACTACCCGGCCGACCCGCAGCCGCTGGAGGGCCCGCTACCGTTGATCGAGGTCGGTGCATGAGGGGCACCTGCGCCTGGACCGATGCCGACGTGCACCACCTGAAGACTCGGTGGGAGATAGGCGCGACTGCGGCCGAGATCGCCAGCGAGATGGGGCGCACCCGCAGCAGCGTGTTGTCCAAGGTGCACCGCGAGGGGCTGAAGCGGGAAATCCCTGTGCAGCGGCGCGTGGCGCGCCGGTGGAGCAAGATCACCCGCGACATCGTGCTGGGCGCCACCCCGCCGCCGATGCGGGTGGAGAGCCCGCCGCCCCGGGTGCGGTGGATCAACATCGACGACATGCCGCCGCCGCGGACCCCGAGCCCGTTCACGACCTGCCAGTACCCGATCGGCGACCCGCGCGCCGACGACTTCCGGCTCTGCGGCGCACCCACCTTCAACCAGACCAGCTACTGCCGCGAGCACGCGAGCTGGTGCTTCCGGGGGGGGGAGGAGTGAGCCGTGTCTGACCTCCTGCGCACGCCGCCGACGGCACCGGAGGCCGAGGCCGCGCTGCTCGCGATCCTGATCGGGCCGTGGGAAGGGGTCTACGACCGCATCGCGGACCTGGTGGCGGCCGATGACTTCGCCGACCCGCTGCACCGCCGCATCTACGCCGCGATCGCCGCCCAGGCGCAGGCGCACCGGCCGCACGATTCCGCCACGCTGTACGGCATGCTGTCCGAACAGCCGATCGAGACGGACGAGCACGGCGAGGTGCTGACCGAGCGGGGCTACCTGGCCCAGCTGGCGGGCACCGCCGTCACCGCCGGCCCGGCCGAGGACTATGCCCGGCTGATTGCCGACGTGGCCGACCGGCGGCGGCTGCTGGCTACGCTCGACGAGGCGCGGGAACGGGTGTTCCAGCCGTCGATCGACCTGGTGG
>CALKHQ010000310.1 GCA_937988735.1 uncultured Alphaproteobacteria bacterium
CATTACGACCTGCGGCTCGAACTCGGCGGCGTACTGAAAAGCTGGGCGGTGCCGAAGGGGCCGTCGCTCAACCCCGCCGACAAGCGGCTGGCGGTGGAAACCGAGGACCATCCGCTGGAGTACATCGACTTCGAGGGTGTAATCCCCGAGGGCGAGTACGGCGGCGGTCCGATGATCGTGTGGGACACCGGCGTCTGGGCGCCGATGGGCGATCCCGGGCAGAGCCTGAAGTCCGGCGCCTTCAAGTTCCGGCTGGCCGGGCAGAAGCTCGCCGGCGGCTGGATGCTGACCCGCCTCAAGCCCAAACCGGGCGGGGAGGAGGGCCGGCGCAACTGGCTTCTGTTCAAGGAAAAGGACCTGGCGGCCGACCCGGAACTCGACATCCTGACGGCGCGGCCGGAGAGCGTGAAATCGGGCCGGCGGATCGAGGAACTGGTGGCGGCGGCGAAGCCGAAGCGAAAGCCGGCCCGGCCGGCGAAGCGCGACCCGGGGGCGCTGCCCGGGGCGGTCGCGGGGCCGGCGCCGCGGCGGGTGCGGCCGCAGCTCGCCCAGGCCGCGGACAGGCCGCCGACCGAGAACGGCTGGCTGCACGAGATCAAGTTCGACGGCTATCGTACCATGGCGCATGTGGCCGACGGGGCGGTCCGCCTGATCACGCGCAACGGGCTCGACTGGACGAAGCGCTACGGCGACCTGTGGCTGGCCTTCGCCCGGCTGCCGTGCCGGGAGGCGGTGATCGACGGCGAGGTCGTCGTGCTGGACGACAAGGGGATCAGCCGCTTCGCCGCCCTGCAGGAGGCACTGTCCGAGGGGGCGGGCAACCGGCTGCTGTTCTTTGCCTTCGACCTCGTCCACCTCGACGGCTGGGACCTGCGCGGGGTGGAGCTGCGGCACCGCAAGGCGATGCTGGCGAACCTGCTCGCCGGCCAGCCGGAGGGCGCCGCGATCCAGTACAGCGACCATGTCGCGGGCGACGGTACTGCCTTCCACGAGCGCGCGTCCGAGATGGGGCTGGAGGGGGTGATCTCGAAGCGTGCGAGCGCTCTTTACCAGGAGGGGCGCTCGAAGAGCTGGATCAAGGTCAAGACCTTCACCGCCGGCGACTTCGTCATCGTCGGCTACACCACGTCCGAGGCCGCCGGCGGGTTGGCGGCGCTTGCGCTCGGGGAATGGCTGGACGGCGAGCTGCACTATCGCGGAAAGGTCGGCAGCGGCTTCGATGCGGGCGACCTGAAGCGGCTGCACGCGCGGCTGGAGCCGCTGCGGGAGGGCGCGGTCGCGCTGGAGGGCGGGCCGAAGGACGTGCAGTGGGTGCGCCCGGTGCTGGCGGCGCACATTCATTACGCCAACCGCACCGCCGACAACATGGTGCGACACGCGGTGTTCCGTGGCCTGCGGGAGCCGGAGCTCTCCGCCGCGCCCGCGCCGGCCCCGCGCCGCCGGCTGATCTCCGACGCCGACCTCGCCGGGATCTGGGTCACCAACCCCACCCGGCGGCTGTTCGGCCGTTCCGGCGCCACCAAGCTCGACGTCGCGGTGTATTACGCGCAGGTCGGCGACTTCATGCTGCCGCACATCCTCGGCCGGCCGGTTTCGCTGGTGCGCTGCCCGACCGGGCGGCCGCAGGACTGCTTCTTCCAGCGCCACGCCTTCACCGGCATGCCGCCCACCGTGGCGGCCTTCACCACCACCAACTCGGAGGACGAGGAGAAGAGCTACATCGCGATCGAGGATGCGAAGGGCTATCTCGCGCTCGCCCAGTTCGGTGTGATCGAGTTCCACACCTGGGGGGCGCTGCGGCGGACGCTGGAGAAGCCGGACCGGATCGTGTTCGACCTCGACCCCGGCGAGGGGATTGCCTGGCGCGAGGTGGTGGAGGCGGCGGTCCATATCCGCGGCGAGCTCGAGGCGCTGGGCCTGGTGCCGTTCGTCAAGACCACCGGCGGCAAGGGGCTCCACCTCGTCGTGCCGGTCAAGCCGAAGCTGGGCTGGAAGGAGGTGCACCGGGCGACGGGGGAGATTGCCGCGCGGCTGGCCCGGGCCGAGCCGGACGTCTTCACCGCCACCATGGGCAAGGAGAACCGCAAGCGCCTGATCTTCATCGATTTTCACCGCAACGCCCGCAGCGCCACCGCGGTCGCGCCCTATTCGCTGCGGGCGCGGACGCACCTGCCGGCCTCGGCGCCGCTGCGCTGGCAGGACCTGGAGTCCATCGACGCTCCGGAGGACCTGAACTATTCTACCCTTCCTGGTCTTCTCGCTGTTTCCGGCGATCCGTGGCATGAAATCAATGATTTCGCGCGGGATCTTCGGATATCGTCGCAGCAGGGGACATCGCGCGACGGCTGAGGAGAACGACCATGGCACCACGGGCGAGCTGGAAGGGATACCTCAAGCTGAGCCTGGTGAGCTGTCCGGTGCGGCTTTATCCGGCGACCAGCACGGCCGAGCGGATCACCTTCAACCAGCTCCACAAGGACACCCACAACCGCATCAACATGCGGCCGGTGGACCCGGAACTGGGGCTGGTGGACCGGTCGGACCTGGTGCGCGGTTACGAGTACGAGGACAAGAAGTACATCATCATCGAGGATTCCGACCTCGATGCGGTGCGCATCGAATCCAACCACACGCTGAACATCGAGGCGTTCGTCGATGAGGACGCGGTCGATGTCATCTACCAGGACGCGCCCTACTACCTTGCGCCCGACGGGGCAATGGCCGAGGAGACCTTCATTGTGCTGCGCGAAGCCATGCGCCGCACGGGCAAGGTGGGCATTGCGCGGCTTGTGCTCTCCAGCCGGGAGCGGGTGGTAACAATCGGGCCGCGGGAGAACGGGATGTTCGTCTCCACCCTGCGCAACCCACGCGAGGTGCGCAGCACGGCCGAGTATTTCGGCGGCATCCCGGCCGGGGAGCCGGATCCAGAGATGCTGGAGCTGGCCGAGAAGCTGATCGAGCAGAAGGTAACGGACTTCGACCCAGGTCGGTACGAGGACCGCTACGAGCTTGCCCTGATGCAGATGATCCGGGAGAAGCTGAAGGGGCACAAGCCGATCATCGCGGCGGCGCCGGAGCGGGGCAACGTCATCAACCTGATGGACGCGCTGAAGGCGAGCCTGTCCCAGGCCAAGCCGCCGGCGAAGAGCAAGAGCAAGGCGGCGGAGCCGGCGGAGAAGCCGGCCGCCAGGTCCGGCGGCAAGGGGGGCAAGGCGAAGGCTGCCGCTGCCGCGAAGCCGGCCGAGAAGCCCGAACGCCGGCGCAAGACCTCATGACCGTCGCCGGCAGGACTGTCGGCATCATCGGTGCGCTCGCCGCCTTTCCGCGGCGCCTGGTGGCGCGGGAAGTCGAGCGGCAGGGCGGGCAGCTCCGCCGCGGGGTCACCCGCCGCACCGGGGAGGTGGTGTTCGGCCGCCGGCTGCTGGACAGGGCCGGCGCCGGGGAGATCGGGGTCCGTTACGACGCCGTGGTCGCGGGTGGGCATGAGCCGCTGAGCGAGAACGGCTTTCTCCGCCTGCTGGGCCTGCTGCAGCCGGAGGGCGAGGCACAGCTCTCCCGCGTGTCGCTCATCGACCAGTCGGGGCTCGACCCCCGCGACGGCGCGCTGCTGGCGCTGTTCGACGCCTTCGAGCGGGACCGCGAGCCACACAGCTTCCGCGACCTGATCCTCGCGAGGAAATACGCGGGCCTGATCGCCGGCGGCGCAAGCTGGTACGACATCGCCCGGTCCGTCCACCGCTCCGGCCCGGTGACGTCGCTGACCGCGCTGGCGCTGCACGCGGAGCCGCGGGGCGCGATCTACGCTCGGCTCGGCGACAGCCTGAGCGAGCTTGACGGCCAGCTCCTGCTGGGGCTGGAGGAGCCGGAGGACGAGCCGGAGGAGCTGTTCCTCGCCGCCGAGTCCGCCGAGGCCGCGGGCGAGCTCGACGAGGCCGCGATGCTCTACCGCCGATGCCTTGCACTCGACCCCGACGATTCCGTCGCCGCCTTCAACCGGGCCAACTGCCTGCGCGACGCGGGCCGGTTGGAGGAGGCGGAGGAAGCCTATCTGCTGGCGATCCGGTGCGATCCCGGTTTCGTCGAGGCGCGCTTCAACCTCGCGGGCCTGCTGCGCGACGCGGGCCGCGCCGAGGCCGCGCGCCGCCAGTTCGAGCAGGCAATCGCCATCGATCCGGACTACGCCGACGCGATCTACAACCTGGCGAGCCTGGAGTATCAGGCCGGCAACCTGGCAGAGGCGCGCCGCGGCTGGGCGCGCTACCTGGAACTGGACGACCAGTCGGAATGGGCGCGCATCGCCGCGCGCGGCGTGCGCTACGCCGATATCTGGCTGGCCCGGCGGACGACCGGCTGAGTGACCGACTTCCTGTTCGACGGCCCGGAGGGGGCGCCCGTGACGCTGCTGCTGGCGCACGGCGCGGGTGCGCCGATGGACAGCGCGGCACTGACGGCGGCGGCACGGG
>CALKHQ010000311.1 GCA_937988735.1 uncultured Alphaproteobacteria bacterium
CTCCAGATCCCCGCCCCGCGCGCGCGGGTCAATGTGCGACAGGCCGAACCGCTCAAGTTCTGCCGCCACCATGGCCTCCAGCCGGCGGCGGGCCACCAGACCCAGCGGACCCCGAGGCTCTTCCATCAGCAGGAAGTTGCGGGCCACGCTCAGGTCCTTCACTAGGGAGATCTCCTGGAAGGCCGTGCGGATGCCGAGATCGTGGGCGTCGCGCGGGCACCGGATCGTCGCGGGCGTGCCGAACAGGGAGATCGTGCCTGAATCCGGCCGGGTCAGGCCGCTCAGGGTCTTGACCAGTGTGGACTTCCCCGCGCCGTTCTCGCCCAGCAGGGCGTGGACTGCCCCGGCCCGGACATCAAATCCCGCGTTGTCGAGCGCCATGGTCGACCCGTAGCGCTTCGTCAGCCCGGAAATGCTGACGGCGGCTGCGCTGCCGCCGGTGTCGCGGCTCGTCATGTCACCTCTGATCGCCATACGGCGTCGCTGCCGCGGCCGACCCACCGCCAAGGGCGGGGCCGGTCCGCGGCATGACGGATACGCCTACTGGCCTTCGGGAACGGTGCCGTTCAGAGCGGAGTACAGATCCAGCTCCGGCACTTCCTTGCTCCAGACGTCGATGAAGTAGTTGGCCGGCGCGATGTCCAGAGGCACGGCGTTGCAGGTCCAGTCCTTCTCGACCAGCTCGGCACGGTCCGCCGTCTCGCAGAGCACGGTGTCCTCGCTGCGCACCAGCGGCATCGGGATCTCGGTGTACTTCTGCACCTCGGCCCCGTCGATCATCTGCATCGCGAGCTTGAACGCATGGGGCGCGGCCCAGGGCGGGGAGCCCATCGAGACGCCCGGCACGCCGAGCGCCCCTTCCGTGGAACCGGCAGGCAGCTGCACCACGCGCTCGCCGTTGGACCCGTTGCCGGCGCAGGGCAGGAACTCCTCCCGTCCTGCTTCCACCTGCAGCAGGGCAAACTCGTAGCACCCGGTCTGCGTCCACACGCCGTCGATGGCGTCCCAGCCGCGGGCCGCCACGATCTCCGCGAGCTTCTGGCGCGCGGTGGCGTTATTCCACATGCTCGGCGTGTCGGCGATGATCTGGATGCCCGGGTATTCCGCGAACACGGCCTTGGCGGCTTCATTGCGGCGGGTATCGACCATCGTCCCCGGGATGCCGCCCATGAAGATGATGTTGCCTTCGCCGTTCAGCGTCTGCGCCAGCCACTCTGCCGGACCGGCGCCCGCCCACTCCTGGTTGATGCCGACATAGTAGGCGCACGGCTCGGTCACCTGCGCGTCCCAGGTGATGAAGATGACGCCCTGGGCACAGGCATTGCGGACCGAACGGTTGAGCGCGGTCGGCGAGATCGGCCACGCGATGATGATGTCGGCGCCTGCCTGCACCATCGCGTTGATCTGCTGCTGCTGGACCTGCGCGTCACCGCGGGCGGACTGGATCTCCAGCTCGACGCGATCCCTGTAGGCGCTGGTCTGGGCGATGGCGCGCAGCAGGTTCAGCGACGCGTCCATCCACGTGTTCCCGTCGAAGCCGGCGCTGACATAGACCTTGACGGTGTCCTGCGCCGCGGCTGCCGCCGGGATTGCCAGTGCCGCCATCGCGGCGGCGAATCCCGTTCGCCAGGTTCGTGACTGGCTGTGCTGTTTCATTGCGAACCCCCCTCCTCCACGCTGGCAGTCGGCACCGCTTCATCCGAAGCCGCAGTCGCGGGCGCACGCATTGGTCCGACTGGTTAGACCACTTGGGCCAAAGGGAGTGTGGTTCGTCCATGCGATATGGACTACCATTCCCTTGGGTACACCCACTCTAGTATGGCGTTGAGACGTGTCAACGGCGAATCATCGCACGCAGACCGCGGCTCCTCGGGCGTAGTTCGAGGCAACGCGGACTGTCCGGACAGACCAGTTCCGCGCCGGAAGGCGGACCGGGCAAAGAAGGCAAGGCATGGTGGTGCAGACAGTGGAAAAGACCCAGTGGGCCCCGGTTTCCAAGATCGTGGCCCGGCAGATCGAAAACATGATCGCCGCCGGCGAGATCAAGGAGGACGGCCGGCTGCCGTCGCAGCGCGAGCTCTCCGCCCTGCTCGGCGTCAGCCGCACCTCCGTGCGCGAGGCGCTGTCGCAGCTGGAAGCGGCGGGCATGCTGCGCACGGAGCCAGGACGCGGCACCTACTGGCTGGCGCGTCCCGAGCCGAAATCCGAACCGGCGGAGGCCGGCGCACCGGATGGACTGGCCGAGATCATGCGCGGCATGGACGTGATCTCCGCCAACGCCACCTACTCGAAGCTCGAGATTTCGCGCTTCCGCCACCTGCTCGAAAGCCAGTCCGCCCGACTCGCCGCAATGCGTATCACGGACGAGCAGATCCACATGCTCGAGCGCAACCTCGGCAGCTTCAAGAGCCAGACCCGCGCGGCCGACCTCGCTGCCAGCGCGGCGACCGACTTCGAATTCCACCACATGATCGTGAGCTTCGCCGGGGTCCGGCTGTTCACGGACCTCCACCGCGCCTTCCGGCCGCTGGTGATGCACGCGGTCCGCATGTACGAGTCCCAGTACAACCGCGCATGGGAGCCGGTGGCGGAGCACGAGCGCATCCTGGAGGCGTTGCGGCGCCGCGACCCCGACGAGGCACGCTACTACATGCAGTCGCACATCGTGCGCAGCGCCGAGCGCCTGGGCATCACCGACGCGAGCGACATCCTGTAGGAAGCTGCGCAGGCAGGCGCGCCGGCTCTCCCGCGCGACGCGCCGTCGCGGCCGGCGGAAGGCGTCGTCTCACGCCACGCTGAGGTGGGCCATCTGGGGCTCGTCATAGCGGGTGCCGGCGACCTGGTCGGCGGGAACGGCGGCTTCGATGGCGGCGAGCTGGTCCGGGGAAAGCCGGAGCGCCAGCGCGGCCGCGGCGTCCTGCAGCCGGTCGCGCCGGCGTGCGCCGATGACCGGGACGATGCCCTCGTAGCGGGACAGGACCCATGCGATCGACGCCTGCGCCGACGTGATGCCGAGCTCGGCCGCCACCCGCGCCAGTGCGTCCGCGAGCTTCAGGTTCTTCTCGGCACCCTTGAACCGCGGCAGGCGTGAGACGCGGATGTCGCCGGTGTTGCGCGCGTCGGGCAGCGTTCCCACGAGGAGGCCGCGCGAAAGCACGCCGTAGGCGGTCACGCCGATCCCGTTCTCGCGCAGGTAGGGCAGGATCTCCTGCTCGATGCCGCGCGACATCAGCGAGTATTCGAGCTGCACGTCGCAGATCGGGGCGACGGCGCAGGCCCGGCGAATCGCGTCGAGCGGCGTCTCCGACAGACCGACGTGACGCACGTAACCCTGCTCGACCAGCTCGACGATGGCGCCCACCGTCTCCTCTATGGGCACGTCCGGATCGACCCGCGCCGGCCGGTAGATGTCGACATGATCGACGCCGAGGCGCTGGAGCGAATAGGTGAGAAAGTTCTTCACCGACCGCGGACGCCCGTCGTAGCCGAGCGCCCTGCCGTCGGGCGCGCGCATCAGGCCGAACTTCACCGACAGCACGGCCTGGTCCCGTGCCCGCCCGCGCAGCGCCCGCCCGATGAGGCTTTCGTTGTGCCCCATGCCATAGAAGTCGCCGGTGTCGATGAGATTGATGCCCATGTCGAGGGCGGCGTGGATCGTCGCGATCGATTCCGTCTCGTCCGCAGGGCCGTAGGCGCCGGACATGGCGAAGCACCCGAGGCCGACGACACCCACGCGCGGACCGGATTGACCAAGGGTGATCGTCTTCATCGGCAACCTCTATGCTGGTCAGGGACAGGACGGCGATGCAGTTTAGCCCGAAAAATAATTGGCCCACCAGTTAATTGTCATGGGAGCCGGGCGCAGGCGTTGTCGTCGCAGACACTGCTGCCGATCTTGCCCGTGGGCCGGCGGGCCGCTATAGCGCAGCAGCCGTCCAAAGGAGAACGACGATGCAGCCAATGACCAAGGCGGCGAAGCGGCGGACCGGGCCCGGGCGGCCGGAAGGTCAGAGCGGTTTGCGGGAGGAAATCCTGAAGGCGGCCCTGAGGGTCTTCGCCGACCTCGGCTATTCCGGGTCGTCCCTGCGCCAGGTTGCCGAGGCCGCCGGGGTCACCACTGCGCTGATCAACTACTATTTCGGCAGCAAGCGGCAGCTCTACGAGGAAGTCTACATGGGGAAGGCGCTGGGGATATCCCAGGCGCGCCTCGACAAGCTGCGCGAACTGGAACAGGCCGGCAAGGCCACCGACGCCGAGGCGCTGGTCCGCGCGTTTCTCGATCCGCTGATCGAGATGCGGCGCAGCCGGGAGGGAGCCACCTTCCTGCGGATGCAGTGGGGCCTGCACACCGAATCGAAGGAGCTGTCGAACGCCCTGCGCGGCAAGGCCTATGACGCGTCGACTCACGCCTATGCGGCGGCCCTGCAGAAGGCCCTGCCCCACCTCAGCAAGGCGGCGGTCTATTCGCGCCTGCTGCTGATCGTGGGCGCCACGGTCTTCCTGTTCTCCGGCACCCATCGCCTGGACGAGCTGGTGCCCGGCATGGATGCGGAGTCGGAGACCGATGTCATCGTGAACGAACTGGTCAGCGTCCTGACCCGCGGCATCGCCACGGCCTGACAGGCGATTCTCCACCGCGATCCGCAACCGGAAAGAGAAACGCGCGAACGGGCTCTCTTCGGCGCGATTCGCTCTTGATGTGGGTGGCGAACCTCGCATAAGGAATTAATTGGCCGGCCGCCCAATAACCCCCAGCCGTGGAGGACGTAGGGCGCGAGCACGGGCCCACCAGACAACCGTTACAGCACGAAGCATGGAGGGACTTTCTATGGGTTTGGCCAGATACGCGGGCATTGGCACCGCGATGTGCGCGGCCGTTGCCCTGGTTTCGGGTGCAGCCTATGCGCAGGACGACCGGCCGGTGGTGCGCATCCAGGGTGTCGGCGGCAGCATCAGCTCCCTGCCCCTGCTGATCCTCGAGCATGAGAAGCTGGACGAGAAGCACGGCTTCAAGGCCGAGATCGACCTGATGGGGATGTCCGGAGGGTTCCAGAGCTTCCTCGTCGGCAACTTCGAGGTCAGTCTCGACGAGGACATGATCGGCGTCGCGGCGGCCCGGCTCCAGGGCTTCGATGCCACCGTCTTCTACGCCAACGCGGGCATCTACACCGGCATCATCGTCCCCGGCGGCTCCGAAGCCGCCACGCCGGAGGACCTCGTCGGCAAGCGCGTCGGTCATTTCGGCATGGACTCCGGGACGACCACCTACATCCGCCTGATCCTCCAGGACCTCTACGGCATCGACGTCGCCACCGACTACGACCTGCAGCAGGTCGGGCCGGCGGCGCTAGTTCCGCTGCTCGGCTCCGGCGAGGTCGAGGCGATCTTCAACTTCGAGCCGCTGCTGAGTGCTGCGATCGTCGAGACGGACGGCCGCGTCCTGATGCACAGCCTCGACGCCTATCGCGATTATTACGAGGGATTCTCGCCCTGGTTCGCCACCTTCGCCGCGCGCGAGGAATGGCTGATGGAGAATCAGGAGCTGGCCCTCGCGGTGCGGGATGCGCTGCGTGAGGCGACCCTGAAGATCATCGAGTCCGACTACGAGATCCTGCGCGAGCCGTATCTCAGCAGCTCGATCGGCGTTCAGGACGAGGCCGTTCTGAACCTCATCATCGAGCACGGCCGCAGCTACCACTACTTCACGGACGACTACACGACCGAGAACGTCCGGAAGGCCCACGGATTCCTCGAGCGCCTGGCGCGCGAGGGTGGCCCGATCGAGGAAGTGCCCGAGAACGTGGCGGTCGTCCTTGAGGACTATTTCGCCCAGTAGGCGATAGAACCAGGGCCTTGCGGGCCGGCGCCGATGCCGGCCCGCAGGGATCCGGCAGGAAGCGACAGGCCGCGCCCGATAGCGGCGCGCCACGACGAACGAGCGGAATGGCGGGATGAGCACAGGCAGGACAATCGGGTGGTCGGTGTTGGCGGTCGTGCTGCTGGTGCCCGCCTGGTTCCTCGGCTACCACTTCACCAACTTCATCGGCGACCCGGTCGAGGTCGTCGGCGCACTCCCAGCCTTCCTCACTTCGGGCGACACCTGGGTCAACGTCGGCATCTCAGTGGCCCGGGTGTTCGGCGGCCTGCTAGCGGGGGTCGTGCTGGGCACGGCGATGGCCTTCGCAATCAATCGCCAGGGTCTGCTGAAGGAGACGCTGACGCCGTACGTCACCCTCGCGCTGCGGACGCCGAGCGCCATCGCGGCCATCGTGTCGCTGTCGATCTTCCACGGTTCGGAGATTGGCTACGTGGCCGTGGTCGCCTACGTCACCTTCCCCTATGTCACCACCGGCCTGCTCGACGGCCTGCGCAGCGCGGACCGCGAGCTGGACCAGATGGCCCAGATCTATCACCTCAGCACCTGGGCCCACATGCGCCATGTGCTGGGGCCCTTCATCGCCCCCTACATGTTCGCCGCGCTGCGCAATGCGCATGCGCTGGCGTGGAAGATCATTGTCGTGGTCGAGATCTTCGGCGCAGCCACCGAGGGCTTCGGCATCCAGTTCAGCTATGCCTGGGAGTATTTCCGGATCCTGGAGGTCCACCTCTGGCTGCTGCTGTTCATGGCCGTCGTGCTGTTCGCCGAATACTGCGTGCTGCGGCCGGCGGAGCGGCGCGTCTTCAGGTGGCGGGACGCGCGCTGACGGGCGCCGCCGCCGTTGCGATTGAGCCGGGCGCAGGGCGCCCACGCCAGGGAATTCGAACAGTGGACGGAAGCATGAGCGATATCGTCATCCGGGTGGACGACCTCAGCGTCTCCTACGGCAATGTGCCGGCCATCTCCGACCTCGCCTTCAACGTGCGCCGCGGAGAGATCGTCTGCGTGGTCGGCCCCTCGGGGTGCGGCAAGTCGACGATGCTGAACGTTCTTTCGGGCCTGCTCCCGCCCACGCACGGATCCGTGTCGGTGAACGACCAGGTGCTGTACCGGTCGGGACAGCCGCTTCCGCGGCTGGGCTACGTGTTCCAGACCCACCGGCTGCTGCCCTGGCGCACGGTGCGGCAGAATCTTGAGCTGGTTCTCGCTGCGGCCGGCATTCCGAAGGCGGAATGGGATGGCCGGATCCGCAGCCTGCTGGACGTCCTCCAGATCTCGCGGTTCATCGATTCGTGGCCGATGCGGCTCTCCGGCGGCCAGCGCCTGCGCGCCTCGATCGCCCGCGCGCTGGTGATCGAGCCGTCCTACATCCTGATGGACGAACCGTTCAGCACGCTCGACGAAGTGACCGCGCGCACGATGCGCCACGAGCTGAGCTCGATCGTGGCCCGCACCCGGTCCACCGTCATCTTCGTCACCCATTCGATCCGCGAGGCGGTGTTCCTGGCCGATCGTCTGATCATCCTGACCCGCTCCCCGGCCCGGGTGTTCGAGGAGAAGGTCGTCGATATCGAGCGACCCCGCCTCTACGAGGATTCGCGGATCGGTCAGATCGAGGCCGAGGTGGTCGAGCGCGTGCTCGACGCGTGGGGCCTGGACGACCGCAAGCGGGCGGAAGCGGCCTGACATGTCCCAGATCGACGCTTCCCCGCGCATGATCGGCCTTGCGACGTCGCCGCGCCGGCGACGGGCCCTTCTGCCGCAGAGCTCGGCCATGACGAAGCTGCTCGGCGCCCTGATCGCATTCGCGCTGATCCTGGTCCTCTGGTTCGTGCTGTCGGCCCATCTGCATCCGTGGGTGCCGAGCCCGGTGGCAACGGTCGAGGCGGCATGGAAGGTGCTCGGGACCCCGGAGCTCTACCGCGACCTGGTGGCGACCGCCGAACGGCTGGTAACCGCCTTCGTTGCGTCGACGCTGATCGGCACCGTCATCGGCATCGCCGTCGGCCTCGACAAGCGGGTGGAGGCCTTCTTCCAGCCCCTCCTCGCCCTGATGCTGGCAGTTCCGGACCCGGTCTACATCATCTTCGCCATCCTCGGCCTCGGCACGGGCGAGGTGACTGGCATCGTCGCGCTGTCGCTGGTGGTGACGCCCTTCGTCGCCAACATCGTGCGCTCCAGCGTCCAGGCCCGCGACACCACCCTGGACGAGATGGCGAAGGTCTACCGGATCAGCCGGTGGCGCACCTTCACCTCGACGCTGCTGCCGCAGCTGGTGCCGGCGCTGATCACCGCGGGGCGTTTCTCGTTCGCGCTGTCCTGGAAGGTGGTGATCCTGGTCGAGGCTCTCGCCCAGCCCACCGGCATCGGGGCCCGCGTCTATCACGACTTCAGCATGTTCCGGATGGCGCCCGCCTTCGCGGTCGCGATCATGTTCTGCGTGGTCATGCAGATCGTGGAGCGCCTGGTGCTCCAGCAGCTGGAACAGCGCGCCCTTCGCTGGCGGAGCTAGGAACTGGAGGCCGCGGAGCAATCCGCGGGCCGGCCTCGACAATTAATTGGTCGTGCAGTTAAATCGAGCGCCGGACACGATTTGGAGGAATGATGACCAGACGTTTGCGTGTGGGGATCATCGGAGGCGGCATCGGCGGCGCTGCGACGGCCACCGCGATGCTGCAACGCGGCCTAGAGGTCCGCCTCTTCGAGCGGGCCCCGGAGTTCTCCGAGGTCGGCGCCGGTATCCAGATGACGCCGAATGCGGTGAAGGTCATTCGCGCCTTCGGCCTCTATGACCGCTTCCTGAAGGTAGGCTTCCTGCCCGAGGCTATCGTCGCCCTGAACTGGCGCACCGGGCGCCAGCACTTCCGCACCCCGCTGAAAGGTCATTTCGAGCGGATCTACGGCGCGCCTTACGTCCAGGTTCACCGGTCCGACCTGCTCGACGTCCTGTCGGCGGACCTGCCGGAAGCGATCACGTCCTTCAACAAGACCTGCATCGGGGTCGACGAGGTCAACGGCACGCCGGTGGCGAGATTCGCCGACGGCGAGGAGTTCGAGGCCGACGTGATCATCGGCGCGGACGGCGTCCGCTCGACCGTTCGCGCCTCGCTGTTCGGCAATGATGCCCCCCGCTACACCGGGCACATGTGCTTCCGCGCGCTGATTCCGGTCGGCGGACCGGTCGACTACGTCCGCCCGAACAACTCGATCTGGATGGGGCCGCGCAGCCACGTGGTGACCTACTACGTGCAGGGCGGCCGCAGCGTGAACCTGGTCGCCGTCGCCGAATCGCCGAAGTGGGTCGAGGAAGGCTGGAACGTGCCCAGCACGCGCGCCGAGCTGCAGGCGACCTTTCCGGGATGGCATCCGAACGTCCAGAAGCTGCTGTCCAACGTCGATCACGTGTTCCGCTGGGGGCTGTTCGATCGCGATCCGATGCAGCAGTGGTGCCGCGGCCACGTCACCCTGCTGGGCGATGCAGCCCATCCGATGCTGCCCTTCCTCTCGCAGGGAGCGGCCATGGCCATCGAGGACGCCTGGGTGCTCGCCGCCTGCCTTGACGCGAACCGCAGCGAGCCGGCCCGGGCGCTGCAGGCCTACGAGGCCGAGCGCCGGCCCCGGACCAGCAGGGTCCAGCTGGAATCCCGCGAGCGCGGCCGGACCTATCACCTGCCGACGCGCTTCCAGCAGGCGATCCGGAACCTCGACTACCGGATCCGCAGCATCGTGTCACCGCGCAATTCGGGCGTGAAGGCCGACTGGGTCTACAGCTACGACGCCACCAGCTTCGGCGCCGCCCAGGGCGGGCGGTCGGACAGCACGCCGCCCCGGCATCACCAGCCGATCGGTCACGCAAGCACTCAGGAGACGACCTCGTGAGCAGTACCTTTCTCTACGGTGCCAACGTCCGCGCCAACGGCATCCGCCAGCACTACCTGCGCTACGGCGGCAAGGGCCCTGCGCTGCTGATCGTGCCGGGCATCACCAGCCCGGCGATCACCTGGGACTTTGTGGGCCAGCGCCTCGGCGAGCAGTTCGACGTCTACATCATCGACGTCCGCGGCCGCGGCCTGTCGGAGGCGGGCGACCACCTCGACTACGGCATCAACGCCCTCGGAGCGGACGCCGCCGCGTTCGCCAAGGCGGTCGGCCTCACCGACTACGGCATGATCGGCCATTCGATGGGCGGACGCATCGTGCCACGGGCCGTCGCCCGGTACGGCGCCACGCCCAGCAAGATCATGCTGGTCGATCCGCCGATGAACGGCCCCGGCCGCCGCGGCTTCCCGCAGACAGACGCGTGGTTCACCGACCAGATCGAGGCCGGGGCGCGCGGCGACATGACGATCGACCAGATGCGCCAGTACTTCCCGCGGTGGTCGGACGAGCACCTGCTGCTGCGCACGGAGTGGATCCACACCTGCGACCCGCGCGCGATCATCCAGATCCGGAAGGACTTCCTCGAGGACGACTTCCACGCCGAGCTGCCCAGCATCCAGCAGCCGATGCTGGTGATCGCCGCCGGCCAGGCCGACCTGATCCTTCCGGAGGAGCAGGCAGAGCTCGAAAGCCTGAACCCGAACATCAAGACGATCCGCCTCGACCACGTCGGGCACATGGTCCCCTGGGACGATCTCGACGGCTTCGTGAAGCTGGTCGTCGAGTTCTTCAAACCGGCGGCCTGACCGCGGGTTCACGCTCATTCCATGTTGGAGGCACATCATGCCCGTTAGCGATGCCGAGCTGATCAGCGCCTGGACCAGGGTCCTCAGGCTCTCCAACCTGCAGGAGGGCCAGGTGGTCACCGTGCTGACCAGCCAGGCGACGCATCCGCAGACCATGCGGACCGCGATCGCCGCGGCAGGAATGCTCGGCGCCAGGGTCAACCGGCTCGACCTGCCGCCGGTGAACGCCGACAAGGCCCTCAGCCGGGACAGCCTCGCCTATCTCGGGACCACGCCGCTCACCGGCAACCCGGCCGCCATCGCCGCCCTGAAGGCCAGCGACCTCGTCCTCGACCTGATGACGCTGCTGTTCTCGCCGGAGCAGGCGGAGATCCTCGAGAGCGGCACCAAGATCCTGCTGGCGGTCGAGCCGCCCGAAGTGCTGGTGCGGATGGTGCCGACCGAGGCCGATCGCGACATGGTCAACGAGGCGGCCGCAATGCTCGAGAAGGCGTCGGAGATGCACGTCACCTCCGCCGCCGGCACCGACGTCCGCTTCCGCCTGGGCGACCTGCACGTGGTACGGGAGTACGGCTTCGTCGACCTGCCCGGCCGCTGGGACCACTGGCCGAGCGGCTTCTCGGCCGTCTATCCCAATGAAGGGTCGGCGGAAGGGCGCGTCGTTTTCGACGTGGGCGACATCCTGCTGCCGCAGAAGTACTACCTCTCGACCCCGATCGAGCTCACCATCGAGAAGGGCTACGTGCGGGACATCAGGGGCGGCATCGATGCTGAACTGCTGATCGACTACATCGAGTCGTTCAACGACCCCGAGGCCTATGCCGTCTCGCACGTCGGCTGGGGCCTGCAAACCCGCGCCCGCTGGTCCACGCTGGCCCTCTACGACCGCGAGGCGACGCTCGGCATGGACGCCCGTGCCTTCGCCGGCAACTTCCTTTTCTCGCTCGGGCCGAACAACGAGGGCGGCGGCACCCGCGTCACCGCCTGCCACCTGGACGTTCCGATGCGCAAGTGCACCGTGCGTCTGGATGGACGGACGGTGGTCGAGAACGGGAAGGTCGTGTCCGGGCGGGCCCCGGCGGCGGAGGCTGCGGAATGAAGACGATCCGGATCGGCCAGATCGTTCCCAGCTCCAACACCACGATGGAGACGGAGATCCCCGCGATGCTCCGCGCACGCGAGAGGATCGAGCCGGAGCGCTTCACCTTCCATTCCAGCCGCATGCGGATGAAGAAGGTGACCAAGGAGGAGCTGGAGCGGATGGACGCCGACTCCGGCCGCTGCGCGCTGGAGCTGTCCGACGCGCGGGTGGATGCGCTGGGCTATGCCTGCCTCGTCGCCATCATGAGCATGGGGCATGGCTACCACCGCGTCTCGCAGGAGCGCCTGCACAGGATCACCGCCGAGAACGGGGCACCGGCACCGGTGGTGACGAGCGCCGGCGCCCTGATCGAGGGCCTGCGGCGCCTCGGCGCGAAGCAGATCGCGGTCATCGCCCCCTACATGGAGGAGCTGACCCGGCTGGTGATCAGCTACATCGAGGCCGAGGGCGTCACCGTGAAGGACTACGTGTCACTGGGGATCCCCGACAACCTGGAGGTCGGCGCGCGCGACCCGATGGCGCTGGTCGAGATCCACAAGCGGCTCGACCTCAAGGGCGTCGACGCGCTGGTGCTGTCGGCCTGCGTACAGATGCCGTCGCTGGCCGCGGTGGACGTGGTCGAGCGCATGGCCGGCGTACCGGTAGTGTCGGCTGCCACCTGCACGGCGCATCAGCTCCTGACCTCGCTGGGGCTGAAGGCCGTCGTGCCCAACGCCGGCGAGCTGCTGTCGGGCAAGTACGCGTGGCGCAACGCGGCGTGACTGAAGGGAGGGAGCGGTGAGCAGCACGGACGGGGCAACCGGCGACGCTGAGGTCTACGACCGTCAGGGCTTCGGCCGCTCCCTCGAACTGCCGCCGCCCTACGGGCTGCTGATCGTCGACTTCGTCGTCGGCTTTGCAGACCCGGCCCACTTCGGCGGCGGCAACATCCCGGACGCCATCGAGCAGACCCGGGTGCTGCTCGCGACGGCCCGCCAGGAAGGCTGGCCTATCGCACACTCGCGCATCGTCTTCGCCGACGACCGGAGCGACGCCAACGTCTTCTCGCGCAAGGTGCCCGGCCTGCTGGGGCTGACGGAGACGTCGCCGCTGTCGCAGATCGTCCCTTCCCTTGCGCCGGTCGCAGGCGAGCTGGTGGTGCGCAAGACGCTGCCGTCGGCCTTCGCCGGCACCAACCTGCAGGGCTGGCTGATGCAGCGGGGCGTGCGGACGCTGGTGATCGCCGGCTGCACCACCAGCGGCTGCGTGCGCGCGAGCGTCCTCGATGCGATGAACTGCGGGCTCGAGCCGCTGGTCGTGTCTGACTGCGTCGGCGACCGGGCGCTGGGCCCGCACGAGGCCAACCTGTTCGACATGCGTCAGAAATACGCCGAGGTCGTTCCCCTCGACGATGCACTCCGACTGACGGGGGTTCGGGCCGCGCCCGCGCAGTAGCGCAGGGCGGCCCGCCCCCGCGGCCCCTGCTCAGGCGGCGGCGTCCCGCTCTTCGACCACGAAGCCGGCCTGCTCCGCCAGCGCCTTCAGGTTGCGATAGCCCATCTGCGCATAGGTCAGCGGGTGGGCCTTGGCGGGATCCTGCTCCGCTTCCACCACCAGCCAGCCGCTGTAGCCGGCCTCCTTCAGCGCCCGCAGAATGATCGGGTAATCGACGCATCCGTCGCCGGGCACGGTGAAGATGCCGTCGAGGACCGAGTCCATGAAGCTGCGGTCGCGCGCGCGGGCATCCTCCAGCACGGGCCGGCGCACGTCCTTGCAGTGGACGTGGTTGATCCGCCGCGCGTGACGGGTCGCCAGCGCCACCGGGTCGCCGCCGGCGAAGCTGGAATGGCCGCTGTCGAACAGCAGTCCCACCGCCTCTCCGGTTACGCTCATCAGCCGGTCCACCTCGGCGTCCGTCTCGATGATCGTGCCCATGTGGTGGTGGAAGCCCATGGCGATGCCGAAATCGGCCATGCGCTCGGCGAGCGCGGTGAGCTTCCGGCCGTAGTCCGCCCACTCGTCCTCGGCCAGCTTCGGCCGTTCGGAGATCGGGCGCCAGATGGCACCATGGCGGCCGCGCGAGGTGTCGGCATAGACGACCACCTTCGCGCCCAGCTCGCGCAGCAGGGTCAGGTGCGGGAGGATCGCGTCGAACTCCTCCTCCACCTCCCGCTCCAGGATGCGCCCGTCCCACCAGCCGGACACCAGCGCGAGGTCGTACTGCGCGAGGATCGGCCCGAGCACGGCCGGATCGCGCGGGAACTTGCCGCCGAGCTCGGTGCCGGCATAGCCGGCCTGCCGGGTCTCGGCCAGGCAGGTCTCGAGCGGCGTGTCGCCGCCTAGCTCGGGGACGTCGTCGTTGGTCCAGGTGATGGGGTTGATGCCGATGCGAACGCTCATGCGGGTACACGATCTCTTTCGGCCGACGCCGACGCCCGCTCGGGCTCATCGACGCGGGCACCGGTTTCGGAGGAGGCATGGATGGCCTCGCAGATCCGCGCGATCCGGACGGCCTCGCCAAGGTCCGGATCCAGGTTGCGGCCGGCAGCCACCGCCTCGCGGAAGTGATGGAGCTCGATCGTCTTGAGGTCGTTGAAGCCGAGGCCGTGAGCCGGCGCCGGAAGGAAGGCGCCATAGTCGGGATGGGCCCCGCTGATGAGGATGCGCCGGAAGCCGTCCGCGCCGGGCTTGTCGCCGGCGCGATAGAGCTGGAGCTCGTTGGCCCGTTCGCCGTCGAAGGCAAGCGTGCCCTCGGTGCCCGTCAGCTCGAAGCCGATGTCCATCCGCCGGCCGTGGGCGATCCGGCTGGCCTCGATGGTGCCCGTCACGCCGCTGTCGAAGCGGACGGTCGCCGCGGCCCAGTCCTCGTTCTCGACCTGGCGGCGCTCCGATCCTCCCGGCTGCAGCGGGCGCGTCGGATAGGCAGTGCTGACCAGCCCGCTGAGCGCACGCACCGGGCCGCACAGGGCACGCGCGATCGAGATGATGTGCCAGCCGAGGTCACCCAGCGCGCCGCAGCGGCCCGCCAGCGACGCATCCAGCCGCCACGCGAACGGCGCCTCGCCATCGGCGAGATAGTCCTCGGCATGCCAGCCGCGGAAGGTGAGCGGCCGACCGATCACACCCTCCTGCACCAGCCTCACCGCGTGCTGCACCATCGGCGCCCGCATGTAGGTGAAGCCGACGCCGTTGCAGACCCCTGCCCGCGCCGCCGCCTCCGCGATCGCCTCGCTCTCGGCTGCCGAGCAGCCGACCGGCTTCTCGCACAGGAGGTGCTTGCCCCGCTCGATGGCGGCGAGCGCGATCTCGCGATGCATGAAGCTGGGCACCGCGATGATCACCGCATCGACGTCGTCGATGGCCGCGGCCCAGTCGGTGCCCCAGCGCTGGAACCCGAGCTGCCGGCCCTGACGCTGGGCGACGGCCGCGTCGGCGTCGATCAGCACGGTCGGCTCCACGGCCACGCTCGAGCGGCCGAACACGTGGTTGACCGCGCCGAGCGCCAAGCCGTGGATGCGGCCGATGAAGCCGGCGCCGATCAAGGCGAAACGCAAGGTCTCACGCGGCACCGGCTTCCCTCCCCCGTTGTCTCTGGCCGTAACGCGGCGGAGAAGCTACTGCTGAGAGTGAACCCTCTGACAGAGCCAGTTTTTGACGATCTTATGGGTCCAGTTTCGCAATGCAGCTCAGCTATCCCCTCGACCTGATCCGCCTCGACCGATCGGGCAAGGACCCGCTGTACAGTCAGCTCTGCAACCAGCTGCGCGAGCTGATCCTGAGCGGCGCGGTCGCCGAAGGGTGCCGGCTACCCTCGACCCGCACCATGGCCGGCGAGCTGGAGATCGCCCGCAACACCGTCGTCACGGCGCTGGACCAGCTCGCGGCCGAGGGCCTGCTCGAGAGCCGCCGCGGCTCCGGCTTCCGCGTCGCGCGCGCCACGCTGGACGGGTCCGGCCGGGTGGCGCGTGGCGGGGCGCGCAGCAGCGTGCCGGGCTTCTCCGCCCGCGGCGCGCTCATGGCTGAACAGCCGCGCGTCCGCACCATGCCGGCGCGCGCGGCCTTCCATCCCGGTACGCCCGAGCTCGCCCGCTTCCCGTTCACCACCTGGGGCCGCCTGCTGGCCCGCCGCGCCCGCGGCGGGGGGCAGGACCTGTTCGGCTACCACTACCTCACCGGCCACCCCGACCTGCGCCGCATGATCGCGGGTTTCCTCGGCGCCACGCGGCGGGTGCGCTGCACGCCGGACCAGATCGTGGTGACCACCGGCGGCCAGGCGGCTCTGGACCTGCTCGCCCGCATGCTGCTCGACCCCGGTGACGTCGTGTGGATGGAGGAGCCCGGCTATCTCGGTGCGCGCAGCGCGTTCCTTGCTGCCGGCGCGCAGCTGGTGCCGCTGCCGGTCACCCGCGACGGCTGGTCGATCCCGACAGATGCTGCGCCGCCGCGGCTGATCTACCTGACCCCGTCCTGCCACCATCCGCTGGGGCTGACCATGCCGCTCGACCGGCGCCTGGCGGTGATCGAGCTGGCGGACAGTACCAACGCCTGGGTCATCGAGGACGATTTCGACGGCGAGTACACCTTCCGCGGCCAGCCGCTGCCCTCGATGCAGGGCCTGACTGACCAGGACCGGGTGATCTATGTCGGCACCTTCGCCAAGACCCTGTTCCCGGCCATGCGCCTGGGGTTCATCGTGCTGCCGCAGGACCTCGCCGACCGGGTGAAGCCCGCGATCGCCATCACCGGCCAGTATGCGCCGCTCCTGCTGCAGGCGACGCTCGCCGATTTCATCGAGCAGGGCTTCTTCTTCCAGCACCTGAACCGCATGCGCCGCCTTTACAGCCGCCGCCGCGCCCACTTCCTCACCCTGCTGGCCAGCCAGCTCGGCCACCGGCTGGAGCCGATCGACGGCGGCACGGGCATGCAGATCGCCACCGTGTTCTCCGACGAGGCGGACGACAGCCGGCTCGCCAAGGCGGCCATCGCCAGCGGCATCAACCTCGCGCCGCTGTCGCTCTATTTCATGGGCGAGCCCCGCCTGCGCGGCTTCCTGATGGGATACGCCGGAGTCGAGGAGAAGGACATGGAACGGGCGATGCCGCGCCTGCGGCAGATCATCGACGCGGCCTTCTGACCGGACCGCCCCCCGCGATCCGTCGCCGGACGGGCTCTTGAGTTGGCCGGACTTTGCAGGTAAGCGACCTTGTGGCCGTTGCACCGGCCAAGGTCTTTCCTTCACCGCACGTCCGACGGCCAGCCCCCGTCCCGCGGCTGAGCCCCGGCATTCCCAGGACAGAAATCGATGATCGAACGCGACTTCATGAAACCGGGCCGGTCGGTGAGCGTCGCGGAGCACGGAATGGCGGCGACGTCCCATCCGCAGGCGACCCTCGCCGCGATCGACATCCTCAGGGCCGGCGGCAACGCCGTGGACGCCGCGCTGGCAGCGGTCGCGCTGCAGTCGGTGATCGACCCGCACATGACCGGTATCGGCGGCGACTGCTTCGCCCTGATGGCGATCGGCGGCCAGCCGCCAGTGGCGGTGAACGGGTCCGGGCGGGCGCCGGCGGGGGCGACGCTGGACCGCTTCCTCGAGCGCGGAATTACCGAGATCGACGACCTCAGCGCGGATGCCGTCACTGTCCCTGGCGCCGCCTACGCCTGGTGGCACCTGAGCACGACCTACGGCCGGCTCGGCCTCGACCGGGTGCTGGCCCCGG
>CALKHQ010000312.1 GCA_937988735.1 uncultured Alphaproteobacteria bacterium
CGGTACTGGTTCTCCATCAGCTCGCCGACCGAGCGCACCCGGCGGTTGCCGAGGTGGTCGATGTCGTCGATCTCGCCCTTGCCGTCCTTCAGCTCCAGCAGCACGCGGACGATGGCGAGGATGTCCTCGCGCCGCAGCACGCGCACCGTGTCCGGGCAGCTCAGCCCCAGGCGGGCGTTCATCTTCACCCGACCGACGGCCGACAGGTCATAGCGCTCCGGATCGAAGAAGAGCGAGTGGAACAGCGCCTCCGCGGTCTCCAGCGTCGGCGGCTCGCCCGGGCGCATCACCCGGTAGATCTCGATCAGCGCGTCCTCGCGGTTGAAGTTGCGGTCGGCCGCGAGCGTGTTGCGCAGGTAGGGGCCCGCGTTGAAGTAGTCGATCGCCAGCGTGCTGACGGTGTCGAAGCCCTTCTCCTCCAGCAGGTCCAGCGCCGCCTCGTCGATCTCGTCGCCAGCCTCGAGATAGACCTCGCCCGTCTCGACGTTGATGATGTCCTCGGCGATGTAGCGGCCGATCAGCTGCTCGCGCGGCACGAACACGGACTCGAGCCCGCCCTCGTGCAGCTTGCGGGCAAGGCGCGGCGTCATCTTCTGGCCGGCGTTGGCCACCACCTCGCCGGTCTTGGCGTCGATCAGGTCGGCGGTGAGCTTCACGCCCTTCATCCGGTCGATGTCGAACGGCGTCGTCCAGCCCTTGCCCGACCGGTTGTAGACGACCTTGTCGTAGAAGTAGGAGAGGATGTCCTCCTTGCTCATGCCGTTGACTTCGCTCGGATCGAGCGTGCGGCCCTCCTTCGCGGCGGCCTCGCGGCGCGCGGCGGTGGCGTCGTCGTCCAGCGCCATGAGCAGGGTGGTGACGAGGATCTTCCGCTTGCGGTCGATGCGGACGTAGACGAGGTCCTTGGCGTCGAACTCGAAGTCCAGCCAGGAGCCGCGGTAGGGGATCACCCGGGCGGCGAACAGGTACTTGCCGGAGGAGTGGGTCTTGCCGCGGTCGTGGTCGAAGAAGACGCCCGGCGACCGGTGCATCTGGCTGACGATCACCCGCTCCGTGCCGTTCACGATGAAGGTGCCGTTCTTGGTCATGAGCGGCATGTCGCCCATGTAGACGTCCTGCTCCTTGATGTCGCGGATGGAGCGGGCGCCCGTTTCCTCGTCCACGTCCCACACCACGAGCCGGAGCGTCACGCGCAGCGGCGCGGCATAGGTCATGCCGCGCTGCTGGCACTCCTCCACGTCATATTTCGGCGGCTCGAGCTCGTACTTGACGAACTCGAGCTGCGCCCGGCCGGAGAAGTCGTTGATCGGGAACACGGACTTGAAGACTTCCTGCAGCCCCTCGGAGCTGCGGGATTCGCTGCTGCCGTGGGGGTTGAGGAAGCCGTCGTAGGAGGTGCGCTGCACCTCGATCAGGTTCGGCAGCTCGGCCACCTCGGCGATGTGGCCGAACATCCGCCGGATGCGCTTGCGTCCCGTGAAAGACTTCGCCGCACTCACGCCCATGCCGTCACTCCTTCTCGCGGTCCGGCGCCCGCCCCGGTCCCGCGTCTCTGAATCCGTTCCGCCCGTGCCTCCCGCACGTCATCGGCGGGCCCCGGCGCATCCCGGGGCCGGCCGATCACGCCCGGCCAAAGCAGCCGGGCGACGCGACCCGCAGGTCGCGCCGCCCAAGCCGCCTGTCACTGTGGACCCGCGCGCCAGCGCGCAAGTCCCTTACTTCACCTCGACGGTCGCGCCCGCAGCCTCGAGCTTCGCCTTGATCTGCGCGGCCTCGTCCTTGCTCACGCCTTCCTTCACCGGCTTCGGCGCGCCCTCGACCAGGTCCTTGGCCTCCTTCAGGCCCAGGCCGGTGATCGCACGGACCTCCTTGATCACGTCGATCTTCTTGTCGCCGAAGCCGGCCAGGATGACGTCGAACTCCGTCTTCTCCTCGGCCTGAGCCGCAGCGGCATCACCGCCGCCGGCAGCCGGAGCCGCCGCGGGAATGCCCGCCACCGCAACCGGCGCGGCGGCGCTCACGCCCCACTTCTCCTCCAGCATCTTCGCCAGCTCGGCGGCCTCCAGCACGGTGAGGGCCGACAGGTCGTTGGCCAGCTGTTCCAGGTTAGCCATGGTCTCGTTCTCCAGGTTGGTGCCGACGGTCGGTCATCGGTCGGCAGTTGCGCTTCGAGCCCGCGGGCTCTTCTTCAGGGTGTCCGCCTGTCTCACGCCTGCTTCGCCGCATAGGCGTGCAGGACGCGGACCAGCTTGGCAGCGCCCGCATTCAGAACGCCGACGACATTCGTCGCCGGAGCCGGGAGAATGCGGACCAGTTGCGTAGCCGGCGCCACGATGACCCCGAGCAGTCTTCCACGCAGTTCCTCGATGGGCGGCATCTTTGCCAACGCCCTGACGCCTTCCGCATCCATCACGGTCGTGCCGAGGCCGCCGCCAATGATCTTGAACTTGTCGTTCCTGTTGGCGTATGCGACCACGGCTTTCGCCGCCGCCACCGGATCCGCCGCAAAGGCAATGCCCGTCGGCCCGGTGAACATGCTCTGGATGCTGGCGTAAGGCGTTCCGTCCAGGGCGATGCGTGCGAGAGTGTTCTTCGTCACCTTGAAGCTGGCCCCGACGTCGCGCATTTCCCGGCGCAGCGCGCTCATCTCCGCGACCGTGAGGCCGGAGTAGTGAGCCACGATGACCGCGCCGGACTGGGTGAACGTGGCGCGAAGCTCGTCCACCTGCGCTTGTTTACGTCCACGGTCCAAGGTCCGTCTCCGCGTTCGGCCGCGCCGCCGGTAGGCTGGCGGCCCGGCCTGTTGCATCTGGGCGAGCTTGCACCCGCCCGGTTCGCCCTGTCCCAGAACAACGAGCCCGGCTCCTTCCGGCGCCTCGGCGCCTTCGAAATCGGGTCGGCTCTGTCTCATGCAGGCGGGATTAAGCCTTTCGGCGCCTGCAATCTCGGACAGGTCGGGACGGGCCAGTGCCCGTCCCTGCCCCCCGGCCGGCAGCACCGGCCGGGGTATCCGGTCACTCGGCGGCTTCGCCGACGAGGCTCGCGATGTCGAGCTTGACGCTCGGCCCCATGGTGGAGCTGATCGCGATGCCCTTGATGTAGTTGCCCTTCGCGCCCGACGGCTTCGCCCGGTTGATGGCGGCGACGAAGGCGCGCGCGTTCTCCACCAGCTTGGCCGTGTCGAAGCTCGCCTTGCCGATGCCGGCGTGGACGATGCCCGCCTTCTCGGCGCGGAACTGCACCTGGCCGCCCTTGGCCGCCTTCACCGCCTCCGCGACATCGGTGGTGACGGTGCCCAGCTTCGGGTTCGGCATCAGGCCGCGCGGGCCGAGGATCTTACCGAGCCGGCCGACCACGGGCATCATGTCCGGGGTGGCGATCACGCGCTCGAACTCGATCTCGCCGCCCTGCACCCGCTCGGCCAGATCCTCGGCGCCCACCACGTCGGCGCCGGCGGCCTTTGCCTCATCGGCCTTGGGCCCGCGGGCGAACACCGCCACCCGCAGCGACTTGCCGGTGCCGTTCGGCAGCACCACCGCGCCGCGCACCGTCTGGTCGGCGTGACGGGTGTCGACGCCCAGGTTCATGGCGATCTCGATCGTCTCGTCGAACTTCGCGGTCGCCCGCGCCTTGATCGCCTCGATGCCCTCGGCCACCGGGTAGAGCCGGTTGCGGTCCAGCCCCTCGCGGGCCCTGTTCAGCCGCTTGCCACGCTTCGCCATGGTCAGCCCTCCACCACCGCGAGGCCCATCGAGCGGGCGGAACCGAGGATGATCTTCGTCGCCGCCTCGATGTCGTTGGCATTGAGGTCAACCATCTTGGTCTGGGCGATCTCGCGCACCTGCGACATCGTCACCGTCCCCACCGGGTTGCCGCGGCCCGGGGTCTGGCCGCCCTTGCCGATGCCGGCCGCCTTCTTCAGGAAGTGGCTCGCCGGCGGCGTCTTGGTCACGAAGGTGAAGCTGCGGTCGGCATAGGCCGTGATCACCACCGGGATCGGCATGCCCGCTTCGAGCTTCTGCGTCTCCGCGTTGAACGCCTTGCAGAACTCCATGATGTTGAGCCCGCGCTGACCCAGCGCCGGGCCCACCGGCGGCGACGGATTCGCCTGCCCCGCCGGGATCGTCAGCTTGATGTAGCCGACTACCTTCTTTGCCACTGCCCATGTCCTCCTAAACCGCGGCCCGACCCATTCCGGGCCGCCTGAGGGCGGCGGTGCGGCTGCGCCGGGCCTTCGGCGCCGCCTCCCGCCTCATCGCCGGACGGAAGCTACAGCTTCTCGACCTGCGAATACTCCAGCTCGACCGGGGTCGACCGGCCGAAGATCGAAACGGCCACCTTGAGGCGGGCCCGCTCGGCATCCACTTCCTCGACCATGCCGTTGAACGAGGTGAACGGGCCGTCCGCAACCCGCACCTGCTCGCCGACCTCGAAGGTGATCGACGGCTTCGGCCGCTCGACGCCCTCCTGCACCTGGCGGAGGATGCGGGCAGCCTCGCTCTCCGAGATCGGCACCGGCCGGTTGCCGGCGCCGAGGAAGCCCGTCACCTTCGGCGTGTTCTTGACCAGGTGCCAGGCCTCGTCGGAGAGCCGCATCTTGATCAGCACGTAGCCCGGAAAGAACTTCCGCTCCGAATTGACCTTCCGGCCCCGGCGCATCTCGACCACTTCCTCGGTCGGCACCGAGACCTCGAGGATGTCCTCCTCCAGCCCCTTCTGCGCGGCCTGTTCACGGATCGACTGCGCGACCTTCTGCTCGAACCCGGAATAGACGTGAAGCACGTACCAGTTGTGCGTCGCCATGGCTCAGACCCCCAGCGACAGGATCGACCGCACGCCGAAGCCCAGCAGCTGGTCCACCAGGAAGAAGAAGATCGCCGCAAGGATCACCATCACGATCACCATGATGGTGGAGACGGTCGTCTCCTTCCGCGTCGGCCAGGTAACCTTGGAGGCCTCCTGCCGCACCTCGCGCATGAACTTGGCTGGATTGGTCTTCGCCATTGTCCCTGTTCGTCCTCGGGCCGCTGCCGACCCGGCTTCACGGCCGGCGCCCGGGGGCGCCGGAATCAGTCGCGGCGCAATGCGCCGTCAGCAGGCGTGGCAGGAGTGGAGGGGCTCGAACCCCCAACCCCCGGTTTTGGAGACCGGTGCTCTACCAGTTGAGCTACACTCCTTCACGACGCCGGCGACGCCTGCGGCCGTGCCGCCGGCTACTTCACGATGGAGGCGACGACGCCGGCGCCGACGGTGCGGCCG
>CALKHQ010000313.1 GCA_937988735.1 uncultured Alphaproteobacteria bacterium
TACTGGCGCCGTCGTGACACCGGGGAAGCGCGCTGCCGCCGGTGCGGCGGGCAGCGCGGCTCAGCGGCGGCGGGTGGGCGCTACGGCTCGATGACGACGTAGGTCCGCAGCTCGATGCTTTCCCGCGGCGGGGCGTCGGCCGGCGTCTCGGGGAGCTGGAACGCGCCGTGGGGGGTGAAGCGGGCCCGCGTCGGGTCGCTGTCCCAGCCCTTGATCAGCAGCACCTCGTCCGGCGTCATCTCCGGCGCGTAGTACCAGCGCTGATCCGGGTGATGGCGCAGGTGATAGATCTCGCCGACCCGGTCGGGGAAGATCTGGTCGGTGGCGACCAGGTCCGCCGGCCGCACGCTGGAGGCGTCGGCGAGCGCGAGCGGCGAGCGGCGCACGGGCCCGCTGACCGGCCGCCACACGTTCACCTGCAGGATGCGGGCGCCGGAGGCGAACAGGCGGTGGGCCTCCGCGTCGCCCACCAGGTCGCGCAGCCGCCGCGGGCCGCTCGTCTCGGTATAGTCCACGTGGACCCGGGTGGCCGGCCCGCGAAGGCCGTCGGGGTTGACGGCGCCGCCGCCGGCATCGGACCGCCGGGTGGTGTCGAAGACGATCACCCGGCTCGCGCCGAGCTCCCGGCGCAGCAGGGCCTCGATCTCCGCGTGGTAGCGGTCGCGGACGGCGTCGTCATCGTAGAAGTCGGCGACGCTGGTGCGGTGACGCCGCAGCACGAAGCCCTCGCGGTCCAGCGACAGCAATCCGGCCCGGGGCCTGAGGTCGCGGATCTCGACCTCGTGCGTCTCCGTCGGGAACAGGGCTTCCGGCCCGCGCCCGGTGTAGGCGGAGCTGTGGAACACCGGCTTGCCCTCGGTCCTGCCGATGAAGGTGAGGGCGGCGCGGACCGCGGCCTTGCGGGGCGCTGGACGTTCGAGGATGGCGGCTGCCTGGCTCATCGGGTCGGCTCCTCCGTGTGGAACGCTGCCGGCAAGGTGGTGGCGTCGCCACGGTCGGACCAACGAGTTCGGTTCACTACCGCATGAACGGTATTCAAGTGGTTGCCGCCAGCCCGTGGAGCCAGCGTTCCAGCCTGCGCGCCGCCGCCGTCAGCGGCGCCCCCGCCTGGGTGCAGAGGTAGTAGGCCGCGCCGGTCGGGTCGCCGTCGCCGAAGGGCGCGATCAGGGTTCCCCGCGCCAGGCGGCCGTCCACGACCGGCCTGCGGCCCATGGCAAGCCCGTGGCCGCCCTCCGCGACCCGCAGCGCCTGCTCCATGTCCTCGAGCTGGATGGCGGCGGCGAGCGGGGGCGGGGGGAGGCCGCGGGCGCGCGCCCATTCCTCCCACTCGTCGGGGGAACGCGCGTTGACGATCAGCCGCGCCGTCGCCAGCGCCGCGCCCGGGTCCGCCCCTGGCGGCAGGTAGCCGGGTGCGCACACCGGCAGCGCCGATTCGCCGAACAGGAAGCGCGCCTCAAGCCCCGGCCAGGCGCCCTTGCCGTGGCGGATGGCGAGATCGACCTGGTCGCGGCGCAGGTCGAGCACGCGCGTGGTCGGAACGAGCTGCAGCTCGATGTCGGGATGCGCGCGCTCGAACGCGCCGAGCTGGGGGATCAGCCAGTTGGCGGCAAGCGACGGCGGCAGCGTGAGGCGGGCCACCGCCCGGCCGGTCGGCCGCAGCATTGCCTCCGTCGCCGCCTGGATCTGGGCGATGGCCGGTCCGATCTGCTCCAGATAGCGCCGGCCGGCCGGGGTCAGCCGGACGCCGGCTCCGGCGCGGTCGAACAGCGCGACCCGCAGGAAGTCCTCCAGCCGCCGGACCTGATGGCTGATCGCGGACTCCGTCACCCCCAGGCTCTTCGCCGCGTCGCGGAAGCGCGGGTGGGTGGCGGCGGCGTGGAAGGCGCGCAGGGCAGGAAAGGGCGGCAGGACCGGGCGCGACGGGGTCATGGCCTCAGGCTAGGGTCGACATGAGCGCGATTCAAGTCCGCGTTCCGGTTGCCGCAGCTCCTTCTTTTGCGGCCGGCGAAAGGAGAGCGCATTCCCTGTTGTTCTTGTGCGTTTCGTGGTGTTTTCTCCGGACCCTGGGGAGAGCAAACATGCACGACTTCGGCGCGGCCTTCGGGGAAGCGTTCAGGCTGGTGCTGACGGCGGATCCGGCGCTGGTCGAGATCGTCCTGCTGTCGCTGCGGGTAACGCTGACGGCGGTGGCGAGCGCATGCCTCGTGGGGCTGCCGCTGGGCGCCTTCCTCGCCGTGGTCCGCTTTCCGGGGCGGATGGCGGTGGTGGTGGTGCTGAACGCCCTGATGGGGCTGCCGCCGGTGGTGGTGGGCCTGCTGGTCTACCTGCTGCTGTCGAGCTCCGGCCCGCTCGGCGTGCTCGGGCTGCTCTACACCCCGACCGCGATGATCATCGCCCAGGCCGTGCTGGTGACGCCCATCGTCGCCGCCCTGTCGCGACAGGCGATCGAGGACCTGCACCGGGAATATGACGAGCAGCTGCGGGCGATGGGGATGGGTCCGTTCGCCCAGGCGCTGACGCTCCTGTGGGACGGGCGCTACTCGCTGCTGACCGCCGCGCTGGCGGGCTTCGGCCGCGCGATCGCCGAGGTCGGCGCCGTGATCATCGTCGGCGGCAACATCAATCACGTGACCCGGGTGATGACCACGACGATCGCGCTGGAGACGTCGAAAGGCAACCTCGGTCTCGCCGTCGGGCTCGGCGTGGTGCTGATCCTGATCTCCGTGATGGTCACCGGCGCCGTGATGGCGCTGCGCGGCACCGCGGTCAGGCTCGCCCATGTCTGAAGCCGCACTGGCCACCGTCTCCCTGCCCGAAGCCGCCGCCGGGGCGGGCAGACTGCTGCCGGTCCGGCTCGAGGACGTCGGCTATGCGGTCGCGGGCAAGCGGCTGATCGACGGGCTGACGCTGGAGCTGGACGCCGTGTGTCGGACGGTCGTGCTCGGCCCCAACGGTGCAGGCAAGAGCCTCACCCTGCGCCTGCTGCAGGGGCTGATCGCGCCCACCTCCGGGCGCATCCGCTGGGCGGGGACGGGCCGGCCCCGCGCGGCCGGCCTTGCGGTGGCGACCGTGTTCCAGCGCCCGGTGCTGCTGCGGCGCTCGGTGGCGGCCAACCTGAACCATGCGCTCAGGGTTTACGGTGTCCCGTCGCGGCTGAGGCCGGGCCGGATCGACGCGCTGCTCGGCCTTGCCGGCCTCTCCCACCTGCGGCGGCGGGCGGCGCGGGTGCTGTCCGGCGGGGAGCAGCAGCGGCTGGCGGTGGTGCGCGCCATCGCGGCGGAGCCGGAACTGCTGCTGCTCGATGAGCCGACGTCGAGCCTCGACCCGCATTCCACCGCCGCAATCGAGGAACTGATCCTGACCGCGGCCCGGCAGGGGGTGAAGGTCGTGCTGGTGACCCACGACGTTGCCCAGGCCCGTCGCATCGCCGACGACGTCGTGTTCCTGCACCGCGGTCGCGTCGCCGAGCACGCCCCGGCGGACCGCTTCTTCGCTGCGCCGTCCTCTGCGGCCGCCCGGGCCTATCTGGACGGCAAGCTCTGCATCTGAGGGGAAAACCGATGCGCTACCTGCACGGACTGATCGCGGCCGCGGTGATGGCGGGGGGCCTCGCCGCACCACTGCACGCCCAGGACTTCATCATCGTCCAGTCCACCACCTCGACCGAGAACTCCGGCCTGTTCGGCCACCTGCTGCCCCGGTTCACCGAGGAGACAGGGATCGAGGTCCGCGTGGTGGCGGTGGGGACCGGCCAGGCGATCCAGAACGCCGTCAACGGCGACGGCGACGTGCTGTTCGTCCACTCGAAGCCGGAGGAGGAGGCGTTCGTCACCCAGGGTTACGGCGTCGAGCGCTTTGACGTGATGTACAACGACTATGTGATCGTCGGTCCTGCGAACGATCCGGCCGGCGTGGCCGGCAGCGACGACGCCGTGGCCGCGCTGGCGGCGATTGCGGAGGTCGAGGCCGTCTTCGTCTCCCGCGGCGACGACTCCGGCACCCACAAGGCGGAACTGCGGCTGTGGGAGGAAGCGGGGATCGACCCGACCGCTGCCAGCGGCGGCTGGTACCGCGAGGCCGGCGCCGGCATGGGCGCCACCCTCAACCTCGCCACCGAGATGAGGGGCTATGCGCTCACCGACCGCGGGACCTGGATCAGCTTCGGGAACAAGGGCGACCAGCAGGTGGTCGTGGAGGGCGACCCGCGACTGTTCAACCAGTACGGCGTGATCCTGGTGAATCCGGAGGTGCACCCGCACGTGAAGGCGGAACTGGGCCAGCGGTTCATCGACTGGCTGCTGTCCCCCGCCGGGCAGCAGGCGATCGCGGACTTTCGCATCGACGGCCAGCAGCTGTTCTTCCCCAACGCCGGCGGCGGCGCGTAGAGGCCGGGCCGGCTACGGCCCGTTCCAGTGGACGGTGCCGAAGCCGGAGATGTCGTAGCCGCCCAGCATCCGCGCCCGCTCGGCGAAGGCCGGGGTGCGGCAGAAGGCGAGCAGCGCCTGCAGCGGCGGCTCGAACCATGCGCGCCGGTCCACCAGCAGGTCGTAACGCTCCTCGATCAGCGGGTGGAAGGCGAGCCGGAACTGCCGCGCCATCGCCTCCAGGCCCAGCGTGGCATCGGCGTCGCCGCTGGCGACCGCGGCCGCGGCCTCGCTCTCGGTGCGCGCCGCGCCGGGCACGACCGCGATGTGGTCGAGGGTGAGCCCGCTCTGCGCCAGCAGGTGGTCGAACAGCACCCGGGCGCCGGCCGTCGGCTGGCGCAGGGCGACCCGCCGCCCGCGCAGGTCCGGCATGGCGGTGAGAGGCGCGCCTGAGGAAATCAGGCCCTGCCGCCGTCGCGCCCATTCCACCAGCACCACCGGCGCATTCGCAAACCGGGCGGCGACGTGGCCCACGTTCCAGCCGGCGCGCTCCGGCTCGTGCACATGCAGCCCGCAGGCGATGGCGCCGCCGCGGCCGAAGCGGTCCAGCCCGTCGAGGCTGCCGTCGAAGAAGGCGGCGATCCCGCTTCCCGACTCGCGCAGGGCCCACTCCAGCAGCGGATCGTGGCTGCCGACCAGCACGTCCGGCCGCGCCGGCGCGGTGCGGGCAGCGCCACCCGCCTTCCCGGCGAGCAGCGCCTCGATCTCCGCCCGCGCGAACAGCAGCTTGCCGGTCAGCCGCCGGCACGGCAGCTCGCCGCTGGCCGCCAGGTCATAGACCTTCCGCTCCTTCACCCGCAGGAGCGCCGCAACCTCGCGCGTGGTCAGGTAGTCGTGCTGTGGCATGGGCGCGAGACTAGCCGTGGCGCGTGCCGACGCCAATCTGCACCGCGCCCCTGTTGCTGGCCCGCCATATCCGCTAGGATCGATAGTGTACGAATGAACCTGCCCTTCTGACCGCCCGGGCGAAGAGGTTTGTTCCATGGACGGGCCGGGCCGCAGTTTCGTCCTGCTCTTTTGCGGCCCCGGCGCGAACAGGCGGTGACGGGCATGGCAACGCGCGCTATGTGAGGGCGCGAGACGGTGTCGGCGGCCGCTGCCCGCCGCGCGGCGCCGCGCGCAGATTGAGAGGCTGAGATGACCGCTGCCGCTCCTTCGGCCGCCCACAAGGCCAAGCCCGTCAGCGACACCGACACCCGCTTCGCCTGGGACGATCCGTTCCGGCTGTGGGAGCAGCTTTCCGAGGAAGAGCGGCTGATCGCGGAGGCGGCGCGGCAGTACTGCCAGGAGAAGCTGATGCCGCGCGTGCTGGAGGCGAACCGGCACGAGCGCTTCGACCGGGCGATCATGGACGAGATGGGGGCGTTGGGCTTCCTCGGCTCCACCATCCCTGAGGAGTATGGCGGCGCCGGCGCGTCCTACGTCTCCTACGGCCTGATCGCGCGCGAGGTCGAGCGGGTGGACAGCGGCTACCGCTCGGCGATGAGCGTGCAGTCGTCGCTGGTCATGTACCCGATCTACGCCTACGGCAGCGACGAGCAGCGGCGGAAGTATCTGCCGAAGCTGGCGAAGGGCGAATGGGTCGGCTGCTTCGGCCTCACCGAGCCGGATGCCGGCTCCGACCCCGCGTCGATGAAGACGACCGCGAAGGCGGTGGACGGCGGCTACCGGCTGAACGGGTCCAAGATGTGGATCACCAACTCGCCCATCGCCGACGTGTTCGTCGTCTGGGCCAAGTCCGACCCGGACGGGAAGATCCGCGGCTTCATCCTCGAGAAGGGGATGAAGGGGCTGAGCGCGCCGAAGATCGAGGGCAAGTTTGCGCTGCGCGCCTCGATCACCGGCGAGATCGTGATGGACGACGTGTTCGTGCCGGCGGAAAACCTGCTGCCGAACGCGGTCGGTCTGCGCGGTCCGTTCGGCTGCCTCAACCGCGCCCGTTACGGCATCGCCTGGGGCGCGCTCGGCGCCGCCGAGTTCTGCTGGCACGCGGCACGTCAGTACGCGCTGGACCGCATCGTGTTCGGCAAGCCGCTCGCGGCCACGCAGCTCGTGCAGAAGAAGCTTGCCGACATGCAGACGGAGATCGCGCTCGGACTGCAGGGCGCGCTCGCCGTCGGCCGGCTGATGGACGCCGGCAAGCTGATGCCGGAGGCGATCTCGCTGGTGAAGCGCAACTCCTGCGGCAAGGCGCTGGAGATCGCGCGCGCCGCGCGCGACATTCACGGCGGCAACGGCATCGCCGACGAGTTCCACGTCATCCGCCACGTGATGAACCTGGAGGCGGTGAACACGTACGAGGGCACCCACGACGTCCACGCCCTCATCCTCGGCCGCGCCCAGACCGGCATCCAGGCCTTCGGCTGATGCGCGCCGGAACGGGCAGGAGCGGTCTGTCGCTGCGGTCATGCTCCGGCCTGGCCGGTGCGTGCGCGAACCCCTTGCCACGTGCCCTTGCCCTGGCCCCGTGGACGGTCCGGTCGGGCCGGACCGTGACGGGGGAGGGACGGGAAACCCCCTGAACCACCACGGAACACGCGATGCCCGATTCCCATGAGGCGCTGCACGATGCCTCCGCCCCGCTCGAGGCGGCGGTGGTGCGCTTCGCCGGCGACAGCGGCGACGGCATGCAGCTCACCGGCGGCCAGTTCGCGCTGACCACCGCGCTCGCCGGCAACGACCTCGCGACCTTCCCCGACTTCCCGGCCGAGATCCGTGCGCCTGCGGGCACCACCTACGGCGTCTCCGCCTTCCAGATCCGCTTCGGCTCGCGCCGGATCAAGACCATCGGCGACCAGGTGGACGTGCTGGTGGTGATGAACCCGGCGGCGCTGAAGGTGAACCTGGCGGAGGTGAAGCCGGGCGGCCTCATCATCGCCGACCGCGACGCCTTCGAGCCGCGGAACCTCGGCAAGGCGGGCTACGCGACCAATCCGCTGGAGGACGGCAGCCTGGCCGGCTACCGGGTGATGACCGTGGACATGACCCGGCTGACCGAGGAGTCGGTGGCGCCGTTCGGCCTTGGCAAGAAGGCGGCCGACCGGTGCAAGAACATGTGGGCGCTGGGCCTGGTCTACTGGATGTTCGCCCGCGACCGCGGCCCGACCGTCGCCTGGCTCAAGGCGAAGTTCGCGAGCCAGCCGGAGCTGGCCGACGCCAACATCGCCGCGCTCAACGCCGGCCACGCCTATGCCGAGACGGCGGAGCTGCCGGCGGACGTGCGGGTCTATCACGTCGAGCCGGCGCAGGCGGCGCCCGGCCTCTACCGCAACGTCACCGGCACGGAGGCGCTCGCCTGGGGCCTCGTGGCCGGCGCGCAGCTCGCCAACATCGGACTCACCTTCTGCTCCTATCCGATCACGCCGGC
>CALKHQ010000314.1 GCA_937988735.1 uncultured Alphaproteobacteria bacterium
TCCCGACGGTGAGCTGGGGCGACAGCAACGCGCTGCGCATCGGCAACTGGGTGGTGGCGGTGGGCGGTCCGTTCGGCCTCAGCGGCACCGTGACGGCGGGCATCGTGTCAGCCACGGGGCGCGACCTGAATTCCGGCCCGTACGACGACTACCTGCAGTTCGACGCCCAGATCAACCCGGGCAACTCCGGCGGCCCCGTATTCAACACCGCCGGCGAGGTGATCGGCATCAGCACCGCCATCGTCAGCCCCAGCCGGGGCAGCGTCGGCATCGGCTTTGCCGTGCCGTCGGCCATCGCCAAGCCCGTGATCGAGGCGCTGATGACCCACGGTGTCGTCGAGCGCGGCTTCATCGGCGTGCAGATCCAGCAGGTGACCGCCGAGCTCGCCCAGGCGCTCGACCTCGATGCGCCGACCGGGGCCCTGGTGGCCGAGGTCCGTTCCGGCAGTCCGGCCGACCGTGCCGGCATCGAGCCCGGTGACCTGATCATCAGCTTCAACGGCCAGAAGGTCGAGAAGATGCGCGACCTGCCGCGGCTGGTCGGCATGACCCAGCCCGGGACCGAGGCGACGATCGAGGTGCTGCGCGACGGCGAGGTCCTCAGCCTGACCGTCACCGTCGGCGAGACCACAGGCGACCAGCAGGCTGCCGGTCCCTCGAGCCCCGGCGGCCCGATCGGCAGTCTCGGGCTGGCCGTCGCCCCCGCCGCCGAGTTCGGCTGGCAGGGCGCCGGCGGCGAGATCGAGGGCCTGGTGATCACCGAGGTGGCGCCCGACTCTCCGGCCGCGGAGAGCGGTTTGCGGGTGGGCGATGTGATCGTCGCCATCGGCGGCCGCAAGGTCGACACGGTAGAGGCGATGGAAGAGATCATCGCCGAACGCAGCGACGCCGGCGGCATGATCGCCGTTCTCATCGAGCGGGACGGCGCCCGCCGCTTCATCCCGCTGTCGCTGGACGCTTCATGAGGCGCTCCGGATGACACAACACGGCCGGCCATACTCACCCACCCGCATGGCCGGCTGCGCGGGCGCCGGTGCCGAGGTAGGGCGCCGGCGCCCTCCTGCTCTGGCCGCGGGACCAGAGCCCGTTTCGTCCCCCTGAACGACTGGAGTCTCCCCCATGCGCATGCTCGTGATCGAGGACGACAAGGAAACCGCCGCCCACCTCGTCAAGGGGATGAGCGAATGCGGCTACGTGGTCGATCGGGCCGGCACCGGGCAGGAGGGCCTGACCATGGCGCTGTCGCGGCGCTATGACGCGATGATCGTGGACCGGATGCTGCCGGGCATCGACGGCCTGACCATCATCTCGAAGATCCGCGATGAGGGCCGGACCACGCCGGTCCTGATCCTCAGCGCCCTGGACAAGGTCGACGAACGGGTGATGGGCCTGCGGGCCGGCGGCGACGACTACCTGACCAAGCCCTATGCCTTCTCGGAGCTGCTGGCGCGGGTCGAGGCGCTGATCCGCCGTTCGGAGCAGGCGGGGGCGGAGGCCACGAACCTCACCGTCGGCGACCTGGAGATGGACCTGCTGGCGCGTACCGTGAAGCGCGCCGGCCAGACGATTCATTTGCAGCCGCGCGAATTCCAGCTTCTGGAGTATCTTATGCGGCACGCCGGCCAAGTGGTGACGCGCACCATGCTGCTCGAAGGCGTGTGGAACTACCATTTCGACCCGCAGACGAATGTCATCGACGTCCACATCAGCCGGCTACGACAGAAGGTCGACAAGGGATTCGACACGCCCATCCTCCACACCGTCCGCGGCGCCGGTTACAGGCTCAGCGTTCAGGGCTAGACTTTTCCGGACGACCGCGTTCCGGCTTGCGCTGGTCTATATCGCGGTCTTCGGAACTTCTGCCCTGATCCTGGTCGGGCTGGTCTACTGGATCACGTTCAACTTCGTCGAACGCCAGACGCTCGACACGCTGATCGCGGAAATGGAGGGGCTGGTCGAGAATCCCAGCCTCGCGAGCATCGACGAGTTCACCGACCTCATCGCCCGCCGCAGCGCGCCGGAGATCCGCGGCGACCGCGTCTACGTCCTCGCGAACCCCGACTATACGGTCCGCGCCGGCAACCTGGACGCCTGGCCCGACGTCCCGGAGGATGTGGACGGGCTGGTGCGCTTCAACATCCTGCGCGTCGAGAACGGCGAGGAGGTGGTGCACCCCGTCGAGGCGATGACCGTGCTGCTGCCCGGCCGCTACCGCCTCCTGGTCGGGCGCGACATGCACGAGCGGGTCGCCGTTCAGACCATGCTGCAGGAGTCCTTCGGCTGGCTCCTGATCCTCACTCTCAGTCTGGGCCTCGCCGGCGGCATCTTCGTCAGTCGCCGCATGCTGCGCCGGGTGGAAGCGATCAACCGCACCACCGAGCGCATCATGCAGGGCGACCTGCACCAGCGCATCGCGCTCAAGGGCTCGCAGGACGAGTTCGACGAATTATCGTCCAATTTGAACGCGATGCTCGACCAGATCGAACGGCTGATGGCGGGCATGCGCGACGTCACGGACAACATCGCCCACGACCTCCGGAGCCCGCTGACCCGCATCAAGGCGCGGCTGGAGGAGCTGCTGAACCACGAGCAGAGCGACGAGGAGTACCGGGCGGGCCTGGAACTCGCGATCCGGGACGCGGACGACCTGCTCAGCGTGTTTTCGGCGCTGCTCAGCATCACCACCGTCGAGACCGGCGCGCTCCAGTCGGAGCTGAAGCCGATCGACCTCCACGACATCGTGCAGGAAGTGGGCGAGCTCTACGAGCCCGCGGTCGAGGACGCGGGGATGGTGCTGATCACCCGCAGCCGCAGCGGCGCCATCATCCGCGGTCACCGCCAGCTGCTGATGCAGACGATGGCCAATCTGATCGACAATGCGATCAAGTATGCGGGCGAGGGCCGGCGAATCGATCTCACGGTCGAGCAGCACGAGGCCGACGTGGACCTGTGCGTTGCCGACAACGGCCCGGGCATCCCGGAAGACAAGCGGGAATACGCCCTGCAGCGCTCGGCCCGGCTGGATCCGGCGCGTTCGACGCACGGCAACGGCCTGGGGCTGGCGATGGTGGCGGCGGTCGCGAAGCTGCATGCGGCCCCGCTCACCCTGGAGGACAACGAGCCGGGCCTGCGCGTGCGGATCAGGTTCCACCGGCTGGACAGCGAGCGCCGGCGGGACGTACGACGCCAGACGGAGCGGTCAAAGACGGATGACGCGATTCATGCATTCTGACGACCCTGTGCCGGCGCGACGGGCCTCCCGGCTGCGCTGCCTCGCCCGGCGGGGACGGCTGCTCGCAGGCGCCGCCGTGCTCGGCGTTGCCTTTGCCTCGGGGGCGCTGGCCCAGGACTCCGCCCGGATCGAGCGGGCGCAGCAGATCCTCGCCGGCCTCGGCTACTACAACGGGGCGATCGACGGCGTTGCCGGACCGGGCACCCGCGCCGCCCTGCAGCGGTTCCAGGACGACAACGGCATCACGCCCTCCGGTCAGATCGACGACTACACCTGGACCGTCCTCGAGCAGCGCATGGCGAGCGGAAGCGCTACCGCCGGCGGCAGCAGCGGGACGGCGGCGTCGGCAGGCTCCGAGATCGAGCAGGCCCAGCGGCTGCTCGCGGCGCTCGGCTACAACCCCGGCCCCGCCGATGGCGAAATGGGATCGCGGACCCGCGCGGCCATCGAGGCGTTCCAGGCCGCGAACGGTCTGGTGGTGGACGGCACACTGGGACCCGCGACGATGGCGGCCCTGC
>CALKHQ010000315.1 GCA_937988735.1 uncultured Alphaproteobacteria bacterium
AGCTCCACCCGCCGCATCCCATTGTGGCGGCGCACTGCGACGGGACGGCCGCCGATGACGCCCGGCCCGTCCTCGACAAGGACGAGGTCGTGCGGCCGCACGAACAGCTGCGCCGGCCCGTCCGGCAGGTGCGCCGGCGTCAGCGCGAGCGGCGAGCCCGCCAGCAGGAGGCGGCCGTCGGACACCGTCACCGGCAGCACGCTGGAGTCGCCGATGAAGGAGAAGACGAAGGGCGAACCGGGGCTGTTGTAGACCTCGTCCGCCGTTCCCACTTGCTCGATGCGGCCCTGGCTCATCACCACCACCCGGTCGGCCAGCTCGAGCGCCTCGTCCTGGTCGTGGGTGACGAAGACGGTAGTGTGGCCGGTCCGATCGTGCAGCTCGCGCAGCCAGCGCCGCAGCTCGCGCCGCACCTTGGCGTCGAGCGCGCCGAACGGCTCGTCGAGCAGCAGCACCCGTGGCTCGATCGCCAGCGCCCGGGCCAGCGCGACCCGCTGGCGCTGGCCGCCGGAGAGCTGGCTGGGAAAGCGCCGCTCGAGCCCGGAGAGCTGAACGAGATCGAGCAGTTCGGATACCCGCCGGCTGATCTCGCGCGCGCCCGGCCGCGTCGCGCGCGGGCGCACCTTCAGCCCGAAGCCGACGTTGGCGCCGACAGTCATGTGCTTGAACAGGGCGTAGTGCTGGAACACGAAGCCGACGTTGCGCTCCTGGACCGTCTTCCGCGACGCATCCTCGTCGCCGAAGAACACCTTGCCCTCGGTCGGCATCTCCAGGCCGGCGATGATCCTGAGCAGCGTCGTCTTGCCCGAGCCGGACGGGCCCAGCAGCGCGATCAGCTCGCCCGAGCGGATGTCCAGCGACACGTCGTGGAGCGCCGGATAGCGATCGAACTCCTTGCGAAGACCGACGATGCGGATGTCCATGGCGTTACCTCAGTGACGGCGGCCGCCCGACAGCTCGTCGGCGTAGCGCCATTCCAGGAAAGACTTGGCGGCAAGGGTGAGGAGCGCAAGCAGCGCGAGCAGCGAAGCCACGGCGAAGGCGGCCGCGAACTGGTACTCGTTGTAGAGGATCTCCACCTGCAGCGGCATGGTGTTGGTGAGCCCGCGGATGTGGCCGGAGACGACCGACACCGCGCCGAATTCGCCCATCGCCCGCGCGTTGCACAGCAGCACGCCGTAGAGCAGCGCCCACTTCACGTTGGGCAGCGTCACGTAGAGGAAGGTCTTCCAGCCGCTGGCGCCCAGCGAGATCGCCGCCTCCTCGTCCCCGGTCCCCTGCTCCTGCATCAGCGGGATCAGCTCGCGGGCAACGAAGGGGAAGGTAACGAAGATCGTCGCCAGCACGATACCGGGCACGGCGAAGATGATCTCGATCCCGTTCTCGCGCAGCCAGGGGCCGAGATAGCCCTGCGCCCCGAACAGGAGTACGTAGATCATGCCCGAGATCACCGGCGAGACCGAGAACGGCAGGTCGATCAGGGTGACGAGGAAGCTCTTGCCGCGGAACTCGTACTTGGCGATGGCCCAGGCGGCGGCGATCCCGAACACCAGGTTGCAGGGCACCGCGATTGCCGCCACCAGCAGGGTGAGCCGGATCGCTGCGAGCGCGTCCGGATCGGTCAGCGCGGCGAAATAGGCGTCCAGCCCCGCCCGCAGCGCCTCGTCGAACACAGCGACCAGCGGCAGCAGCAGGAACAGCGCGAGAAAGGCCAGCGCAACGAGGATCAGCGTGACGCGGACGGCGGGCGACTCGGTCGTTACCGGCCGGCGGCGGGCGGAACCGGCAGCATCATGCGCCATGACCGAACCTCTTCCGGCTCCACGCCTGCAGCAGGTTGATCACCAGCAGCATGGCAAAGGAGATTGCGAGCATGACCGTGGCGATGGCCGAGGCTCCGGCATAGCTGAACTCCTCCAGCCGGATGCGGATCAGCAGCGGCGCGATCTCGGAGACGTGGGGGATGTTGCCGGCGATGAAGATGACCGAGCCGTACTCCCCGATGGCGCGGGCAAGCGCCAGCGCATAGCCGGTCAGCAGCGGCGGGAGCAGCATCGGCAGGATGATGCGGATGATCGTCTGCCACCGCCGCGCGCCCAGGGTGGCGGCCGCCTCCTCCAGCTCCCGGTCGATCTCCTCGATTACCGGCTGCACGGTGCGGACCACGAACGGCAGGCTGATGAAGGTGAGCGCGACGACGATGCCGATCGGGGTGTAGGCCACCTTGATGCCGAGCTGGGAAAGGTACTGGCCGACCCAGCCGTTCGGGGCGTAGAGCGCGGTCAGCGAGATGCCGGCAACCGCCGTCGGCAGCGCGAACGGCAGGTCGATGAAGGCGTCGAGCAGCCGGCGCCCCGGGAAGCGGTAGCGCACCAGCACCCAGGCGAGGAGCAGCCCGAACACGGCGTTGATGGAGGCCGCGATCAGCGCGGTGACGAAGCTCACCTTCAGCGCCGACACCGTGCGCGGGTCGCTCGCCAGCCGCCAGAACTCGTCCCAGCCCAGGCCGGCGCTCCACGCGACCAGCGCGCCGAGCGGGATGAGCACGATCAGGCACAGATAGGTGACGGCGAAACCGAGCGTCAGCCCGAAGCCCGGGATGACGCTCGGCTGCTTCAGCCGGCGGCGGGCCGGCTGCGGTCGTCCGATGACGGCGACGTCGGCCACGCGGCGCGCGCCTCAGTGCGTGTAGATCTGGTCGAAGATGCCGCCGTCGGCGAAGTGGGAAGGCTGCGCCTGGCTCCAGCCGCCGAACAGCGGATCGTCGATCGTGACCAGGGTCACCTCCGGGAAGCGGGCCAGATCCTCCGGATCCACGCCGCTCGGGTCATACGGACGGTAGTAGTTCTTCGCGGCGATGGACTGGCCGACGGGCGAGTAGAGGTAGTTCAGATAGGCCTCGGCCACCTCCCGCGTCCCCTTGGCATCGACGTTGGCGTCGAGCAGCGCCACCGGCGGCTCGGCCAGGATCGAGACCGACGGCACCACGATCTCGAACTGGTCGGGCCCGAGCTCCTCGAGGGCGAGGAAGGCCTCGTTCTCCCAGGCCAGCAGCACGTCGCCGATGCCGCGCTGGACGAAGGTGGTCGTCGAGCCGCGGGCGCCGGTGTCCAGCACCGGCACGTGGCGGAACAGCTCGGCGACAAAGGCGCGCGCCTGCTCCTGGTCGCCGCCGTACTGCTGGCTCGCCCACGCCCAGGCGGCAAGGTAGTTCCAGCGGGCGCCCCCGGACGTCTTCGGATTGGGTGTGATGACCTCGATCCCCTCCCGGACCAGGTCGTCCCAGTCCTGAATGTTCTTGGGGTTCCCGGCGCGGACCAGGAAGACGACGGTCGAGGTGTAGGGCGCGGAGTTGTTGGCCAACCGCTGCCGCCAGTCCTTCGGCAGCAGGTCCGTCGCCTCGGCGATGGCGTCGATGTCGGCCTCGAGGGCGAGGGTCACCACGTCCGCCTCGAGCCCGTCGATTACCGCGCGCGCCTGCGCACCGGAGCCGCCGTGGGACTGCCGGACGATGACCTCCTCGCCGGTCTCGGCCAGCCAGTACTCCTGGAAGGCCTCGTTGAACTCCTGATACAGCTCGCGCGTGGGGTCGTAGGAGACGTTCAGGATGGTCGTCTGCGCCAGTGCTGGGCCTGCTGCCAGCATCGATGCGGCGAACGCCAGCGCCAGGCTCGGTCGGCTGTACTGCATCACGGTCTCCTATTCCTATCGGACTAGTCGAGATATATACTCCCTCCGCGGTCCGGGTTGTCAATGGGGGTCGCTGCGGCCGGGTGGCGTGCCCCAGGCCCTTGAGGAACTGCCGGAACCCGGACGACAGCGGCACCGGAACACGCGCCACGAGCGAAGGAGGTGCGCGATGGAGACCAGCGTCAGCCGAACCAGCCACCTCCCGGACGGGATGGCGGCTGCACCCGCGGACAGCGGGCATGACGGCGGCGGGGTCAGGATCGCGGTCATCGGCGGCGGCTTCAGCGGCACCATGACCGCCCTCCACCTGCTGTGGCGCAGCCGGCGCGGCGACCGGGTCTACCTGTTCGAGCGCAGCCAGCGCGTCGGCCCCGGCGTCGCCTATTCGACCGCGCACCCGCGCCACCTGGTGAACACGCGGGTGGAGAACATGAGCGCCTTCGCCGACGACCCCGACCATTTCGCGCGCTGGCTCGCCCGCCAGCCGGCACAGCACACGCTGGGCCAGCGCACCCCGGCCGGGCTGTTCGTCAAACGCTCGACCTACGGCGCCTACATCCAGGAGCTGATGCGCGACGCCATCACCCGTCCCGGCGGTGCGGACAACCTGTTCCTGGTGGACGACGCGGCGGAAGCGGCGGAGCGCGTCGAGGGCCGCTGGATCATCACCTCGCACCTCGGCCGCCGCTACGAGGTCGACGCGATCGTCCTCGCCATCGGCACCCTTGCGCGCGACGATGGCGAGATCCCGTACTTCGTCGGCGATCCGTGGCGCGCGGACGCGCTGGAAGGACTGGATCCGGAGAAGGCGGTGCTGCTGCTCGGCACCGGCCTTACCATGGTGGACCTCGCGCTCAAGCTGATCGACCAGGGCTTCGCCGCACCGATCATCGCCATGTCGCGCCGCGGCCAGTTGCCGCAGGCGCACGCGCCTGCGCGGCCGTGGTCCGGCCTCCGCCTCGACGCGGACGACCACAGCTCGCTGGCAAAGCTGTTCCGCGCCGTGCGGCGCGAACTCGCGCGGGCGGAGGCGGAGGGCGTCGGCTGGCGGTCGGTCATCGACGCCATTCGCCCCAACTGCCAGCTGCTGTGGCGCAGCCTCAGCGAGGCGGACAGGGCCCGCTTCCTGCGCCATGTCCGCCCGTGGTGGGAGGTCCACCGGCACCGGATGGCGCCGCCAGTTGCCGCCACCTTCCAGGCGCTGCGCGCCTCCGGCCGGTTGCAGCTTCTTGCCGGGCGGCTGCTGTCCGTCGAACCGGCCGACAGCGCGGCGACGGTTACCTGGCGCCCGCGCGGGGCCAGCGTGGCCCAGTCGCTCGCCGTCCAGCGCGTCATCGACTGCACCGGGCTCAAGGGCGACGTGGCCCACACGCGAGAACCCCTGCTCCGCAGTCTGCTCGACGCCGGCCTGCTGCGGCCGAACGCGCTCGGCCTCGGCGTGGACGTCGAGCCGCCGGGTTCGGCGGTCGGCCGGGACGGCGAGATCACCCCCGGCCTCTACGCCATCGGGGCGATCACGCGCGGCGCGTTCTGGGAGATCACGGCCGTCGCCGACATCCGCGCGCAGGCGGAGCAGGTGGCGGCGACGGCGATCTACCTGGCGCGCGAGCGCCACGCGGCTGCCGGAAGGGCGGCCTGACGCGTCGTCGCCGCTACAGCCAGAACAGCTGGAGCGCGACCAGGGCCACCACGATGCTGATGAGTGTCAGCGGCGCCCCCAGCCGCGGAAAGTCGGAGAAGCGGTAGCCGGCCAGCCCCATCACCAGGGTGTTGTTGTGGTGGCCGAAGGGGGTGAGGAAGTCGATCGAGGCGCCGACCGCCACCGCGACCAGGAGCGGCGCCGGCGGCAGGCCCGTGCTCTCGGCCACTGCCACCGCGATCGGGGCCAGCGCCACCGCGATCGACGGGTTGTTGACGAAGGGCGTCAGCGCCACCGAGGCCACCAGCAGGCAGCCGACGGGAAAGAGCGGCGTTCCCTCCGGGGCGAGCGCCACCAGCGCCTCGGCCAGCACCGCGGCCGCGCCGGTCTCGCTGACCGCGGCGCCAAGCGGAATCATGGCCGCCAGCATGATCACGATCGGCCAGTTGATGGTCTCCAGCCCCTCGCGCAACCGCAGCGCGCCGCTGAGCGCGAGCGCAAGGACGACGAGGCCGAACGCCGTCTCGGGCGCGAGCAGCCCGGTGGCGGCGACGAGGATCCCGACCGCGACCATGCCGACCGCGAACGCGCCCGGTCGGGCCGAGGGCACCTGCCGCGGCGACAGCGCCAGCGCATCCACCTCGGCGAGCGCCTCTTCCACCGCCGGTTTCGCGCCGCGCAGCACCATCACGTCCCCGATGCCCAGCGCGAGATCCTCGAACCGGCCCTCGATCCGGCGCGCCGAGCGGGAGGCGATCGCCACCACCTGCACGCGGCGGTCGGCGAAGGCGGCGATGGCGCCGATGCGCGATCCGACGACCACGCTTTCCGGCAGCACCACGGCATCGACGAGCGCCGGCTCCTCGCTCCCCTCCCCCGGGCCGGCCGGCCATTCGAGGGCACCGCTCGCCCGCAGCGCCTCCAGCGTCTCCGCCGGCGTCTCCACCAGCAGCACGTCTGCCGGCTGCAACCGGAAGTGCTCGCGGCGGCCGAACAGGCGGCGGCCATCGCGGAAAATGGCATGCACCCGCCCCTCGAGGCGGCTGTCCGCCATGCCGGGGGTGAGGCCGCACAGCTCCGAGCGCGCGGTCAGCACCACCTCCGCGATCAGCTTGCGGGCGCCGAGGCCGGGCGGCGGCACCGGCACCGGCGGCGCCCCCGCCGCGATCCGCGGCGCCTGCCACACGAGCCAGACGATGCCGGCCAGCGTCAGCGGCAGCCCGACGGTAGCGAGGTCGAAGAAGCCGAGGGCCGTGCCGGTCGCGGTTTCCAGCGTCTGGCTGACCAGCAGGTTGGCGGGGGTGCCGATCACGGAGCACAGCCCGCCCAGAAGCGTCGCGAACGACATCGGCATCAGCACGCGCGCCATGGGCATGCCGAGGCCGGCGCAGACCGCGATCGCGATCGGCAGCATGAGCGCCAGCGCACCAACGTTGTTGATGAAGACCGAGACCGCCGCCGCGGCCCCGCACAGCACGGCCACGGCCAGCCGCTCCTCGCGCACATGGGCGATGACATGGCCGGCGATCACGTCGATCGCACGGGTCCGCGCCAGGACCTGCACGATCAGCAGCATCTCGACGACCGTGACCACGGCCGGATTGGCGAAGCCCGAGAACAGCGCGCGGGCCGGCACCAGTCCGAGGAGGAAGCCCGCCGCGAGCCCGACGAGCGCCACCAGTTCGACCCGGAGCCGCTGCAGCGCGAAACCGGCGAGCAACGTCGCCATCAGCGCCAGGATGGCGACCTGGTCGAAGGTCATGACGGGGTGGGCCGCGACAGGCCGGCCCGCGGAGACCGCAGCGGCATCCGCTCACTCAAGAGGAATGCCGCGCCGCTGTCAAAAGCGACGCGCGGGCGTCAGGCCGCGCCGGCGCGCACCATCGGCATCGCCAGCGGGTCCGCTCCACGGACGGCATCGGCGATCGTCGTCTGGTCGAGCACCGTGCGCATGGCGCCCGCGACCCGGGCGAACACGCGCCTGACCTCGCACCCGCTTTCGTTGATGCAGTCCTCGCAGCGGCGGTAGGCGGTGCGCGACAGGCAGGGCAAGGGCGCGATCGGGCCGTCCATCAGGCGGAGCACCTGCCCGAAGGTGATCATGTCCGCCGGCCGGTGCAGGGCATAGCCGCCGGAGCGGCCGCGGCGGCTGTAGACGATCCCCTCGTGCTTGAGGTCGAGCAGGATCTGCTCGAGGAACTTCTTCGGGATGTTCTGCTGCTCGGCGATCTCCGCGGTCGCCATCGCGCCCTCCGGCGCGCGCGCCAGCGCGACGAGCGCCTTGAACGCGTATTTTGCCTTCTGCGAGATCATGGTCGTGGGCCCTGCCTGAAGATATGAATATCTATTCACTCGCTAGGAAATAGGCAAACCATTCTTTTTCGTGAGGGCGCGACGCATGGTCCCGCCTCCCGCAAGGGTCATGCCGCATGTGCCGTTGAACGGCCGCACCACGCTGCCTTAGGCTCCGCGGCCATGGACGGATTGTATCAGCCAGACGTTCTTGACGAACTGAAGGCAGGGGCGGAAAGCCTGCTGCCGCAATGGGGCCTGACGCCGGCGACTCGGCTGACGCTGCTCAGCGTTTCGGAGAACGCGACCTACCGGGCGGACGACCCGGAGCGGGAGGCGCCGGTGATCCTGCGCGTCCACCGCCCCCATTACCACAGCCGGGCGGAGATCGACTCCGAGCTGATGTGGATCGACGCGCTGCGCGAATCGGGAACGGTCGCCACCCCTGCCCCGCTGGCGACGCTGGACGGCCGGCGGATCGCCGCCTTCGACCATCGCGGCGAGCCGCGCCACGTCGCCGCCTTTGCCTTCATGCGCGGCCGCGAGCCGGTGCCGACGGCAGCGCTGGTGGACGGGTTCGAGCTGCTGGGTCAGGTGTCGGCGCGGCTGCATGCCCACGCCCGTCGCTGGCAGCCGCCGGCCGGCTTCGTCCGCAAGCACTGGACGTGGGAGACGACGCTGGGCCCCCGGCCGCACTGGGGCCCGTGGCAGGCGGCGGCCGGCCTTGACGCCGCCGGCATCGCGCTGATCGAGCGCGCATCCGCCGACATCCGCGCCCGGCTCGACGCCTACGGCCGGGGCGCCGACCGCTACGGCCTGATCCACGCCGACCTCCGCCTCGCCAACCTGCTGCTCGATGGCGACACGCTCGCGGTGATCGACTTCGACGACTGCGGCTTCGGCTGGTTCTTCTACGATTTCGCCGCCGCGGGCACCTTCCTCGATCACGAGCCCTTCTTCCGCGACCTGCAGGACGCCTGGTTCCGCGGCTATCGCCGCGTGGCGCCGGTGACCGCCGCCGACGAGGCGATGATGCCGGTGTTCGTGATGCTGCGCCGGATCCTGCTGACGGCCTGGGGCGTTTCTCACGCCGAGACGCCGTCGGGTGCGTCAATGGGCGCAGCCTACACCGCGGGTACCCTCGAGATGGCGGAGCGTTATCTCTCCACCGGCGATCCGCTGCGATAGGAGGGTGCGATGCTGACCGGCGGCTGCTTCTGCGGCAGGGTGCGCTACGAGGCGCACGGCAACCCCTGGCATTCCACCCTTTGCCACTGCGCGGACTGCCGGCGCGCGTCCGGCGCCCCCTTCGTCGGCTGGTTCACGGTAAAGGCCGCAGACTTCCGCGTCGTCGCCGGCACGCCGACCACATGGGAGTCCAGCCCTGGCGTCACCCGGAGCTTCTGCGCCGACTGCGGCACCCAGCTCAGCTACCAGCGCGACGATCACGCCGACGAGATCGACATCACCACCTGCAGCCTCGACAACCCCGCGCTGATCCCGCCGGAGGACCACACCCGGGCGGCGGAGCGGGTGCCATGGATCGCGCTCCACGACGGCCTGCCCGTCCATGCGGGGCTGCGGCCCGAGGAATAGAGCCGGGCGTTGCGGCCCGCGCCCGGACGTGGCAATCCAGGGCGAGGTCACCACACCCGAGAGCGCTGCCATGCCCCTTGCCGAAACCCGTCCGATCCTGGAGCTGAACGCCTTCGATCCCGACCGCGACGGAGGCGCCGACGGGCTGGTCGCGCGGCGGATGCGGAACTTCGGCGCGACCTCGGTCCTGTTCTACCGCAAGCCGATCGAGATGGTCCGGGCCGAGGGCGCGTGGATGTACGCCGCCGACGGCCGCCGCTACCTCGACGTCTACAACAACGTGCCCTCGGTCGGGCACTGCCATCCGCGCGTAGTGGAGGCGATCGCGAAGCAGGCGGCGACGCTCAACATCCACTCCCGCTATCTCAGCGAGATCGTCGAGACCTATGTCGAGCGGCTGACCGCGACCCTGCCCGCCCCGATCAGCAACCTGGTCATGGTCTGCACCGGCAGCGAGGCGAACGACCTCGCGATGCGGGTGGCCGCACGGGCGAGCGGCGGCCGCGGCTTCGTCGTCACCGAAAGCGCCTATCACGGCAACACCACGGCGGTCAGCGACATCTCGCCGCCCGCCCGCATCCAGGGCGACATGGCCCCCTATGTGCGCACGGTGCCGCCGCCGGGGCCGGAGTTCTACGGCGACGACGTCGCCGGCGGCTTCGCCCGGGCCATCACCGACGCCTTCGCCGACCTCGCCGCCAATGGCTACCCGCCGGCCGGCTTCATCTGCGACACGATCTTCTCCAGCGACGGCGTCTATGCCGACCCGCGGGGCTTCCTCGCGGCGGCGGTCGAGGCCACCCGCAAGGCGGGGGCGCTGTTCATCGCCGACGAGGTGCAGCCGGGCTTCGCCCGCACCGGCGACGCCATGTGGGGCTTCGCCCGCCACGGCGTCGAGCCCGACATCGTCACCATGGGCAAGCCGATGGGGAACGGCATCCCGGTCGCCGGCATGGCGACGCGGCCGGAGCACCTCGCCGCCTTCGCCCGGTACGAGGGCTATTTCAACACCTTCGGCGCCAATCCGGTGGCCGCGGCGGCAGGCCTGGCCGTGCTCGACGTGATCGCCGAGGAAGGCCTGATGCAGAACGCGGCCACCGTCGGCGAGTATCTGATGGAGCGCCTGCAGGCGATGCGTCCACGCTGCCCGAAGGTCTCCGCGATCCGCGGCGCCGGCCTGTTCATCGGCGTCGAGCTGAGCCAGAACGGCGACATCAACCGGCCGGATCCGGAGGCCGCAGTGGCGGCGATCAACGCGCTCCGCGACCGGGGCATCCTGATCGGCGCCGCCGGCAAGCTTGGCAACACGCTGAAGGTCCGCCCACCGCTGTGCCTCACGCGGGAGCAGGCGGACATCGTCGCCGACAACCTGGAAGCGGTGCTCGCCGGCTGAGGCGGGCCGTTCCCCTCCCCTACCCCGCCAGCCGGGCGATCAGGCCGCGGCGCGGCATGGCGATGACGCCGGCGGCGAGCCCGGCGCTGAGCGCGGCGAGGACGCCCAGCACGACCGGCAGGACGATCGTGCCGGTGGTGACAACGCCCTCGACCCTCAGCGCCGTCTCCGCCAGCCAGTCGCCGCCGATGATGCCGGCGATGCCGCCGATCAGCGCCGCGATCAGGCCGATGCACGCCACTTCGGCCAGCCGCGCCGCGGCGATCCGCATCCGCGACGCACCGACAAGGGCGAAGGCGAGGCCCTCTCGCATCCGCGCGTCGGCGTCGGCGGCGATCACCGTGGCAAGCGCGATCGCGCCCGCGACCAGCAGGGCGAGCGCGATCGACAGCGCCGCGTCGGCCGCGCCGCCCGCGAGCGCGGAAAGCTGCGCGACCAGCGTCCGCACGTCGATCGCGGTCACGTTCGGCAGCTCGTCGGACACCACCCGGATGATCCGGTTGATGGCCGGGTCGCTGCCCTCGAGCGTCGCGATCCAGTTGTGCGGCGCGTTGCGCAGCGGCTGCGGCGAGGCGACGATCATGAAGTTCGCCCCGATCGGCCGCCAGCGCTGGTCGAACACGCTGGCGACCTCGCCGGTGAGCTCCCGGCCGAGCACGGAGATGCCGAGCCGGTCGCCCGGCCCGATGCCGAATGCGTCGGCGATGTCGTCCGCGATGGAGAGCAGCATCGGCCCTTCGTAGTCCGTCGGCCACCAGCGGCCGGCGAGCAGGCGGCCGGGCAGCGGCTGCTCCGTCCAGGTGAGGCCGCGGTCCCCTTCCAGCACCCAGGCCTCGCTGTAGTCGACCAGGCGGGAGCGGGCCGGCTCCCCGTTCACGGTGCGGATGCTGGCGCGCAGGTTGGGCTGGAGCTGGACCGAGCGCAGCCCGGGCGTTTCGGTGAACAGCGCGTCCAGCCGCTCGCGCTGGTCGGGCTGGACGTCGATCAGCAGCAGCGACGGCAGCCGGCGCGGGATCTCGCGTTCGAGGCCGGCCTCCAGCGCGCCACTGACCGAGTCGACGGTGGTGATGGCGGCGATACCGATCCCGATCGCCACCGCCTTGGCGGCGGCTGCGCGCGGATCCGCCAGCGCGCGAAGGGCGACGAGGGCGACGAAGCCGCGCGGCCGCAGCCGCGACGCCAGCGCCGCCACCAGACGGCCGAGCAGGCCGAGCACCCCCGCGCCGACGGCAAGCCCGGCCGCGGCGGTGGCGGCGACAGTCGGGTCCGGCAGCCGCCCCACCGACAGCGCCATCGCCGCCAGCACCAGCACGCCGCCCACGCCACCGGCGACCCGGGCCTGGGGCATCGTCGCCTCGCCCGCGCGCATCGCCGCGCCCGGTGGCATCCGCGCTGCCGCGGCAATTGCCGGAATCGCCGCGCCCAGCACGCCCAGCAGCATAACGCCGATCACCGCGAGACCGGTGGTCGCGACCAGGCCGACCGAGAGGCTCGCCGGAAGCGTCGTCGCCAGCAGCGACATCACCGCTTCCGCCGGCACCAGGGCAACCGCAATGCCGATCACGGTCGCGACCAGCGCGGCCGCGACGAGGATGCCCCCGTGCAGCGCCGCAACCGTTCCCCGGTCGGCACCCGACAGGCGGTAGAGCGCGACGGTCCGGCCACGCTTGCGCACCCAGGCTCCCGCAGCCGCCCAGGCGCCGGAGATGGCCACCGCCATGGCCGCCACGCCGGCAATGCCCATGAAGGTGATGGTCCGGTCCACCGCGCGGCGGACCCGCTCGGCGACAGCCTCCGGCGTGCGCAGACGCCAGCCGCTCGCCGGCTGCAGCTCCGCCAGCGCCGGGCGGGCGATCCGCTGGTCCCCGCGCTGGGCGAGACGGTAGCGGTAGTCCACCAGCGCGCCCGGGGCGATCAGCCCGGCTTCCGCCAGCGCCGCGTCCGACACCAGCAGCCGCGGCCCGACCATCAGCGCGCCGACGCCGAGCCGATCGGGTTCGGCGGTGAGCGCGCCGCGGATCACGAGGGTAGTGTCGCCAAGCTGGATGGTGTCCCCGATTTCGGCTTCGAGCCGGTCGAGCAGCGACGGCTCGACCACGGCGCCGAAAGCCGCACCGTCATGGGCGAGCAGTGCCCGGACGTGATCGCCGCCGCTGACCCCGACCCGGCCGTACAGCGGATAGGCGTCATCGACCGCGCGGAGCTCGACCGGCGCGGAGCGGTCGCCGAAGCGCACGGTGCTGCGCATGTCGGCGACGACGGAGACCCGGCCCAGCCCGCGCAGCCGCTCGACCGTCTCCTCCGGCAGAGGGATCGACGTCACCATCTCGTAGTCGCCGCCGAGAATCTGGTTGCCCTTGTCGTCCAGGGCCTCGGTGACGCCTGCCGCCAGCAGCCAGATCAGCGACAGCATCGCGGTTCCGAGGGCGACCGCAGCGATGAAAAGCTTCAGCCCTGCGAGTCCCGCCAGCAGCTCCGCCCGCACCAGCCGGGCGAGGATGGACAGCCAGCCGCGCTGCGCCCGGCCCGCCGCTGCGACGGTCATCGCACCAGCCGGCCGGCGTCCAGGCGGATGGTGCGGTCGCAGCGTTCCGCCAGCATCGGATCGTGCGTCACCATCACCATCGCTGCGCCTGCCTCCCGCGCCATGGCGAACATGAGGTCGATGATTCGCAGGCCGGTCTTCTGGTCGAGGTTGCCCGTGGGCTCGTCGGCGAGGACGAGCCGTGGCCGGGCGACGAACGCCCGCGCGATCGCCACCCGCTGCTGCTCGCCGCCCGAGAGCGCCGACGGCCGGTGGTCGAGGCGATGGCCGAGCCCGACAGCCTCCAGCACCGCCCGAGCCCGTGCATTGGCCGCACGATCTCCGGCAAGGGTGAGCGGCAGCGCCGCGTTCTCCACCGCCGTCATCGCCGGCACCAGGTGATAGGACTGGAAGACGATGCCGAGCGCCGTCCGCCGCAGCCGCGTGCGCGCCGCCTCGGACGCGGCGGCGAGGTCGAGACCGGCAACCCGCACCGAGCCGGCGGAGGGCGGCTCGAGCCCGGCCATCAGCGCGATCAGCGAGGACTTGCCGGATCCGGACGGGCCGATGACCGCGATGACTTCGTTGGCCGCGATCTCGAGATCGATGTCGTGAAGGACCGGGACCGGCCCGGATGGCGAAGGGTAGGCGAGCGACACGCCCGACAGCTCCACGATCGGGCGGCCCGTCGCCGCGGCCTCCTGGGCCCAGCGCACGGTCCGGTCATCAGGCATGGTGCGGTTCCGCCACGGCAGTTCTCTCGCCCGTCGCGACCAGCGCGGTCGATGCTGCAAACTAGGGAGCCTCAGGCGGCCTGCCCATTGGCAGTTGATAACGAGGTCGTGAACCTGCGGGAAAGCCCCGGGGAAGGCAGGGCCGGCACACGGCGCGCCGGCCCCGGTTACCCGAAGGCGCTGCTACTGCGCCGAGTTCCCGACGTTCGAGTTCACCTCGCTGCTGCCTTCGAGGTCGAAGTTGAAGGCATCGCGGAAGTCTTCGTCGTCGGTGACGTCGGTGTACTGCGACGCGGTGGTATCGTCATAAGGCGACATCGTGTCGAACGAGCTGGTCCGCGTGTCCAGCAGCAGGCCGCCGCTCTGCGCGTTGTAGGAAACGCTGTGCAGAGGCACCAGCCGCGAGCCGGTGACTGCGGTGTCGGCGCCGCTCGGCGTCACGACCAGATAGACGTTCTGCCCGGAGTCGGTCGTCACCTTCTCCACCGTGCCGATGGTCTCGCCCAGCTCGCTGGTGATGGTCGCACCCTGGTAGTCGGCGAGCTTCCAGTCGGCGAGCGCGTTCGCCATCGCGGCGTCGTCCACGGCCGTGTTCCCGTCCTGCAGCATCTCGGCCTGGATCTCCTGCGACACGCCCTCGTCGGCGTTGGTCACGAAGCCCGGGCGCGGCAGGTCGGGATCGTCCTCGTTCCCCAGGCCGGGCGACTGCGCAAAGGCGAGCCCGCTCGACAGGAGGAAAACCGCTGCTGACTGCAGAAGGAGGCTCTTCGTAGACATCTCGATTCCTTTCCCAACACAAATCAGTTTTCCGGCGTCGACGTCCCGCCGCGCCGGATACCGAGTCAATCGCCCTGGGAAAGGATCGTTCCCGTTCCATGACGGATATTTGAGGATCCGGTTGCCTTCCGGACAAATACTGTGATGTTATCTTTGTGACCGGGCCATCATCTCGCCGGCAGCCGCGAAGAGACGCGCGAATGAGCAAAGGGCGGATAAGATCGACGGGCGCGCCGCGCGACCAAGCGGAGGGCGCCGAAGTCTGCTGCGCCTCGCCGCCGTGCAGCGCGCGCGAGGTCGATCCGGCCTACATGTGGGCGCCAGGGCCTGACCCGGCCCCTGCAGACTCAGAGGGGAGCGGTCACGATGTCGGTGGTGGTGTCGACGGCATCGACCGTGAGATCGACCGCCGCGCCGGCGACGCTGCCGGCGGCATCGACGACGCCGCAGCCGGCAAGCGCACCGGTGGCAGCGAGGAGCGCCGCGGCGAGAACCAGACGGAGCGGCGCGGTGATCGGGGCGGCAAGCAGGGGCATCGGTCGAGTCCTCGGCAGGAGTGATCGGGCCACAGTCTGACGCGCCTGCGGACCCTCCGGTTCATTCCGCGTGGCGCCGCGGCCGAGAATAGCGGCTTCCGGCTCCGTCCGCACGGTGGATCGCGCAACCCGCGGGGAGCGGATCTCCAGCCTCAGCGCGCCTCGGGACAGCCGGCTTCAGCCCAGGCGATCACCGCATTGTCGAGCGCCAACGAATAACCGCCGTTCGCCGGCCCGTCGTAGAAGCCGAGCACCGCGAGCTTCTCCTGCATCAGGCGGATCGCGGCGCGGTCCTCCTCGAACCAGGCCCAGATGTCCGCCACCGCCTGCTCCGCATCGCCGGACCAGCACCAGGCGTTGGCGCGTTCGACCAGCGCCCAGGCGTTGGGGCCGATGGTGCCGTCCAGCACCGTCAGCAGGCCGGTGCACGCCTGCTGCTTGCGCACCAGATCCTCGTTCTGGCGGCAGGCGTCGTCCGGCTCGGCCGCCACCGGCATCGGCAGCGGCGCCGCCAGCAGCGCGATGCCGACGGCCACGGCGGAGCAGCGGCATCCCCATCGGCGGAACGGTCGTTCGGAGCATCCGGAAGCGCCCATGGGAAACCTCGCAGGCAAGGGACGACAGCGCGCGGGCACAGGATGACGGCCGGACGGCTAAGGAAACCCTATCGCGGCCGCACCAGCGCCGACCGCGCCGCCTCGGCCTCGGCGCGGGCATGGCAACCCTCGATGTGGTCGTTCACCAGCCCCATCGCCTGCATGAAGGCATAGACGGTGGTCGGGCCGACGAAGGTCCAGCCGCGCTTCTTCAGGTCCTTCGACAGCGCGACCGACTCCGGCGAGGTCGAGAGCGTCCGCACCGCCGCATGGGTCAGCCGCTCGGGACGGGTCTCCGGCTTCGGCTCGTGGGCCCAGAAATAGGCGGCGAGCGAACCGAACTCGTCGCGCAGCGCGCACGCCCGGCGGGCGTTGTTGATGACGGACTCGATCTTGCCGCGGTGACGGACGATGCCGGGGTCGCCGAGCAGGCGCCGGACGTCGGCCTCGCCGAATTCCGCCACCCGGTCGAAGTCGAAGCCGGCAAAGGCGGCGCGAAAGTTCTCGCGCTTGCGCAGGATGGTGAGCCAGCTCAGCCCGGACTGGAACCCTTCCAGGCACAGCTTCTCGAACAGCCGCCGGTCGTCGGTCACCGGCCGACCCCACTCGCGGTCGTGATAGGCGCGATAGAGGTCATCCGACGCGCCCCAGAAGCAGCGGGCATGACCGTCGTCGCCCACCACGAGACCGTCCGTCGCAGCCGCATCCATTGGATATGTTCCTGTTTTGTGCGGGTGGAACGCACGTATAGCGGCGCCCGCTGCCGCGTGTCAACCGGCGGCGCCCCTGCCGGCGGCGTCACCGCCCTCCGGTGCGACGCCGGCACCGTTGCTGCGCATTGCGCCCCACCCGCACCATCGCTATTCAAGGCCTCAGCCAGCCATCGGCGCACGGACTGCGCCATACCGGGAGAAACAGCCGCATGAACCAGATCGATCTCAACGGCCGCGTCGCCGTGGTCACGGGGGGCGCCCAGGGCATCGGGCGGGCGATCGTCGAACGCTTCGTCGAGAGCGGTGCCAAGGTCGCGATCTGGGACGTGAAGCGGGATGTCGCGGAAGCGGCGGCGAAGGAAATCGGCAGCGCCGTCAGCGCCTACGCAGTGGACGTCACCGACCTGAAGGCGGTGGAAGCGGCAACGAAGGCGGTTGCCGACGCCCACGGCCGGATCGACATCCTCGTCACCTCCGCCGGCATCGCCGGACCGAACCAGATGACCTGGGAGTACGACGTCGACGCCTGGGCGCGGGTGATGCGGATCAACCTCGACGGCACCTTCCACTGCGTCCGTGCGATCACGCCGCTGATGCGCGAGCAGAACTACGGCCGGATGGTGCTGATCGCCTCGATCGCCGGCAAGGAGGGCAACCCGACCGCCTCCGGCTACTCGGTGTCGAAGGCCGGGATCATCGCGCTGACCAAGTCCCTCGGCAAGGAACTCGCGGACAAGAACATCGCGGTCAACTGCATCACGCCGGCCGCGGCCCGCACCCCGATCCTGGAGCAGGTGACCCAGGCGCACATCGACTACATGCTGTCGAAGATTCCGCGCGGCCGGTTCCTGGAGGTGAAGGAAGTTGCCGCCATGGTGGCGTGGATGTGCTCCGAGGAGAACAGCTTCACCACCGGCGCCACCTTCGACCTGTCCGGCGGCCGCGCGACCTACTGACCGCGTCCCCCCGTCCGCGCCGGCCGGGGCGAAACAGGGTTCTGCGCCAGCGCCCGCGCCAGCGCGCAGAACCCCTCCACCGGTACGGTCTCGGCCCGCGCCGTCGGGTCGAGGCCGGCAGCGGCGATGAGCGCGTCGCTGCCCGGGCCGAGGCTCCGCAGCGCCGCCCGCAGCATCTTGCGGCGCTGGCCGAAGGCGGCGGCCGTCACCCGCTCCAGCAGGGCGGGATCGGCCTCCGCCAGCGGCGCCGGTCGCGGCTCCAGCCGCACGACCGTCGACCACACCTTCGGCGGCGGCACGAAGGCGCGGGGCGGCAGGTCGAACAGCCGCTCCACGGTCCAGCGCCACTGGGTGGCGACGGCAAGCCGGCCGTAGGCGGCCTCGCCGGGCGCCGCCAGCAGGCGGTCGGCGACCTCGCGCTGGAACATCAGCACCATCCGGGCAAGCGCCGCCGGCTGAGCGAGCCAGCCAAGCAGCAGCGGCGTCGCCACATTGTAGGGCAGGTTGGAAACGATCCGGCGCGGCGCCGGGCCAGCCTCCGCAATGCGGACCGTCAGCGCATCCGCCTCCACCACCCGCAGCCGCCCCTCCGCCGCCGCCGCCAGCGGGGCCAGCGCCTCCACGCAGCGCCGGTCGCGCTCGATGGCGACCAGCAGTGCCGGCTGGCGGGCAAGCAGGGCCCGGGTGAGGCCGCCGGGGCCGGGTCCGACCTCGATCGTGGTGCCTTCGGAGAGGTCGCCGGCGGCGGCCGCGATCTTGGCGGTGAGGTTGCCGTCGAACAGGAAGTGCTGGCCGAGGCCCTTGCGGGCGGAAAGCCCGTGGACGGCGATCACCTCGCGCAGTGGCGGAAGGGCCGCGAGGCGTGCGCGGAGGACGCCCTGGCTCACCGGCGGCACCGGGCCCCGGGCACGACGGCCGCCTCCCGCCCCTGACCGCGGCTCCCGCGCCCGGGGCGCATCAGACGCGGACGTCGATGAACGCCGCCTGTCGCAGGTCGCGCAGCAACCGCTGGGCGAGCACGTTGGTCTTCTCGGCCAGCAGGTTTTCCTCGATCTCCTCGCGGGCCGGGAGCGCGCCCTCCGGCGCCTGGCGGTCGCAGACCATGTAGACGCTGACCGCGCCCTCCTCCTCGATCGGGCTGCTGGGGCGCTGCAGGACCAGCGTCTCCAGGATCGCGCGCTCCGCCTGCGGTATGCTGGACAGCGTCCGGGTGGCGGGTGGCGACACCTCGCCCGCGCCAAGCTCGGCGGCGAGCCGGCCCATGTCGGCGCAGTCGCCGGCGAGCTCCGACACCTGGCGGGCGAGGTCGCGCTGGGCCGCCTGCTCGTGCGCCGGCATGTCGGCGGTGAGCGGGAGCGAGATCCGCTGGTAGGTGATCTGGACGTCCCCCGGCGATGGCCCGGCGATCGAGCGGCGGTCGATCAGCGCCACCAGATAGTAGCCGTTGGTGGTGCGGATCGGTGTCGAGACCTCCCCCACCGAAAGCTGCGGCAGCACGGAGTCGATCGCAGGGTCGAGCATGCCGGGATAGACCCAGCCGAGGTCGCCGCCGACCGCGGCGGAAGCGCTCTGCGAGAACTGGCGGGCGAGCGCGGAGAAGGAGGCGCCGCGGCCCAGCTCCTCGAGCAGGCGCTGCGCGGTCAGCCGCACCTCTTCCTCACGCTCCGGGCTGTCCACGCCGAGGAAGACCTCGGCCACCCGGTACTCGGTCGCGCCCTGGTTGGCGACGATCCGGCTCAGCACCTCCTCGATCTCGTCGTCGCTGATCTCGACGGTCGGGCGAAGGCGCTGGGCCAGCAGCTTCTGCCAGGTCAGGTCCACCGTCACCCGGTCGATCAGCGCCGGATAGGGGATGCCCACCTGGCGGGCGGCATTCTCGAGCTGTCCCTCGGGGATGTTGTTCTCCCGCTCGATCTGCGCGAGCGCACGCGCCATCTCGTCCGGCGTCACCTGGACGCCGCGCCGCGCCGCCTCCTGCATCTGCAGCCGCTCGTCGATGAGCTGGCGCAGCACCTGGGAAGCCAGGCGGTTGCGCGTCTCCATGGTGTCGGGAAGGCCGGAGCTGCGGATGATGAGCTGCATCCGCATCGCCACGTCGAACTCGGTGACGATGTCGTCGTTCACCACCGCGACGATGCGCAGCGTCTGGCCGCCGCCCTGCCCCTCCTGGGCCGATGCCGGCTGGCCCAGGCCCAGCACAGCCAGCAGGACAGCCAGCAGAAGGCCCTGCACGCCCCCTCGATGCACCTGGCTCCTCACCCGAACTCTCCCTACAGCGTCAGCTCGCCCAGCGTCTTCAGCCCGATGCGGACGGTCAGCGCATCATTGGGCCTCAGGTCGCGATCCTCGAAGAAGCTGCGCTGGAAACTGGTCGCGACGATGAAGCACTCGTCTTCGTAGGCGAGCCCCAGGCCGGCCGTCCGCGTCGTCCCTTCGTTGAGGTCATAGCGCACGTTGCCGTAGACCCGCCAGTACTCGTCGATGTCGGAGGTGAACGCGGCCACCACCTCCTCGCGGTCGTCCTCGCTCTGGTTGGTCTCGCCGCTTTCCACGAACACGTACTGCGCGCTGAGCCGCAGCTCCGGCGGCCCCGCGACAAGGGTCAGGTCGTGGGCCGTCAGCTCCTGCCGCTCGACGTCGAAGCGGAACCGGTCGATCACCGTCACGTTGCCGCCCGGCCGGACCTCGACACGCCCCACCAGATCGGAGAGCTCGTTCTCGACGCCGGAGCCCGACAGGAAGGCGTCGTCGTCGCCGAGACGGAGGCTCTGGCCCAGGAACAGGCTGGAATAACCCCCGCTGTCGTCGAGGAGGGCGAAGTTCAGGCCGTAGTTCACGCGCTGGCCGCCCTCCACCCGGTCGTAGCCCGGGAAGCGGTTGGGATCGAACAGGTTGGTGGCGCCGATCTCGAAGCCGCGGCTGTCCTCGTCCGGGATGTTCTCCGGGTTGTTGCCGAAGGGCGAGACGACGACTCCCGCAATCGGCTCGACCACGACCTGGTAGGGCGGCAGGTTGCGGACCAGCGGCCACCGCCAGGTCACCGCCGCCTGCGGGAACAGCCGGGTGACGTACTCGTTGTCCACCCGCTCGCCGCTGTCGGGCCGGGTGAAGTCCTGCACGTAGTAGAGGTCGCCGCGCAGGCTGAGCGACACGTCGATGAGCTGGCCCGCGTCGGTGACGTAAGGCAGGTTCCACCCGCCTGCGAGCGACAGGCGATGGCTGTCGGAATCCCCGCCCCCGCGATAGAGCGACCGCGACGAGGCATCGATCGTCCAGTAGGCGCCAAAGTCGTTGGGGTCGCTGATGTAGTGCGCCTGCAGCTCCGGCAGGATCATCGGCGTGTCGTTGGAGTCGTCCTGCGCCCGCTGGTCCCTGAAGGCATAGAAGTCCGCCCGCAGGTAATTCCGCCCGTAGAAGCCCTCGGCATAGACGTTCGACGTCAGGATCGTCGGGCTGTCGAAGCCGTAGACCCGGCGGTACGTGTCGTCGGTGCTGAGCTGCAGGTCGAGGCCCGCGCGCCAGTTCTCGTCGATCGAGAAGATCCCGTCCGCATCCAGGTGGGCGCGGAAGCTGTCCTCCCTGATCACCCGGCCCAGTTCCTCGCGATCGGCCACGGTGGCGCTGCCGTAGGCATAGAACTCCCCGAAGCTGAAGCGCTGGCGATACTCGCCCACCATCGCCAGCCCCTGGTCGGAGGTAAGATAGGGCTCGATGGTGGCGTCGCTCTGGTCGTCGATCACCACGTAGACCGGCACCCGGATCCAGCCCCCGAGCTGCGAGCTCGACCCGAAGGTCGGCACGAGGATGCCGCTCTGCCGCTTCACGTTGGGCCCCGGGTGCTGCAGGTAGGGCGTGTAGAGCAGCGGCACACCCAGGAACTCCAGCGTCGCGTCGCGGTAGCGCACCGTCTCCTCCAGCTGGTCGTAGACGACGCGCTCGGCCTTGATCTGCCACAGGGGATCGGGGTTCTCGGCGCAGACCTCGCACGGCGAATAGACCGCCTGGGCAAGCTCGGTCAGGGTGCCCTCGCGGCTGCGGCGCGCGATGTTCGCCGCCAGGCGCGCATTGTCCGACAGCAGCATGCCCAGGTTGGCGATGACGGCATTGCGCAGGTTGCCGGTCAGCTCCGCATAGTCGGTGAACAGCACCTCACCGGTCGGCTCGAGCAGCGCGACATTGCCCTGGGCGGTGACGATGTCGTTGACCTGGTCATAGACCAGCATGTCCGCGAGGACGGTGCGGTTGTCCTGGGTCAGCTCGACATTGCCGCGGGCGGTGACGACCCCCAGCGTGTCGTCGTACTCAAGCTGGTCGGCCGTGAACAGGACAGGCGCCGAGCTGTCCGCCTCCTGGGTGAACTGGTCCTGCGCGGACAGGACTCCGGGTCCGGCGACGACCGCCGCCAGCGCCAGTCCCAGCGCCGCTGCCCGTCGACGCATCAATTCGGCCTCCTGCCTCCGGCCGCGAATCACCCGTCCTCAAGATGCACCAGCATGGTGAGGCCGATCAACATGACCACTGCCGCCGGCGCCCAGGCCGCGAGTTCGACCGGCACCCGGGCCGACAGGCCCAGGGCGTGGACGATGTCGGAGAAGACGTAGAGGGCGAAGCTGATCAGCACGCCGACGCCGATCACCAGCATGGTGCCGCCCCGGCGCACCTGGCGCATGGCGAACCCGGCCGCCACCAGCACCATGCCGCACAGCAGCGCCGGCTCCGCGATCAGCGCGTGCCACTGCAGCCGCATCGACTGGCCCGGGAACCCTGCCCGCTCCAGCAGCTCGGCATAGCGCAGCAGGTCCCAGAACGACACCGTCTCCGGCGAGGCGAGGCTGTTCTCCAGCTCGCCGATGGTCAGCGCCGTTGGGTAGGCCATCGTCTCCTCGTAGGAGCTTGCCCCGGAAACGTGGTTCACGTGGACCCGGTGGAGCGTCCAGGTATCTGGCGCGAGGTCGGCCCAGGCAGCGTCCAGCCTGCGCACGAACTGGTCGCTGTGGTCGTATTCGATGATCAGCAGCTGGCTGAGCCGCGCCTTGTCCGCGTCCCAGGCGCGCGCGTTGACGATGGCCGGGCCCTCCTCCCGGCTCTCGCGCAGCCAGATCCCGTCCTGGGCCAGCGACAGCGCGGACTCGTCGTTGCGCAGATGGCGCCGGTCGAGTTCCTCGTACCGGCTGAGCAGGGTGGCGGCGAAGGGGTTGAAGGCCATGATCTTGAAGGCGCCGGCAATGAGGACGACCACCAGCGCCGGCACCAGGAACTGCCACGCGGAGACGCCCGCCGCCCGCGCCACCACCAGCTCGTTGTAGCGGGTGAGCCGGAAGAAGGCCGCGAGCGATGCGAACAGCACGCTGAACGGGAACACCACCTGGGCCGTGCCCGGCCACTTCAGCAGCGCCATCTCCGCCGCCAGCAGGAAGCTGAAGTTTTCCCGCCCGCCGCCGCGGCGCAGCAGCTCCACCAGCTCGATGATGACGATGAAGGTAGAGAGCGAGACGAAGACGGTCGCCAGCCAGAACAGGAACTGGCGCCCGACGTAGATCGAGAAGGTGGGAGACAGGCGCATCAGGCGGCCGCTTCCGCCGGAGCGCGCCTGCGCCGCGGGCGACGCGCCCGCTGGACCAGAACGAACCAAGACGCGATCGCAAGAGGCACCAGCGCATTGGCGTAAAGCATCGGGATCGCCATCGCCTCGGTCTTGGCCAGCGACTGCCAGCCGATCTCGCCCATCTTCACCGCCACCACCAGCAGCCCGGCCACGGCCAGCCGCCAGATCCGGGCACGGCGGCTGAACTCGCCGGCGAACAGCAGGGCGAGACCGATCATCGGGAAGGTCAGCGCGTAGATCGGGGCCGCGATGCGGGCGTGGCCCTCGGCCCGCATCTCCTTGCGATAGTGGAGGTCGAAGTCGTTCTGCGGCTCGGCAAACAGCGCAGGCAGGTCGCGCTCGGCCGGCTCGCGGATCCGGCTCTCCGCCGCCTCGCCGATCACGCCGAGGTCCATCGTGTAGCGGGCGAACACCAGGGTCGAAAGCTGGCCCGTGTCGCGATCGAGCTCCTGGCGGGTGCCGTTCACCATCAGGACGCGGGCCCCCTCCGCGGTCATCACCAGCGCGCCCCGCTCCGCCATCGCCGTCACCGGCTTCTCCGGCTCGCGGCTGTCCTGGATGAAGATGCCGTAGAGCTCGCCCTCCGAGTCCCGCGCGCGAACATAGACGGTGATGCCTTCGTCCACCGCGTTGAACATGCCCTCGCGCAGGACCGCCGCATATTCGTTGCGCAGCGTGAACTGCATGTCCTTGAACGCGCGGTAGGAGGCGGGCACCACCCAGCCGTTGACCAGGAACAGTGCGACGAACAGCAGGCCGGAGAACACGAACACCGGCCGCGCCAGCGCCAGGTTCGCGAATCCGGCCGCGCGCAGCACCACCAGCTCGTTGTCGGCGAGCATGCGGTTGTAGACGAACAGGGTGGCGACGAAGAGCGCCACCGGCAGCACCGCCGCCAGCAGCGACGGCAGCAGCAGCATCACGAAGTAGAGGAAGGCGCCGATCGTCAGCCCGCGGTTGACGATGAGATCGACGAAGCGCAGCGACTGGGTGAGCCAGACGGCGAAGGTCAGCGCCGCGGTGATGAACAGCACCGCCACGATGAGCTGGCGCAGGATGTAGATGGTCGTGCCGCGGAGAAGCATCACGCGGAACTCCTGCCCGGCCGCCGCGCACGGTCCGGGATTCCGCTTGACGGCCTGCCGGACCCCGCGCTGAGGTCGCCGATCGCGCGCCCGATCCTGTCCCCGGTCAGCAATGCTGTTCCATACGCAGCTGTTCCTCGTGATCTTCCTGCCGATCACGTTCCTCGGCTATCTGGCGGCCGCGAGGATCGAGCCCCGGTGGGGGGCCCTGCCGCGCAAGCTCTTCCTGCTGGCGGCGTCCCTCGTCTTCTACGCCTACTGGGACGTCCGCCTCGCTCCCGTCCTGGTCGGCTCGGTCCTCGTCAACTGGCTGATCCTGCAGCTGTCGCGTCCCGGCCAGCGCGGGCTCGTCGTCTTCGGCGTCGCCGCCAACCTCACCGTGCTGGCCCTGTTTAAATACGCAGACTTCGTCGCGTCAAATCTCGCCGACGTGTTCGGCACCGACCATGTGCGCTGGGAGTTCGCGCTGCCGCTCGGCATCAGCTTCTACACCTTCCAGCAGATCTCCTGCCTCGTGGACCGTCAGCGCGGCACGGCGCCGCGCTATTCGCTGGTCGACTACGCACTCTACGTCAGCTTCTTCCCGCAGCTCGTCGCCGGCCCGATCGTCCGCCACGACGAGCTGGTCCCCCAGTTCGCCCGGCCGCCGCTCGCGACGGGAGCGGCCGAGCGCATGGGCCGGGGGCTCACCCTGCTTGCGGTCGGGCTCGCCAGGAAGGTCTTCATCGCCGATCCGCTGGGCGACATCGCTGACCCGCTGTTCGCGGCGGCCGGCAGCGGCGGGGCCATCACCTTCGCCGAGTCGTGGTTCGCCGCCCTCGGCTTCGCGCTGCAGATCTACTTCGACTTCTCCGCCTACTCCGACATGGCAATCGGCCTCGCGCTGATGTTCGGCTTCCGGCTGCCGGTGAACTTCAACGCGCCCTATCGCGCCTGGTCGGTCGGCGAGTTCTGGCGGCGCTGGCACATGACCCTGTCGCGCTTCCTGCGCGACTACCTCTACTTTCCCCTCGGCGGCAGCCGCGGCGGAACGCTCCTCGCCATCCGCAACACGCTGATCACCATGCTGCTGAGCGGGCTCTGGCACGGGGCGGCCTGGACCTTCGTCGCCTGGGGCGGTCTCCACGGGCTGGCGATGGCCTGCGAGCGGATCGGGCGGCGGCTGGGGCTCTCCCTTCCCCGCCCCGCGGGCTGGGCACTGACCTTCCTGTTCGTCGTCGCCGCCTTCGTCCTGTTCCGCGCAACGTCGTTCGAGGCAGCGGCCACCATCTACGGCCACATGATCGGCCTCGACGGCTTCTCCCTCGATTTCCGCGGCGATGGTCACCACGGGGTGATCCCGGTTGCGCTGGCCATCGTCCTGCTGCTGCCGCCGAGCCAGAAGCTGGTGCTCGAATGGCTGCCACCGAGGCCCTGGGCCGCCGCGGCGACGGCCGCCGTTCTGATCGCCGGCCTGCTGCAGATCGGCGTCGGGGCGAACGAGGAGTTCATCTACTTTCAGTTCTGAGAGGGGCGCGTGCAGGGCTGGGCCGGCTATGTGAAGACGCTGTTCGCGACGCTGCTCGCGGCGAGCGCCGTCGTCTTCGCCTTCGTCGTGCTGGTCGATCCCTACGACTCGCTGTTCTTCTCGCCCGACGTGGAGCGCGAGCCGGTATCGACCAACCAGCGCTACTCCTTCCCGGCGCTCGCCCGCTCGGACCGGTTCGACAGTGCGATCTTCGGGACCTCCACCACGCGCCTGCTCCGGCCGGAACAGCTCGACGCGCTGTTCGGCGCCCGTTTCACCAACCTGTCGATGAACAGCGCCACCGCCTACGAGCAAAGCGAGATCCACCGCCTGTTCCTGCGCCACCATCCACAGCCGCGGGTGCTGATCTACGGCATCGACCGCGTGTGGTGCACGGTCGAGGAGACGTACGAGCGGTTCACCTTCCGCCCGTTTCCGCCGTGGCTCTACGACGAGGACCCGTGGAACGACCTGCTCTACCTGTTCAACTTCAAGGCCGTCGAGGAAGCCGGCCAGCAGTTCGCCTATCTCGTCGGCCTGCGCGAGCGGCGCTACGGCGCCGACGGCTACACAAACTTCCTGCCGCCCGAGGAGGAATACGACCTCGCCAGGGTGCAGCAGGCGCTCTATGGCGCCGGCGGCCCGCCGGCGCCGGGAACGCCGCCCCCATCGGGCCCGGAACCAACGGCGGACGAGCGCGACTCCTGGACCTACGCCACCCACGCGCTGATGGCGGAGATGCTGGCGGCGACCCCGCCGGAGACGACGAAGATCCTGGTGTTCGTGCCCTATCACGCGACGCTGATCGAGCGTCAGCCGCCGCTGCAGCGGGCCCGGCTGGCAGAATGCAAGAAACGGCTGACCGCGATCGCCGAGTCGGTGCCGAACACCCACGTCCTCGACTTCATGGTCGGCTCGACCATCACCCGCGACGACACCCGCTACTGGGACAACCTGCACTACAACGTGGCCACCGCCACGGAACTCGGCGCGGCAATCGCCCGCGGCGTGGCCCGTCGCCGCGCCGAACCGGGGCTGTTCGACTATCTCGGCGGACCGCGCGCAACGTTAACCGGGAACTTACCGCTGCTGCCTCATAGCCATTGAACAAGCCGGCCACCGCAGTTAAACATGATTGCAAGGGGTTAGGGTGACTTGTTGAGAGATAGAGGCAGACCCATGCGCCATCTGGCTGTTGTGCTGCTCGCCGTCCTGGCGGCGGCCTGTTCGTCCAGCGTGCGGGAGCCGACGGTGGGCCCCACCGGCGCCGTCGACGTGGGCGAGTTCGGCGAGCGCATGGGCATCCTCGAGTCGAACGGCAACTACACCGTCGTCAACAGCTTCGGCTATCTCGGCAAGTACCAGATGGGCGAATGCGCGCTGATCGACGCCGGCCTGTACACCCATGACGACACAGGCTGCACCCGCCAGGACTGGGCCGGGCGCTGGACCGGCGTGTTCGGGGTGGACAGCGTGGACAGCTACCTGCGCACGGCCGACGCCCAGGACTATGCCTTCCATCGCTTCACCTCCGCCAACTGGGCGGAGATCAAGCGGCGCGGGCTCGACCGCTACATCGGCACCTATGTGAACGGCACCCTGATCACCGCCGCGGGCCTGCTGGCCGGCGCGCATCTCGGCGGGGTCGGCGGGCTCGAGGCGTTCCTGCGGTCCGGCGGCAGCGAGGATCGGGGCGACGCCAACGGCAGCCGCATCTCCACCTACATCAACCTGTTCAACGGCATCGATCCGCCACCGGGCATCGTCGAGACGACGCAGGAGGCGGCGCTGTTCTGACGTCGGCTCCCCTGCGCGCGGGATTTGACACGCGCCGCGCCGTCGGCTAGCGGACGCATTGGCCTGGCCGGCGCCGCTCCCGGTCAGCCGGGACGCGGAGCCGGAGGACAGACAGCATGAAGATCACCTTCACCGAGCCGAAGGACGTCGCCAGGCACTGGCTGGCGGTGGGGGTCACGGCCGACGGCGAGCTTCGCGGCATGGCCGCCGGGATCGACCGGCGCTATGGCGGTGCGCTGTCGCGGGCGATCCGGGCGATGGCCTTCAAGGCGGAGCGCAACAAGGCGCTGACCGTCCCCGCTCCCGGGACCGACGAACTCAAGGGCATAATCGTCTATGGCGTCGGCAACCCGGCGGAGCTCACCGCCGACCGGCTCGCCCAGATCGGCGGCACGGTGGTGGCGCAGGCGATGGCGGTGAACGCGGCCGAGCTTGCCGTCGCGGTCGATGCGGAGGCGGCCGGCCCGCTCGGCGCCGCAGCTGCGGCGGCGCAGATCGCCCTTGGCCTGCAGCTGCGCAGCTACCGCTTCACCAAGTACAAGAGCCCCAAGCCGAACAACGGCGGGGCGGAGCCAAAGCGCGTGACGGTGATGGTTGCCGGCGCGGCCGAGGCGCGGAAAGCCCACGCCGACCTCGACAAGGTGGCCGCCGCAGTCCGCTTCACGCGCGACATCGTCACCGAGCCGGCCAACGTCCTCTATCCGGAGAGCTACGCACGGATCATCGACGAGACGCTGACGCCCCTGGGGGTGAAGGTCGAGATCCTCGACGTGAAGGCGATGCAGCAGCTCGGCATGGGCGCGCTGCTCGGCGTCGGCCAGGGCAGCGCCCACGAGCCGCGGCTGGTGGTGATGCAGTGGAACGGCGCAAAGGGCCGCGGCGCAAAGAAGCCGCTCGCCTTCGTCGGCAAGGGCGTCACCTTCGACACCGGCGGCATCTCGATCAAGCCCGCCGCCGGCATGGAGGACATGAAGTGGGACATGGGCGGCTCCGCCGCCGTCGTCGGGCTGATGCACGCGCTGGCCGGGCGCAACGCCAAGGTCAACGCGGTCGGCGTCGTCGGCCTGGTCGAGAACATGCCGTCCGGCACCGCCCAGCGGCCGGGCGACGTGGTGCGGTCGATGTCGGGCCAGACCATCGAGGTCCTCAACACCGACGCAGAGGGCCGGCTCGTGCTCGCCGACGCGCTGTGGTACTGCCAGGACCGGTTCCAGCCGCGGCTGATGGTCGATCTGGCCACGCTGACCGGCGCGATCATGGTCTCCCTGGGCAAGGAGCTGGCGGGGCTGTTCTGCAACCAGGAGGAGCTCGCCCAGGCCCTGCTCAGGGCGGGCGAGGACACCGGCGAGCGGTGCTGGCGGATGCCGCTGGACGAGGTCTACGACCGGCAGATCGACGGCGACATCAGCGACGTGAAGAACATCAGCGCCGGGCGCTGGGGCGGCGCGATCACCGCCGCGCAGTTCCTGCAGCGCTTCACCAACGGCGTGCCGTGGGCGCATCTCGACATCGCCGGCACGGCGTGGACCGAAAAGGACAAGCCGGTGTGCCCGAAGGGCGCCACCGCCTTCGGGGTGCGGCTGCTCAACGCCTTCATCGCCGACAACCACGAATAGGTGCGGCAGCGCCCGCCGGGCGATGGAAATCCGCTTCTACCACCTGCAACGCACGACGCTGGAGAAGGCCCTCCCCCAGCTGCTCGAGAAGGTGCTTGCCCGCGGCCAGCGGGCGGTGGTGATGGCGGGCTCGCCCGAGCGGGTGGAAGCGCTCACCGTCCATCTCTGGACCTACAACGAGCGGAGCTTCCTGCCGCACGGGAACGCCCGCGACGGCTTCGCCTCCGAACAGCCGATCTGGCTGACCGACGTCGACGAGCGGCCGAACGGCGCGGAGGTGCTGTTCCTCACCGACGGCGCCACCTCCGCCCGCATCGACGAATACGCGATGGTGGTGGAGATGTTCGACGGCAACGACCCCGCCGCAGTGACCGCCGCCCGTGCCCGCTGGACGGCCTACAAGGCCCAGGGCCACACCCTCACCTACTGGCGCCAGGACGACGCCGGCCGGTGGACCCGGCAGGGCTGATCAGGACTCCGCCTCCGCCACCACCGCCTTCATCGCCTGGTCGGAAACCCGGAAGACCGGTGCGATCCCGTCGTCCATCGAGCCGATCGCGGTGAACACCGCCACGGAGATCAGTGCGCTGAACAGGCCGAGCTCGAGCGGGGTGGCGCCGTCTTCAGTGGCAAGGAAGGTCTTCAGGATCCGCATCCGGGGGCCTCTTCTTCTGGAGCACCGGCCGCGACGGCGACCGGCCGTTTCGTGCGACACCTTCCCAAATGCGCATGAAACCTGCAAGAAAATAGAGTGGATATTGCAAATAATTACATGGGAATGAGATGTTATTTCTTCAGACATTGTTGACGATGAATGGTCGGTAAACAGGACACCCGCGCCTGTCGAGAAGACCCATGCCGACAAACGCCAACGGCCCGTGGCGGAAACCACGGGCCGGCGGCGGAGCGGGCGGTGTCTGACGAGGAACGCCCGCGGGATGCTCCGGGGCCGAGGAGGGCGGCAGCGGGTTACTCGCCGGCGTCCTCGGGAATGACGCCGTTGACGGAGTCGGAAACGGT
>CALKHQ010000316.1 GCA_937988735.1 uncultured Alphaproteobacteria bacterium
GGGCGTCGCCGGCGCCGAGGTGGACGCGCGGATCATCCTGCTGTCGGGAGCCGCCGGCCTGGTCGCGGGCGCCTTCTCGATGGCGGCGGGCGAATACGTCTCGATGAGCACCCAGCGCGAGATGTTCGAGCACCAGATCGCCCAGGAGCGCGAGGATCTTGAGCACTTCCCCGAGGAGGAGGCGGAGGAGCTGGCGCAGATTTACCACGCCCGCGGCATCGACCTCGGAGAGGCGCGGCGCTTTGCCCGCCATCTCCTCTCCGACCCGGCGGTGGCGCTGGACACCCACGCCCGCGAGGAGCTGGGGCTCAATCCCGACGACCTCGGCTCGCCTGTCAGGGCGGCGCTGTCCTCCTTCGCGGCATTCGCGGCGGGGGCCGCGCTGCCGCTGCTTCCCTTCCTGTTCGCTGTCGGAGCGCCGGTGACGATCGCCGCCGTGCTGACCGGCACGGCGCTGTTTGCGATCGGCGCCGCACTCAGCCTGCTGTCCGGCCGGGGCGTTCTTGCCGGGGGCCTGCGCATGCTGCTCCTCGGTTCCTCCGCCGGGGCAGCCAGCTACGGCATCGGCGCCGCCCTCGGTGTGGCGGTCGGATGAATTCGCCGGCTTGTGACCTCGCTCACTGACGTTTGCGTACGAACAAGCTAGTCCTGATGCTGCAGCCGGCGCAGACCGGCCTGCCGACAGGGTGGGAGCGACGGTGGTCGCACCCCGGGAGACAAGCCATGAGCACCCATCAGATCGTCCGGCTGGGAACCCGGCCGGGAATGCCTCTGCTTCCCGTCCTGCGGGGCGTCGTTGCCACCCTGCGCCGGGCGGGCGCCGCACGCCGCGCCCGCCGTCACCTGCAGGGGCTGGACGACCGCATCCTGCGCGACATCGGGATCAGCCGCTGGGAGATCGGCTCTGCGGTGCATCACGATCGCCGCTGACCGCGGTCCCCGCGCCGTCGGGCCGGAACAGCAGCTCCAGATAGGCGCGGTACTGCGCGGACTGGCGCTGCAGCCAGGTGGCATCGCCAAAGGCGTTGGCCATCACGAATCCGCCCTCGACCAGCGTCACGATCATCTCGGCGAGGGCGCGCGCGGTCACCGGCCGCGTCGGCGCCCTCGTCGCAATCAGCGCCTCGAGCTTCGCCTCGTACTGGCCGATCCACGCCCCCAGCCGCTCGCGGATGTAGCTGTGCACCTCGGGCCCGAACTGGCGGCTCTCGTAGGTGTATGAGGCAAAGACGCAGCCGGGGAAGGGCTTGCCCAGGCCGTCGAGGAAGTCCTCGAACAGCCTGAGGAACACCATCACCCGTTCGTACGGGTCGTCGGCCAGCCGGTCGGCTCGCGCCGACATCTCCTCGAACAGGCGGAAGTCGGCCTCGGCGTAGCGCTCGACCACGGCCCGCGCCAGCTCGGCCTTGCCCTTGAAGTGGTGGAAGAAGGCGCCCTTGGTGAGCCCGGTCTCGCCGAGGATGTCCTCCAGCGTCATCCCCGCGTAGCCCTTGGCGAGGATCAGCGCCTCCGCCGCGGCCAGGATCCGTTCCCGCGTCGCCTCGCCCTTGCTGCCCATCACCTCGCCCTTCTGACAGACCATATGGTCGGTACTGTGACCGCGATCACGGCTCTGGGCAAGTCCTGACAGGGCCGACCCCTCGCGCCCGCTTGACATACCGACCGGTCTGTTTTATCCAAATGCGCAACAGACCAAATGGTCTGTTTGGCCGGGATCCGGCTCCCACAACAGCAGTCCAGTCACAGGAGACTTCCGATGCAGGACATGATCAACGGCGTCGACCGCAGCGCGCTCTCCGCCACCATCAGCGCCATCCAGGCGGACCCCGGCCTCGCCGGCTTCCGCTTCCGCATCAGCAACGAATGGCTGGGCGGCGGCCTCAACCGCTCCACGGTCACCGACTTCCACGGCACCCGGCAGGATATCCCGCACCAGACGCCGTTCGTGCTGATGAACGACGAGCCGCCGGTGCTGCTTTCGGGCGACAAGGGGCCGAACCCGGTGGAGAACCTGCTGCACGCGCTGTCGGGCTGCCTGACCACCAGCCTCGTCTATCACGCGGCTGCCCGGGGCATCCGCCTCGCCGGCGTGCGCACCGGGCTGGAGGGCGACCTCGACCTGCGCGGCTTCCTCGGGCTGTCGCAGGAGGTGCGCCGCGGCTACCAGGGCGTGCGGGTGGTGTTCGAGATCGACGGCGACCTGACGGTGGCGGAGAAGCGCGACCTGGTGGCGATGGCCGCGTCCTACTCCCCGGTCTACGACGTGGTGACCAACGGCACCCCCGTCGCCTGCCGCGCGGCGGAAGACGCGGCGTCGGCCGCAGCGGCCTGAACCGAAGCAGACGGCGGAGCCGGCCTTTCCGGCGTTCTAGTCGTCGGCCGTCGGCCGCCGCAGGCGCTTCACCGCGCTGCGGCGGCTTTTCGCTTCCAGCCGGCGCTGCTTCGACGCCGGCGTCGGCCGGGTGGGGCGGCGCGGCGCAGGCGGCGCGGCCGCCCGGGCAAGCAGGGCGACCAGCCGTTCGAGCGCGTCGGCCCGGTTGCGCTCCCGGGTGCGGAACCGGGCGGCGGTGATGACCAGCACGCCGTCGGACGTGAGCCGGCGCCCCGCCAGCCGCACCGCGCGCGCCTTCACCGGCTCCGGCAGCGACGGCGAGCGCATCAGGTCGAAGCGAAGCTGGACCGCCGTCGCCACCTTGTTGACGTTCTGCCCGCCCGGTCCGCCGGCGCGGATGAAGCTCTCGGCGATCTCGTCGGGATCGAGGGCGATGCTGTCGGTGACCCGGATCATCGCTCCCGCGCCGACCATTCCCGGCGCAGGAAGGCCAGGGCGTCGCGGGCAAGCTGCTCCTCGCTCTCGAACAGCCGCCGCCACACCTTGACCACCGGCGTCAGCTCCGGCAGGTCGAGCGCAAAGGCCTCGACGACGAAATGGCCGCCGTAGCCCGACTCCTTCAGGGCGTCGAAGGTCTCCGCCCAGCGCACCTGCCCGGTGCCCGGCGTGCCGCGGTTGTTCTCCGAGATGTGGACGTGACTGATCCGCCGGATGTTGTCGCGGATCGCGGCGCCGACGTCGCACTCCTCGATGCCCGCGTGGAAGGTGTCGTAGAGGATGCCGACATTGTCGAGACCGACGTCGTCGCAGAAGCGGGCGGTGTCGGCCGTGGTGTTCAGCAGGTAGCATTCGAAGCGGTTGAGGAACTCGAGCCCCAGCGTGATGCCCTGGGCCCGGGCGTGCTCGCCCACCGCGCGCATCGCCTCGACGCCCCAGGCCCATTCCTGCGCCGTGGGGCCGGCGCCGGAGAAGATGCCGAAGGTGGAGTGAAACGGACCGGTCAGGATCGGCGAGCCGAGCGCCACCGCGCAGTCCACCGCCAGCTTTCCGGTCTCGATCGCGTGCCGGCGCATCGCCGGGTCGGGGGAGATCGGGTTGTCCTGCGGCGAACGCGAGGTCAGCGCCAGCGGCTCCAGCCCGATCGCCCGGATCCGTTCGCCCAGCCGAGCGTAGTGGTCCGGGTCGTACCGGAACATCGGGATCTCGACCAGGTCGTAGCCGAGGCGCTTCAGCAGCTCGATCTGCGGCAGGCGGGCCTCGGTCACGTGGGTGGTCCACAGCAGCATGTTCATCCCGAACTTCATGCTCCACCTCCCTCCCGCCCGCGCTTCCGGCGGGCTTCCGTTGCCGCCGCAAGCTTAGGCGAGGTGCGGCCACCTGTCGCCCGCCGGCTCACGAAGTCACACGCCGCGGTGAATTGCCTTCCCCCATGCCCGCCGACATGATGCGCGGCCAAGGCGGCAGCGACGGCCGGCGCGCGCCAGACGGCAAAGCCGCGAACTGCGGGCGCAGGCCTGTTCCATCGAACCGCCGAAGCCCAACGGAGGAAGAACTTCATGCAGATGTGGCGCAACCCGGTCCTCGCGGCAGCAGCGATCGCCGCAACCCTCGTCACCGCGGCGACCGTCTCGGTCGCCCAGGAGGAGAACGCCGGTGTGATACAGTACCGCAAGGCGGTGATGAGCGGCATGGGTGGCCACATGGGCGCCATCTCCCGCATCGTCCGCGGCGAGGTCGACTTCGCCGACCATCTCGCCGCCCACGCCCAGGCGCTCAACGACCTCGCGAACATGATCCCCGACGCCTTCGCCGAGCAGGGGTCGGGCGCCGACACGCGCTCTCTGCCGCTGGTCTGGGAGGACCATGAGGGTTTCCTCGCCGCGGCCGAGGAACTGAAGACGGCGACGGTCGCGTTCGCCGCGGCGGCCGAGACCGGCGACATGGACGCCGTGACCGCGGCCTTCGGCCCCGTCGGCGCGGCCTGCCAGAGCTGCCACCAGACCTATCGCGCCCAGTAGCCGGGCCGCGTCCCGATGCGCCTGCGCCGTCTGGCCGGCTGGATCGCCGGTCTCGCCCTGGCCGCCGTCGTGCTGGTCGGCGCAGCCTTCGGCGTCGCCCGCTACCTCACCCGTGACACCGTCACGGTGCCCGATTACCAGCCGTCGGCCGAGCGGGGCGCGCTGCTCGCCGCCGCCGCCGGCTGCGTGACCTGCCACACCGCCGAAGACGCCGACGCGGTGCCGCTTGCCGGCGGCCGGGCGCTGGAGACGCCGTTCGGCACCTTCTACGGCCCGAACATCACGCCGGACCCCGCACACGGCATCGGCGGCTGGACGGACGCCGACTTCCTCGCCGCCCTCGGCCACGGTGTCGCGCCCGACGGCAGCGACTACTATCCCGCCTTCCCCTACACCAGCTTCACCGGCATGACGCCGGAGGACATGCTGGACATCAAGGCGTGGCTGTTCAGCCAGCCGCCGAGCCCGAACAGCCCGCCGGACCACGACCTCGCCTTCCCCTACGGGATCCGTGTGGGGCTGACGTTCTGGAAGCTGATGAACTTCGCGCCGGGGCCGCTGCCGCCGGAGCCGGGACGGAACGAGGCCTGGCACCGCGGCCGCTATCTCGTGACTGCCGTCGCCCACTGCGGCGAATGCCACACGCCGCGCGACTCCTTCGGCGCCATGGACATGTCTCGCGCGTTCGCCGGCTCGGAGACGGGTCCGACCGGCGAGGCGGTGCCCAACATCACGCCGGATCCGGAGACGGGCATCGGAACCTGGTCGGAACGCGACCTCGCCTTCTTCCTGCAGTCGGGCATGACCCCGGCCGGCGACTTCGCCGGCGGCGAGATGAGCGCGGTGATCCGGGGGACGGCGCAGCTCTCCGCCGAGGACCGCGCGGCAATCGCCGCCTATGTCATGAGCCTGCCACCGATCCGGAACCAGGTCGGCCCCGTGCGGACCGCGGCGCCGGAAACCCTGGGCGAGGTCTGGGAGTAGCGGCGGCGGCACCCTCCCCCCGGAACGCAACAGGGCCGCCCGTCGGGCGGCCCTGCGCGAAAGGGCGTCGTGGTTCGCCCTGGTCGTGAGACCGCGGCCTTACGCAACCAGCAGAGGCTGCTCCGCCGCCTGCGCGACAGCCGGGGCCGAAGCCACCACGCACGTTTCGCCAGACATTGGATCACCTCCTTTCCGTTGTTGCACCGATGGCGACACCATGGCTGAGGGGCTGCCCCGGGGCAATGACCAATTCGGCACGGGTCGGTTCGCTGCCCGGAGACGGCCGGGCTGCACGAACGTTGCGGTCAGTCGCCGAGCTTGCCCATGGCGAGGGCGGTGTCCGACATGCGGGTGGAGAAGCCCCACTCGTTGTCGTACCAGCTCATCACCCGCACGAAGGTGCCGTCCATGACCACGGTGCCGGTCAGGTCGAAAACGGAGCTGGCCGGGTTGTGGTTGAAGTCGCTGGAGACAAGCTCCTCCTCGCTGACGTCGAGGATGCCGGCGAGGCGGCCGGCGCTGGCCTGCTTGATCGCTCCGTTCACCTCCTCGACCGAGGTCGGGCGCCTGGCGTCGAAGGCGAAGTCAACCAGCGAGACATTGGGAGTCGGCACGCGGATGGAGGTGCCGTCCAGCTTGCCCTTCAGCTCCGGCAGCACCAGCCCCACCGCCTTGGCAGCGCCCGTGGTGGTCGGGATCATCGACAGCGCCGCCGCGCGCGCGCGGCGCATGTCCTTGTGCAGCGTGTCGAGCACGGGCTGGTCGCCGGTGTAGCTGTGGATGGTGGTCATGTAGCCGCGCTCGATGCCGATCGCCTGGTGCAGGACGTAGGCGACGGGGGCGAGGCAGTTGGTGGTGCACGAGGCGTTGGAGACGATCCGGTGCGACGGCTCCAGCTTGTCGTCGTTCACCCCGTAGACCACCGTGAGGTCGGCGCCGGTCGCAGGCGCCGAGACCAGAACACGCCTGGCGCCGGCCTCCAGATGCAGCGCCGCCTTCTCGCGGGCAGTGAAGACGCCGGTGCATTCCATCACCACGTCGACCCCGAGCTCGCGCCAGGGCAGCTTCGAGGGGTCGCGCTCCGCCGTCACCCGGATCCGGCCCCTGCTCAGATCCATCCAGTCGGACCCGTGGGTGATCTCGCCGGGGAAGCGGCCGTGGACGGTGTCGTACTTCAGCAGGTGGACATTGGCCTCGACCGAGCCGAGGTCGTTGATGCCGACGAACTCGATCCCCTCGCGCTTGTACTCGTACGCCGAACGGAGCACCAGCCGACCGATGCGGCCGAACCCGTTGATCGCCACCCGTACCGCCATCTTCTTCCCTCCTTGCTCCCTGCGGGCGCGGCGGCGCCGCCCCGATGTGCGACCAGATCGCGTCAGGCCCGCGCCGCCAGCCGGGCCCGCGCCGCCTCGGCCACCGCGGCGGCGGTGATGCCGAAATGGCGGTAGAGGTCCTCGATCGGCGCGGAGGCGCCGAAACCGGTCATGCCGACAGTGGCGCCGTTGGCGCCGACGATCGGCTCCCAGCCCATCATCAGCGCGGCCTCCACCGCCACCCGCACGGCGCCCTCGGGGCCCAGCACCTGTGCACGGTAGCTTTCATCCTGTGCCTGGAACAGCTCGAGGCAAGGGGCGGAGACCACGGCGACCCCCAGCCCCTGGGCCGCAAGCATCTCCGCCGCCTCCAGCGCCAGCATCACCTCGGACCCGGTCCCGATCAGCGTGACGTCGCGGCCGGGGCCCGGGTCGCGCAGCAGATAGGCCCCGCGGGCGCAGCGGTTGGTGCTGTCGCCGTCGTCGCGCAGCGCCGGCAGGTTCTGGCGCGTCAGCGCCAGCACCGACGGGCCGTCCTGGCGGGCGAGCGCGAGCGCCCAGCATTCCAGCGTCTCCATCGCGTCCGCCGGCCGGAACACGTGCAGGTTCGGGATCGCGCGCAGCGCCGCAAGGTGCTCCACCGGCTGGTGGGTCGGCCCGTCCTCGCCTAGGCCGATGGAATCATGGGTCAGGACGTGGATGACGCGGATCCCCATCAGCGCCGCGAGCCGGAGCGCCGGGCGCAGATAGTCGCTGAAGGCGAGGAAGGTGCCGCCATAGGGGATCAGCCCCCCGTGCAGCGCGATGCCGTTCATCGCGGCGGCCATGCCGTGCTCGCGCACGCCGTAGTAGACATAGCTGCCGCGCCAGTCTCCGGCCTTCACCGGGTCCATGCGGAAGGTCTTGGTGCGGGTGTTGTTGGAGCCGGTGAGGTCGGCCGAGCCGCCCAGCAGCTCCGGCAGCACCGGGGCCAGCGCCTCCAGCGCCTGCTGCGAGGCGACCCGGGTGGCGACCTTGGGCCGTTCGGCGGCGATGCGCTGCTTGGCCGCCTGCACCGCTTGCGGCAACCCCTCCGGCAGGCGGCCGGCGAAGCGGCGCTCGAATTCGGCGCGGGTTACCGGATCCAGCGCCTGCAGCCGCTGCGTCCACGCCGCGCGCGCGGCGGCGCCGCGAGCCGCGGTGGCGCGCCAGGCGGCGACGACATGGTCCGGGATCTCGAACGGCGGCCAGTTCCAGCCCAGGGCGGCGCGCGCGGCGGCGATGGCCTTCTCGCCCATCGCCTTGCCGTGGATCTCGGCCGTGCCGGCGAGATCCTCGGGCGCACCGTAGCCGATCACCGTGCGGCAGGCGATCAGGCTGGGCCGGTCGGTCCTGCGCGCGGCGTCGATCGCCTTGCGGATCGCCGCCTCGTCATGGCCGTCGCAGGACTGCACGTGCCAGCCGCTGGCGGTGAACCGCTGGAGCTGGTCGTCGGAAACGGTGAGGTCGGTCCTGCCGTCGATCGAGATCCCGTTGTCGTCGAACAGCACGATCAGCCGCCCGAGCCTGAGGTGCCCGGCCAGCGAGATCGCCTCGTGGCTGATGCCTTCCATCAGGCAGCCGTCGCCGGCGAAGACGTAGGTGTAGTGGTCGATCAGCCCGTCGCCGAATTCGGCATTGAGCCGGCGCTCGGCCAGCGCCATGCCGACCGCGTTGGCCAGCCCCTGGCCGAGCGGGCCGGTGGTGGTCTCGATGCCGCCGGCGTGACCGTATTCCGGGTGCCCCGCAGTCCTGGAGCCGAGCTGGCGGAAGCGCTTCAGCTCGTCCAGTGTCATGTCGGCATAGCCGGTCAGATGCAGCACCGCATAGAGCAGCATCGAGCCGTGGCCGTTGGACAGCACGAACCGGTCGCGGTTCGGCCAGTTCGGGTCGGCGGGGTCGAAGACCAGGAAGTCGCGGACCAGGACGGTGGCGATGTCGGCCATGCCC
>CALKHQ010000317.1 GCA_937988735.1 uncultured Alphaproteobacteria bacterium
GCTCCCGACCCGCGGCTCGGCAAGGCGCAGGACTATCTGCGCATGCTGCACGGGGCCGAACCCGCGCGGGAGGCGGCGCGCGCGCTGGAAGCCTATCTGGTGACGATCGCCGACCACGGCATGAACGCCTCCACCTTCACCGCCCGCGTCATCGCCTCCACCCGGGCGGGCGTGGTGCCGGCGGTCGTGGGCGCGCTGGCCGCGCTGCAGGGGCCGCTCCATGGCGGCGCGCCGGCGCCGGTGCTGGACATGCTGGACGACGTCGGCCATCCGGGCCGGGCCGAGGCGTGGGTCGAGGCGGCGCTGGCCCGCGGCGAGCGGCTGATGGGCTTCGGCCACCGGGTCTATCGCACCCGCGACCCGCGCGCCGACGTGGTGAAGGGCGTGCTGGAGCGGCTGCCCGGCCGCGGCCCGGAGTGGATGGCGCTCGCCGCCGCGGTGGAGCAGGCGGCGCTCGCCGCCCTGCGCCGGCGCCGGCCCGACCGGCCGCTCGACACCAACGTCGAGTTCTACACCGCCCTGCTGCTGGAGGCGCTCGCCATCCCGCGCGACCTGTTCACCGCCACATTCGCCCTCGGCCGCGCGCTCGGCTGGTGCGCCCACGCCTTCGAGCAGCTCCAGGGCGGCCGCCTCATCCGCCCCACCGCCCGCTACATCGGCCCGATGCCCGCCGCCGCGTAAGGCGACGTGCGGCGGGACGCGGGGGACGGGCAGGTCCAGCGCTTCGCCTCCCCCGTTCCGGGGCGTGCGTCCCGGTCAGGCCGCGAGGCCGCGGGAGACGAAGCGGTTGAGGCGCTGGGCGAAGGCGGCGGGGTCGGGGACGGTTTCGCCCTCGAGGATCCGCGCCTGGTCGAGCAGCAGGTGTGCCGCCTCGGCGATGTCCTGGGCGCGGGTGGAATCATCGACCAGCGCATTCAGCCGGGTCACGATCGCGTGGCGCGGGTTGATCTCCAGCACCCGCTTCGAGAGCTGGTCGATCTGCCCGTGCTGCTTCAGCAGCCGCTCGAGGTGCAGGTTGAGGCCGTGCTCGTCGGCGACCAGGCACACCGGGCTCTCGGTGAGGCGGTCGGAACGCCGCACGTCCGCCACCGCGTCGCCGAGGGCCGCCTTGAACGCGGCGATCAGCCGGCCGACGTCGGGATCGGCTTCCGCCGAATCTGCGCCGTCGGCATTCGCCGGCTTGATCGCCGCGAGATCGGCGCCGGCGCGGGCGACGGAGGCGAGCGTCTTGCCTTGGTACTCGCTGACCGCCTGCACCCAGAACTCGTCCACCGGGTCGGTCAGCAGCAGCACCTCGAGCCCGCGGGCGATGAAGCCCTCGAGCTGCGGGTTGCGGCGCAGCGCCTCGACGCTCTCGCCGGTGGCGTAGTAGATCGACTTCTGCTCCGGCAGCATCCGCCCGACGTACTCGTCGAGGCTGATCGGGCTCGCCTTCTCCTGCGCGGTGCGGGTGGTGGTGAAGCGGGCGAGCTTCAGCAGTTCGTCGCGGTAGGTGCTGTCCTCGTAGATGCCTTCCTTCAGCACCGGCCCGAAGTTGTCCCAGAACCGGTTGTAGCTGGCGGGATCGGCCTCGGCCTTCTTCGCCAGCTCGGCCAGCACCTTCTTCACCAGCCCGCTGCGGATCTTCGCCAGCACCGGGTTGTTCTGCAGCATCTCGCGCGAGACGTTCAGCGGCACGTCCGGGCTGTCGACCACGCCGCGCAGGAACCGCAGCCAGGCCGGCGCCAGGCCCTCGCAGTCGTCGGTGATGAACACGCGCTTGACGTAGAGCTTCAGCCGCTGCTTGCGCTCGGGCCGGAACAGGTCGAACGGCCGGTAGGAGGGCACGAACACCAGCGCGGTGTACTCGATGACGCCTTCGGCCCTGGTGTGCAACGTCAGCCACGGCTCGTCGTAGAGCTGGCCGACGTGGCGGTAGAACTCGGTGTACTGCTCGTCGGTGATCTCGGACTTCGGCCGGGTCCACAGCGCAGAGGCCTGGTTCACCGTCTCCGGCGCGCCGCCGTCCACGCTGACGGTCACAGGCACCGCGATGTGGTCGGCGTACTGGCGGACGGTCGCGGTGATCTTCGCCTTGTCGAGGAACTCGTCCTCGCCTTCCTTCAGGTGGACGACGATGCGCGTGCCGCGGCCCGGCACCGGCATCAGCGGCGATTCCACCGCCTCCTCAACCGTGAAGTTGCCCCTGCCGTCGGAGGACCAGTGCCAGCCCTGGGTCTGGCCCGCGCGCCGGCTGATCACGTCCACCTTGTCGGCGACCATGAAGGCCGAATAGAAGCCGACGCCGAACTGGCCGATCAGCGCGCTGTCCTTCGCCTTGTCGCTGCCCAGCCCGGCGAGGAACTCCGCGGTGCCCGACCGTGCGATGGTGCCGAGGTTGGTCACCAGGTCGTCGCGGTCCATGCCGATTCCGTTGTCGGTGACCGTGACCGTGCGCGCCGCGGTGTCGACGCTGACCTCGACCTTGTAGTTCCCGTCTCCCGCCAGCTCCGGCCTGGTCAGCGCCTCGAACCGCAGCTTGTCGCAGGCGTCGGAGGCGTTCGCGATCAGCTCGCGGAGGAAGATGCGCTTGTCCGAGTACAGCGAGTGGGCGACGATATCGAGCAGCCGGGAAACCTCGGCCTGGAAGTTGTGGATTTCCGCCATGGCTGGGGCTCTGGGTCCTGTTCGTGCTGAGGAGACGGGAATGGCTTTCGGCCCTGTATATGAGGAACCGGCGCAGGGGCCGCAAGGCCGGCCCCCGGGGTCTGCGGGCGCCCGATGATCAGCCGCATCGACCACATCGTGCTCACCGTCCGTGACATCGAGCGGTCGGTGGCGTTCTACCGGCGCGTGCTGGGAATGGAGGCGGTGACCTTCGGCAACGGGCGGCGGGCGCTCCGCTTCGGCGAGCAGAAGATCAACCTGCAGACGCTCGGCATGGAGACGCGGAACCACGCCGGGATCGGCTCCGGCGACGTCTGCTTCGTTGCCGACCGGCCGCTCGCCGACGTGATCGCACACCTGGAGGCGCAGGGTGTGGCAATCGTCGAGGGGCCGGTGGTCCGGACCGGCGCGCTCGGGCCGATGACGTCGGTCTACTTCAATGACCCCGACGGCAACCTGATCGAGGTCGCCGCCTACGGCTGAGGCGCGGCGTCAGAATTCGTCGAGCACGCCGAGGCCGTCGCCGAACAATCCGCCGTCCGGCCCGAACAGGTTCCCGATCATCCGCAGGAACGGCCCGACGTCCTGGCCGTTGAAGGTGACTGCGCCCTCGGGCGCGATGTCGAGGCGGTAGCGGATGACCGTGCCGTCCGCACCTTCCTCCCGTTGCCCCAGCGCCTGCATAACGGTCCACATCGCCGCGATCTCGGGCAGGGGCGACTGCTGCAGGCGGGCGCCGAGCGCGTCCATGCCGGTGAAGGCACCGTCGATCATGCCGGCGATCCCGAAGGCGGCGCTGGACGAGGCGGCCAGCGTGCCGGAGACCTCCAGCCCGGCGTCGGGCCAGACGACCTCCAGCTTCAGGCTGCCGCTGCTGGCGAGCGTTTGCGCACGGCTGGCGAAGCTGCGCCAGAAGATGTCCGCCGCAACGCCCGGGTCGTCGATCCACGCATCGACGGTGTCGGCAAGCTCCGACAGCGCGTGGCCGAGCGGCAGGGCGGTGATGCTGATCCGGTCGCTGTAGCGCAGCGGCAGCAGCGCTGCCACCACGTCCGCGAACGCGGGCTCGAGCGTCTCCGAGCCGGCGAAGCTGATACCGGTCACCGAGTCCTCGCTGGCGAAATCCAGCACGTCGAGGGCGGCGCCGCGGATGCGGATGCGCTGCTCCTGGCGCTCGAACGCGACGCCCTCGCGGAACACGCCCGTCGCCGTGGTCGTCATGTCCACCCCGTCGAAAGGCACCGGCAGCTCCGAAACCAGTGCGACGAGGGTGTCGCGGTCGAGCGTCTCGTCGGTGGCCGCCGCCGTCGCCAGCACCGGCAGCCATTGGGCCAGATAGTCGCGCCAGGCCGCGGCCGGGTAGCCGCTGACGGTGCTGGCCGTCTCCAGCGTGTCGTAGCCCTGGACCACGACCAGCCCTGAACCGTCATTGCCCGGCACGGAGCCGGTCATGCCCTCGATGCGCACCACGTTGCGCACCGACCACAGGTCGCGCGGCTGGCGCGTCATCGTGCCGACGCCCTCCATCCGCGCGACGCTGACCTCGAAGCGGCTGTCCACCAGCGGCGGCAGGGCGGCCAGCGGCGTCAGGTCCGTGGCAAACCGGATGTTGGCGCCGCTGCTCTCGTACGCGACCGGATGGTCGAGCGAAACCGACCAGCGTCCGCTGACGGCGAAGTCGTCGAAATCCAGGGTCATCACCGGCTGGCCGCCGACGGTGAACCGCATCGCCGGCGCCGCGGTCACCTCGAAGGCCACGAGGTCCGGGTCCTGCGGGTCGGGAACCAGCGTCATCGCGGTCCGCGCGATGTCGAGGACGGCGGACGGCTCGCCGGGAGCGTCCAGGGTGACGGTGAGCGGCGCGATCTCCACCAGATAGGCGTCGCCCTTCACGGTCACTCGCACCGGCGCGTCGGGCGCGATGCGGACCGGGAACGCCGCCTCGATCTCGAGCAGGAAGGA
>CALKHQ010000318.1 GCA_937988735.1 uncultured Alphaproteobacteria bacterium
GGACGATGCGGCGATCGTCTCGGCTCTCGACGAGGGCCGGCTGCACGCCTACGTGTGCGATTTCCCGAACAACGCCCTGAAGGACCACCCCAAGGCGGTCACGCTGCCCCATCTCGGCGCCTCCACCGTGGAGGCCGAGGAGAACTGCGCGGTCATGGTCGCCGAGACCGTGCGGGAGTTCCTGGAGAACGGCAACATCCGCAACAGCGTCAACTACCCCGAGGCGGTACTGCCGCGGGTGCCGGGCACGACCCGGCTGGCGATCGCGAACTCCAACGTGCCGAACATGGTCGGGCAGATCTCCACCTGCCTGGCGGCGGAGAACCTCAACATCGCGGACCTGCTCAACAAGTCCCGCGGCGAGTACGCCTACACGCTGATCGACACCGACGGCGCGGTGAGCGACGATCTGCTCCGTCGCATCAGGGAGATCGAAGGGGTGCTGTCGGCGAGGATCGTCTGAGCCGAGCAGCGCGTCCGCCAGATGGCTCGAAACAACAAGCGTCCGACAAGCCGCCGCACCGGGGGGGCGAAGCAGCGCCCGGCCGCCGCGCCCGTGGATCTGGAGCAGGTCCGGGAGCGCATCGACGAAGTCGATCGCCGCATCCACAAGCTGCTCAACGAGCGCGCCCGGCTGGCCCAGCTCGTCGGCATCTCCAAGACGCTCGACGGCCGTACGGTGGATTTCTACCGGCCCGAGCGCGAGGCGCAGGTGTTGCGCATGGCCGTGGAACGCAACAAGGGCCCGCTGCGCAACGAGGAGATCGTGCGGCTGTTCCGCGAGATCATGTCGGCCTGTCTCGCGCAGCAGGAGCCGCTCAAGGTGGCCTTCCTGGGGCCCGAGGGAACCTTCACCCAGACGGCCGTCTACACCCATTTCGGCCACTCCGTGCGGGCGCTGCCCCTGCCGTCGATCGACGAGGTCTTCCATGAGGTGGAGGCCGGCAACGCAGACTTCGGGGTCGTGCCCATCGAGAACTCCACCGAGGGCACGGTCAACCACACCCTGGACCGCTTCCTGACCTCGCCGCTGAAGATCTGCGGCGAGGTCGAGGTGCGCATCCACCAGTTCCTCATGGGCCGGATGAACTCCCTCAGCCGGATCGAGCGCGTCTGCTCGCACCAGCAGTCCCTGGCCCAGTGCCGCGGCTGGCTGCAGGATCACCTGCCCGACGTCGAGTGCATACCGGTCTCCAGCAACGCGGAAGCGGCGCGCCGCGCCCGGGACGAGCGGGGCACGGCCGCGATCGCCGGGCAGACGGCGGCGGAGGTCTACGGTCTCAACATCCTTGCCTCGGAGATCGAGGACCGCCCCGACAACACCACGCGGTTCTTCGTGCTCGGTCGCAAGCTCTTCGAGCCCAGCGGAAACGACCGCACGACGCTGCTCGTCTCCGTGAGCCACACCGACGCGCCGGGCGCTCTGTTCCGTCTCCTGGAGCCGCTTGCCCGGCACAAGGTCAGCATGACGCGGATCGAGTCACGGCCGTCCCATCGCAAGAAGTGGGACTACGTCTTCTTCATCGACATCGAGGGACACGCCCAGGAGCCGCGCGTGGCGCGCGCGCTGGAAGCACTCAAGCGCCGTTCGTCCCTGTTCCGGATTCTCGGCTCCTACCCCCGGGCCGTCACTGTCTGAGGATGGCCGTGCAGCGATTTCTTCTCGAGCCGGGCGGCACCGTTCAGGGAGAGACCACCGTTCCCGGCGACAAGTCCATCTCTCACCGGGCGCTCATGCTCGGCGGCCTGGCGGAAGGCCGCACCGAGATCACCGGCTTTCTCGCCGGTGAGGACTGCCTCGCCACGCTGAAGGCCCTGCAGGCGCTGGGCGTGCGCATCGAGCGTCCGGCCGAGGAGCACGTCATCGTCCACGGGCAGGGACCGGAGGCGCTGCAGGGCGCTGCCGCTCCCCTGGACCTGGGCAATTCCGGCACCGCCATGCGGCTCTTCATGGGCATCCTGGCGGCGCAGCGCTTCGACTCGGTGCTGGTCGGCGACGACTCCCTCATGCGGCGTCCGATGGAGCGGGTGGCCGTTCCCCTGCGCCAGATGGGCGCCCGGATCCGGACCCACGACGGCCGGCCGCCGGTGGAGATCACTGGCGGACAGCGCCTCCAGGGCATCCGGTACGAGCTGCCCGTGGCCAGCGCCCAGGTGAAATCCGCCGTGCTGCTCGCGGGACTGCAGGCCAGCGGACGCACCGAGGTGATAGAGCCCGCCCCGTCGCGGGATCACACCGAGCGAATGCTGGAGAGCTTCGGCGTGCAGGTGCAGAGGGAAGGCCCCAGGCTGGTGATCGAGGGTGGTCAGACCCTGCGCGGTACCGCCGTGCAGGTTCCAGCGGATTTCTCGTCGGCGGCCTTCTTCATCGTGGCCGGCTGTCTGGCGGCGGAGCAGGGCGTGCTCCTGCGCAATGTCGGCGTCAACCCTACCCGCACGGGCCTGCTGGACCTGCTGCGGGCGATGGGGGCCGATATCCGGCTGCATCCCGCCCGGGCCAGCGCCGGCGCCGAGCCCGTAGCCGACATCGAAGTCCGCGCCAGCCGCCTGCGGGGCATCGAGGTGCCCGAGGCCACCGTCCCGCTTGCGATCGACGAGTTCCCGGTGTTCTTCATAGCGGCGGCCTGCGCGGAGGGTGAGACCCTGGTGCGGGGCGCCCAGGAGCTGCGCGTGAAGGAAAGCGACCGTCTGGCCACCATGGCCAGGGGGCTGGAGCAGCTCGGGGTCGAGCACCGCCTGCTGCCCGACGGGATCTGGATTCGTGGAGGCCGATTGGGTGGGGGCACGATCGACAGCCACGGCGATCATCGCGTGGCGATGGCCTTTGCCGTCGCCAGCCTGAAGGCGAGCGCTCCCCTGGAGATCCTGGACGTCGACAATGTCGCCACGTCCTTCCCGGGGTTCGTACGGACGGCGCGGCAGCTCGGGCTGCGCATCCAGGCAGTCTGACCGGGCAGGGGAGCAGGGCGTATCGCGGTTCCGGCCAGCATGTCACGAGTGCCCATCGTCACCATCGACGGTCCCAGCGGCTCCGGAAAGGGGACGATCAGCCGCGCCGTGGCCCAGCGTGTGGGCTGGCACCTGCTCGACAGCGGAGCGCTCTACCGTCTCGTGGCCCTTGCGGGCATGGCCGCGAACCTGGCCCCTGACGATGTCGCCGGCCATGCCCGGCTGGCCGAGCAGATGCAGGTGACGTTCGGGGTCCGGCCGGACGGCGGGGAGCTGGTCCTGCTCGACGGCCGTGACGTCACGGCCGAGCTGCGCTCGGAGGTGGTCGGCCAGGGCGCTTCCCGGGTGGCCGCCTGGCCCGAGGTGCGCGCCGCGCTGCTGGAGCGGCAGCGGGCCTTTGCCCGGCCCCCCGGGCTGGTGGCCGACGGACGGGACATGGGGACGGTTGTTTTTCCGGAGGCGGACCTGAAAATCTTCCTCACGGCCAGCGCCGAAGAGCGGGCACGGCGTCGATATAAGCAGTTGAAAGACAAGGGCCTCGATGTTAGCCTTCCCGCCCTTTCGCGCGAGATAGCCGAGCGGGACTTGAGGGATTCGACCCGTGCGGTCAGTCCATTGAAGCCTGCGCCAGACGCCCAGGTGATCGACTCGACCGGTCTCTCGATCGAGCAGGTCGTCGACCTCGTGCTCGAATCGGGGCGCAGCCGCTCGCTGTGGGCCTGAGAGGAACGAGCATCAGCGATCTTGTTGCGAAGAACAGGTGGCTGCGCAGGGATTGCGGCAGCCGGTGTGCCACTTCCTGGCCTCATTCGGATGAGTCCAGTTGCATGCACGGCAGGGCCGTGCGAGTAAAGGTATGACTGAAAGTTTCGCCCAGCTCTTCGAGCAAAGCCTCGCCAACCAGCGCATCCGCCCGGGGATGATCCTGACCGGGCTCGTAGTCGACGTCACCGACGACGTCGTGATCGTCAACGTGGGCCTCAAGTCCGAGGCCGTGATCCCCGTCGAGCAGTTCAAGAACGAGCGTGGCGAGGTGGAAGTCAAGCCGGGCGACGAGGTCGAAGTCGCGCTGGACTCGGTGGAGGACGGCACCGGCGAGACGCGCTTGTCCCGCGAGAAGGCCAAGCGCGCCCGCACGTGGACCCGCCTGGAGCAGGCCTTCCAGAATTCCGAGATCGTCACGGGCGTCATCACCGGCCGCGTCAAGGGCGGCTTCACCGTCGAGATCGACAACGTCCGCGCGTTCCTGCCCGGCTCGCTCGTGGACGTGCGCCCTGTACGCGACACCTCCTACCTGGAAGGCAAGCCGCTCGAGTTCAAGGTCATCAAGCTCGATCAGAAGCGCAATAACGTCGTGGTGTCCCGCCGCGCCGTGGTCGAGCAGGAGTTCTCCGCCGAGCGCAGCGCGCTCATGGAGAACCTCCAGGAAGGCGCGGTGGTGCGCGGCACCGTCAAGAACCTCACCGACTACGGCGCCTTCGTGGACCTGGGCGGCATCGACGGCCTGCTGCACATCACCGACATGGCCTGGAAGCGGGTGAAGCATCCTTCCGAGGTCGTCAAGGTCGGCGACGAGATCGACGTGCGCATTCTCAAGTTCGACCGCGAGCGCCAGCGCGTCTCCCTGGGCCTGAAGCAGCTCGGCCAGGATCCGTGGGAGAACATCGCCCGCCGCTATCCGCCGAACACCCGCGTGTTCGGCAAGGTCACGAACATCGCCGACTACGGCGCGTTCGTGGAGATCGAGGACGGCGTCGAGGGTCTGGTCCACGTGTCCGAGATGGACTGGACC
>CALKHQ010000319.1 GCA_937988735.1 uncultured Alphaproteobacteria bacterium
AGGCGACGAGGAAGACGACGACGATCGCTCCGCCGAGCAGGAGCGAGAGGTCGGCCTGCAGGCGACGTGGGCGGCGCGGGGCACGTACCTGTCCTGCCGTCGCGTCCGTCATGGCCGGCCTCCATGGCGGACACGGGGATCGAGCAGCAGGTGGGCGCCGTCCGCGAGCAGGTTGAGCACGATGTAGAACATGCCGGTCACCAGCACGACCGCCTGGACCACTGCGAAATCCCGGTTGAACACCGAGTCCACGATCAGCTTGCCGATGCCGGGGACGGTGAAGACGAACTCGGTCAGCACCGACCCGCCGAGCAGCTGCCCGAACTCCAGCGCGCCGACGGTCACGACCGGCACCAGCGCATTGCGCAGCGCGTGGCGGAAGACGATGTGGCGACCCGGCATTCCCTTGGCGCGGGCGGTGCGGATGTAGTCGGCATTGAGCACTTCCAGCATCGCGCTGCGGGTGTGGCGCATCAGGACGGCTGCCACGTGGGTCCCGAGCACGAGCGAGGGCAGGAGGAGCGAGCTGAGGTTCTGCCCGAGGTCCTCGAACGGCGAGACGTAGCCGGAGGCTGGCAGCCACTGCCACTGCACCGCGACCAGCATGATCAGCAGGATGCCGAGCCAGAAGTTCGGCACCGAAAGCCCGAGCGTGCCGATCAGCCCGACGAAGTGATCGACGAGGGTGTTGGCCTTGAGCGCGGCGACGATGCCGATCGACACCCCGATCACGATGGCGAACAGCAGCGCCATCGTCGCCAGCTGGATCGTGACCGGGAGCTTGGTCAGGATCAGGTTGGCAACGCTCTGGTTCAGGCGCATCGACTGGCCGAGGTCCCCGGTCAGCACGTTTCCGATCCAGTGCAGGTACTGGATGGGGACGGGCCGGTCGAGGCCGTACTTCTCGGTGATTGCAGCGATGGTTTCGGGCGACCGGTCCTCGCCGGCGAGAATGACGGCGGTGTCGCCGGGGAGAAGCTGCTGCAGCGCGAACACCAGGATGCTGAGCAGCAGCAGGGTGACCAGGATGCTGGCGATGCGCTGCAGCAGTCTCATGCCGCGTCCGCGATGCTGGTGACGAAGCGGCTCTGCAGGCGCCGCAGGCGTCGGGTGGCTTCCGTTTCCTCCGGCCGCACGACCACGGGCGGGGTCACCGCGTCGGCACGGAAACAGGCGCTGCGATGGCCGTGGCCGACGTCGGCGAGGGCAGGCGTCTCCTCGAGGCACTGCGCACCGGCGAGGGCGCAGCGCGGCGCGAAGGCGCATCCGCCGCCTTCGGCTGCAGGCGTCGCACCGGCTGGTGTCGCCGTCGCGGGCGAGGCCCGGCGGCTGCGCGCGCCCGGCCGCGGGATCGGGATCGCGTCGAGCAGCGCCCGGGTGTAGGGATGGCGCGGCGTGTCGAAGACTGCGCTGGCCGGCCCGAGTTCGACGATCCGGCCGCGGTACATCACCGCCACCCGGTCTGCCACGTGACGCACTACGCCGAGGTCGTGAGAGATGAAGACCATCGACAGCTGCGTGCTCCGGCGGATGTCGCGCAGCAGGTTGAGGATCTGGGCCTGCACCGAGACGTCCAGCGACGAGACCGGCTCGTCGGCCACCAGCACGTCCGGCTCGACCGCGAGGGCGCGGGCGATCGCGATCCGCTGGCGCTGGCCGCCGCTCAGCGCGTGCGGATAGCTGCGGGCGTGGCGCTCGGTCAGGCCGACGCGTTCCAGCATCTCCAGCACGCGCGCCTGCGCCTCGGAGCCCGACGACAGTCCGTGGACGATCAGCGGCTCGCGGAGGTGATAGGCGATGCTCAGCCGCGGGTTGAGCGAGGCGAACGGGTCCTGGAACACCATCTGGATTTTGCGGCGCCTGCGCCAGAGCTGGTCGGCGGGCACGCCGGTCAGTTCCTCGCCGTTCAGCAGCACACGGCCCGCGGTCGGCTCGACCAGACGCAGCATCATCCGCGCCACGGTGGACTTGCCGGATCCGGACTCGCCGACGATGCCGAGCGTCTCGCCGCGGGCCACGCTGAAGCTCACGTCGGACACGGCCCTGAACACGCCGGCCCGCCGGCGGCCGAACCATCCGCCGCCGGCGTAGCGGTAGAGCTTGGTGAGGCCCTGGACCTCCAGCACCGGTCCCGCGGTCATGTCACGCGTCGTCCAGCGGTGCTCGCCAGCAGGCGGCCCGGCTCCCGTCTCCGACCGGCCGCAGCGGCGGCGTCTCTTCCCGGCACTGCCGTATCGCGAACGGGCAGCGCGGGGCGAAGCGACATCCCACCGGCATGGTGCCGGGCTGCGGCACGGTGCCCTGGATCGGAGTGAGCAGTTCGCGGCTGTCGAGGCCGGGAATCGCGCCGAGGAGCCCGATGGTGTACGGGTGCTCCGGCCAGTCGAACAGGGCCGCGACCGGCGCCTGCTCGACGATACGCCCGGCGTACATCACCGCCACCTCGTCGGCCGTCTCCGCCACCACCCCGAGGTCGTGGGTGATCAGCAGCAGCGCCATGCCGCTCTCGTGCTGCAGCTCGCGCAGCAGGTCGAGGATGTCCGCCTGGACCGTTACGTCGAGGGCGGTCGTCGGCTCGTCGGCGATGAGCAGGGTCGGCGAGCAGGCGAGCGCGAGCGCGATCATCACCCGCTGGCGCATGCCGCCGGAGAGCGCAAACGGGTAGTCGTCGGCCCGGCGGGCCGCATTGGGGATGCGCACGCGGTCCAGCAGCCGGATGGCCTCGCGCCGGGCGGCGCGCGCATTCATCCCCAGGTGCAGCCGCAGCACCTCGGCGATCTGCTCGCCGACCTTCATCGTCGGATTCAGCGAGGTCATCGGCTCCTGAAACACCATGCCGATCCTGCGGCCGCGGATGGCCGCCATCGGGCGCTCGGGCAGCCGCACCAGGTCAATGCCCTCGAACAGGATGGCGCCGGAGGCGATGCGGCTCTTCCGGGGCGGCAACAGGCCGAGCACCGCCATCGCGGTCACGCTCTTGCCGCAGCCGGACTCCCCGACCAGGCACAGGGTACGGCCGCGCCCGACGCGGAAGCTGACACCCGAGACCACCTCGACCTGCCGGCCGCCGATCTCCAGCTCGATGCACAGCTCCTCGACCTCGAGGACGGATCCTTCAGGCTCGCTGCGAGCCATGCCGAACCCGGCGTCGCCGTCAGCGCCGGCAGTGGCCCGGCGCGACGGGGTGGTCGGCGCCAGGGCGGCGGGCTTGCGGGTGGCGGGGGCCCAGATGGGGTAGGGAGTGGTGGCGGTCCGCATCGTCACAGACCCGGCGCCAGCCTCGGCCCCGACGCCGGGAGGGCACATCCCGGCATCGGCTCAGGCCTCTCCGACAGGGTCGGCCCGGTACCGAATCCCGCCGACGATGGCCGTCGCCGGCGCATGCCGCGGGCAGGCACGTCCGCCTGCTCCGACGGCGCCAACTTCAGCCAATTGCCCCTGTCCCCCCATCAGGTCCTCCGACCCGTCTGCTTCTGCCGGGCATAGTAAGGGGGATTGGCCCTAACGACAGGGCCAATTCCACAGAATGCAATGGAGCCAGTCCAGCACACAGATGCGCTCAGTAGCCGAGCGCGCAGCCGTCCTTGCGGTGATCGGACGCGCCCATCAGGAAGCCGCGCTCGTGATCGATGTAGACCGCCTGGCAGCCGCCGATCGGTTCGTCCAGCCAGTAGACGTCGTGACCGCGGGCCTCCAGGTCGGCGCGCACCGCTTCGCCATAGGTAGGCTCCAGGCCCAGCCGGCCGCCGAGCCACAGGCTGCGCGGCTGCTCGCTCGCGAGCTGCGGGTCGAAGCCGCGGTCCAGCACTTGCGACAGGAAGTGGATGTGGCCCACCGCCTGATAGTGGCCGCCCATGACGCCGAAGGCCATCTCGACCCTCCCGTCCTTCGCCAGCAGCGCCGGGATGATGGTGTGGAAAGGCAGCTTGCGCGGCCCGATCGCGTTCGGATGACCGGGCCGGAGCGAGAAGCCGCTGCCGCGGTTGTGCAGCAGCACGCCGGAGCGCGGCGCGTAGATGCCGCTGCCGAAGGCCTGGAAGATCGAGTTGATCAGCGAGACGGCGTTGCGGTCCTTGTCCACCACCGAAACATAGACCGTGTCGCGGTGCAGCGGGTCGTTCCACTGGGGCGCCGGCCCGGCACGATCCAGCCGGATGCCGGCGCGGATCCGCGCGATCTGCGACTCGTCCAGCAGGTCGGCCGGCGACACCGTCATATGCTCCGGGTCGGCAATGAACCGGTCGCGGGCCGCATAGGCAGCCTTGGTCGCTTCCGCCAGCAGGTGCACCCGGTCCGCCTCGCTCAGCGAGCGGTCGGAGAGGTCGAAGCCGTCGAGAATGCGCGCGATGAGGAGCGCGGCGAGACCCTGGCCGTTGGGCGGGCATTCGAGGAGGGTACGGTCGCGATAGGCCGCCGAGATCGGCTCGGCCTCGAAGCAGCGGTAGGCGGCGAAGTCCTCCTCGGTGTGGACGCCGCCGGCGGCGCGCAGGGCCGCCACCATGTCGGCCGCAACCTCGCCCTCGTAGAAGGCGGCCGGCCCCTCCGCCGCCAGCCGGCGCAGGGTCTTTGCCAGCGCCGGCTGGCGGAAGCGCTCTCCGGTGCGCGGGGGCCGCCCGCCGGGCAGGAAATGCGCGGTCGCCTCCGGATGGCGGCGCAGGCGGTCCTCGTAGACGCGCCAGTCGTGGGCCACCCGCGGGGTGATCATGAAGCCGTCCTCGGCGGCGGCGATGGCCGGGGCCAGCA
>CALKHQ010000320.1 GCA_937988735.1 uncultured Alphaproteobacteria bacterium
AGGTAGCGGTCGAGGACCGGCGGGGAGAGCCGGTCGAGCACGGCGCCGGGGCCGAGCCCGACCAGCAGGAGGAGGACGCAGGCCTGCTCGAACCAGCGCAGCCAGCGGCGCCGGCGCATGGATCAGCGCGCCTCGATGACCAGTCGGCCCATCCCGGTGCGGCCGTTGTACGCCGGCTGGTACATGTCCTCGACGAAGGCCGGAGGCAGCACGAAGTCGCCGGGAGTGACCGCACGGGCCAGATAGGCCACCCGCACGGCATCCGGGGACTCGATCGCGGCGACGAAGCGGTCGTCGCGCATCTCGGTGTGCTCCGGATAGGAGAGCGCGAGATCGGCGGCCAGCTCCTCGAGCCCGCGGCTGTCGCCGACGTTCGGGTTCTCGATCTCGATGCCGGCGGGCAGCAGGTCGACGATCAGCATGTCGTAGGTGAAACGCCCCTCCGGCACGACGTCGATCACGATCACGATCAGCTCGTTCTGCTCCAGCGTCTCCGTTGCCGGGTCGAACGGCGTACCGTCGATCCGGGTGAAGGTCCGGGTGATCGCGAGCCCGTTCGTCTCTGCCGGGCGCGGGCCTTCCGGCACGCCGCGGATGCTGACGGTCCGGTGGACCAGGCTGTCGCCCGCGTTGGTGACGCGGATGCCGGCGGCGAGCTCGGCGAGGCCGGGGATCAGCTCGAGCGGCGTCGCGGTGGGCGGCTGGGTCTCGCCGTTCACCGCGAGCGTCATCGTCTCCTGCCCCTCGAGCAGCGCATGGGCGGCCAGCAGCAGCCAGGCGTTCTCCTGCGTGCTGGTGTAGCGGGTGCGGGCGAATTCCGCGGCCGTCGCTTCCGCCATCTGGAAGAAGCGCTCGTCGCGGATGCCGGCCTCCGCCATCAGGGCCACCAGCGCCGCGTCGTCGCGCAGCTCGCTGCCGTAGTCGCGCAGGCTGACGCCCGTCACCCGCGACTGTTCCGCCAGCCCGAACGCGCGGTCGGCACGCGCCCGGTCGCCGTAGGTCGCCAGCGCCACGCCGAGCTGGCCGCGGGCGAGCGAGCTCTGGAACCGCTCCATGCAGGTGTCGGCGTAGTAGCGCAGGTCGCCGATGTCGGCCTGGCCGGCGCGGGCCAGCACGTAGAGCGCATAGGCGGCCGACGGCTGGCACCGCTGGCGCACGTCGTACCAGGTCACGTGGTCGGCCAGCCAGTTCAGGCCGCGCTGGTAGGCGCGGTCCGGCACCCGGTAGCCTTCCTCCCGCGCCCGGGTGAGGAAGTCGAGCACGTAGGCCGTGAGCCACGCATCCTCGCTGCCGTACGGATCCCAGCGGGAGAAGGCGCCCGACCACGTCTGGTTCGACATCACCCGGGCGATCGCACCCTGGATGCGCGCGCCGACGTTGACCGGCTGTTCGTCGTCGTCGCCCCACGCCTCGGCCACCTCGGAGAGGTAGAGCAGCGGCAGGGCGCGGCTGGTGGTCTGCTCGGTGCAGCCATAGGGGTACTGGTCGAGCGACCGGACCAGGCCCGGCACGTCGAAGTTGGGCCGCGAGCTGAAGCTTGCCGCCAGCTCGACCGTGTCCGGCAGGTATTCCGCCAGCAGCGCGTCGTCGACCACCAGCGTCTCGCCGGGCTCGAGCAGGCCGGCGATGCGGTCGGTCACATAGGGCTGCGACGGCCGCACCGCGATCTGCCAGCTGCGGGTGACGGCGAAGCCGCCGGGCCCGCGGAGCTCGAGGGTGATGTCGCCGATGCCGACGCTGTCCGCAGTCAGTACCGCTTCGGCCGTGAACCGGCCGTCGCGGTCCAGGTCCGCCGCGAAGCTGCCGTCGCCCTCGAAGGCGACCGGGCCGTCCGCACCCAAGGTAGCGCGGTAGGTGCCGGCGGGGCCGTCGACGTTGTGCAGCGACAGGGTGACGGTCGCCCGGTCGGTCGGCGCGAGCACGCGCGGCAGCGCCACCTCGCTCACCACCGGATCGCGCACGGTCATCGGCTGGCTTGTGGAGCCGACGGCGTCATCGGTCCAGGCGACCGCCATCAGCCGCAGCTCGCCGTTGTAGTCGGGGATCTCCAGCGGCACCCGGGCGCGCCCGTCCGGGCCCACAGGCACGATGCCGCTGAACAGCGCGACGGTGCGCACCGTGCGGACCGGCGGGGTCTCCATCTGCTCCTCGGCGAACGCCGCGTCCTCGCCGTCGCCGCCGAAGCGGAGCTGGCCGCGCCGGCCTTCGCTGACAATCAGCCGGCCGTAGAGGTCGCGCATCTCCAGCCCCAGCCGGCGCTGGCCGTAGAAGTAGTCCACCGCGTCGGGGGACTGGAAGCGGGTCAGCAGCAGGATGCCCTCGTCCACGGCCGCAACCGTGAGATAGGCCTGCTCGCCCGGTTCGACGCCGTCGACCGCCACCTCCAGTTCGAAGATCTCGCGCGGGCGGACCACCTCGGGGGTCGCCATGGCCAGGTCGAGGGTGCGGGCGCTCATGTCCACCGCCATCCACGACACGCCGACGGCGCGGCCGGGGCCGAACACGCCGCGCTCAGGATTGGCGTCCTCGCCGGCGCGGAACAGGGTGGCGAGCGCATAGGCGCCCACGCCCCAGTCCTCGGTCACATTGAGCTCGATGACCGTGCCGCCCTCGGGGACGGTGACGTTGCGGGTCTCGATGATCCCGTCGTTGGCGATCACCAGCAGCATCTCGCCGGCGAAGGGCGCATCCACCGCAACGCGGGCCACGTCACCGATCGCATAGCGCTGGCGGTCGAAGGCGATGTCCAGCGTGTCGGGCGTGTCGCCGGTGGTCGCGGCCACCCACCAGCCCGAGGTGAAGCGCACGCTGCTCGCCGCACCGGTCGCCGGATCGAACACGTCAAGCCGGTAGCGGCCCCACTCCGTCGGCACCGTCAGGCTGGCCGGCGCGTCGGCGCGCACCGAGACGGCGCCGTCCGTCACGGGAATGTCGATGATGCTGTACTCGTAGTCCCAGCTCCCGCTCCACCACCAGTAGTAGCGGTATTCCTCGCGCACCAGCTCGTAGCGCAGGTCGCTGGCGGCGATGCGCGCGCCCTCGCCGTCGATGACGATGATCTCGAAGCTGGCCGGGGTCTCGTACTCGACCGCTCCGTCGAACTGCGGCCGGATGCCGATCGACGGCCGGTCGCTGCGCACGGGCAGCGTCAGGCTGGCGTTGACCGGCCGGCCGCCAACGTCGAAGACGGAGGTGCGCACCACCGCCTCCAGCGGCACCGACGTGTCGGGCAGGTCGGCCAGCGCGACGTAGATGCGGGAATTGCCGTTCCCGTCGGTCACGGGGAAGGGCAGGTTCTCGCGCACCGGCTCGAAGCTCTCCTGCTCCATGCCGAAGCGGAAGCCGCGGTACTCCGGCCACGGGTTGGCCGCCCGCCGCAGCAGGACGGTCGCCTCGCCGGAGAGGCCGACCGCCGGTGCGCCGTAGAGATAGTTGGCGGCCACGTCGATGGCAGTCGCCGTCCCCGGCCGTACCGCATCCTCCTCCGCGGTGACGTCAAGCCGGATCCGGACCGGCACGAAGTCCTCAACCTGGAACGAGACCTCGCCCACCGCCTCGCCCTCGGGATCGACGAAGGCCTGCACCGTCCAGGTGCCCGAACGGGCGGCGCCGGAGAGCGTGTAGTCGTAGCTGTAGCCCCCCAGCCCGACATCGCGGACCGTGCGCCGGTCCATCTCGACGCCGTCGGGGCGCAGCAGGATGACCGTCAGCGGCAGGCCGGTGACGGCGCGCGCGTCGGCATCGCGCAGCAGCGCGGTGACGTGCACCTCCTCGCCCGGCCGGTAGACGCCGCGCTCGGTGTAGAGATAGCCGTCGATCGCGCCCGGCGCGGGCCGGCCGGCGACGCCGCGGTCGGAGAGGTCGAAGGCGGCGCCGACCAGCGACAGGAAGGCGAAGTCGACGTCGCCCTGCCGCGCCTGGACCATGCCGGGGCGCATGCCGCCGCGGCCCATGGTGAGCCCGGCGGCGAAGGAGGCCATGCCCTGCTCGTCGGAGACGGCGCGGCCCAGCACCTCGTTGTTGCGGGCGACGAGCTCGACCTCGACGCCGGGGAGCGCGGCGCCCGTCAGCAGCGAACGCACCGCGACGTGCAGCCCGTCCGCGCCCATGAAGGTGGTCAGCCCGAGGTCGGAGATGATCACCCACTGGGTGGCGCGGTAATCGTAGTAGTAATCGTACTCGTCCTCGTCGGCCCGGGGCACGCTGGCGACGACCAGATAGACGCCCGGCAGGGGCGAGACCAGCACCTCG
>CALKHQ010000321.1 GCA_937988735.1 uncultured Alphaproteobacteria bacterium
CAGGGTCATCGTCACCGACGACAATCCGCGCAGCGAGGACCCGTCCGCGATCCGGGCGGCGATCCTCGCCGCCTGCCCCGGCGCCGACGAGATCGGCGACCGCGCGGACGCCATTGCCACCGCAATCGAGCAGGCGGTCCCGGGTGACGTGATCCTCATCGCCGGCAAGGGCCACGAGTCCGGCCAGACCGCGGGCGGTGTCACCCGCCCCTTCGACGACCGCGACGTCGCCCGCCGGGCGATCGCCGACCGCAAGGCGCGCCTGGGCAACGGGTAACATGGCAGGAGAACGCACCGAAGCCCTGTGGAGCGCGGCAGACGCCGCCGCCGCCGTCGGCACCGACGCAGCCGGCGACTGGGCGGCGACCGGCGTTTCCATCGACAGCCGCACGCTGGTCCCCGGCGACCTGTTCGTCGCCCTGAAGGGCCCCAACCACGACGGCCACGACCATGTCGCGGCAGCGCTCGCCGCGGGTGCAGCGGCGGCCGTCGTCGACCACCCCGCCCCCGGTGTCGATGCGCACGACCGCCGGCTGCTGCGGGTTGCGGACACGATGGCGGCGCTGACCGCGCTGGCGCGGGCCGCCCGGGCCCGCACCCGCGCCCGGATCGTCGCCGTGACCGGCAGCGTCGGCAAGACCAGCACCAAGGAGGCGCTGCGCCATGCGCTGGCCGCCCAGGGCCCGACCAGCGCATCGCGTGGCAACCTCAACAACGAGATCGGCACGCCGCTGTCGCTGGCGCGGATGCGGGCCGACTGCGCCTATGGCGTGTTCGAGGCCGGCATGAACCGGCCCGGCGAGCTGCTGCGCCTCGGCGAACTGATCCGGCCGGACGTCGCCGTCATCACCAACGTCGAACCGGTGCACATCGAGAACTTCGCCAGCGTCGAGGCGGTTGCCGACGCCAAGGCGGAGATCCTTGCCGGCGTGACGCCGGGCGGTGCGGCGGTGCTGCCCCGCGACAGCCGGCACTACGGCCGGCTGCGCGCGCGGGCCGAGCAGTGCGGCATCAGCCGCATCTACGACTTCGGCACGACCCAGGAGGCCTTCGCCCACCTGCTGGACTACGCCGTGCAGGGCCCGGCGACCCGCGTCGCCGCGGTGATCGGGGAGCGCGCGCTCTCCTACCGCATCGGCGCGCCCGGGCGGCACTGGGTGATGAACAGCCTGGCCGTGCTCGCCGCCGTCGACGCGATCGGGGCCGACGTCGGCGCCGCATCGCTCAGCCTCGGCGACCTCTCCGCCATTGCGGGCCGCGGCCAGCGCCAGGTGGTGTCGCTGCCCGGCGGCGGCGACTTCCTGCTGATCGACGATTCCTACAACGCAAGCCCGCCCTCGATGCGCGCGGCGTTCGAGCTGCTGGCGACCGCCACCCACGGCGACAACCCGCGCCGGGTGGCGGTGCTTGGCGACATGCTGGAGCTCGGCGCCGCTGCGGCATCGTTGCATGCGGGCCTCGCCGACGACCTGCTTGCAAGCCGGATTGATGTCGTCCACCTGTGCGGGCCCCTGATGGCCCATCTCGCCGATCGGTTGCCCGCCGCGCGACGCGGGCACTATGCCGCGGACTCCGCGGCCCTCCTGGCCGGCGTGGTGGCCGATACCCGCCCAGGCGACATCATCCTGGTCAAGGGCTCGCACGGCAGTCGGATGGACATCATCGTCGACGGCCTTCGCGGCCTCGGCCCGGTGCGCGTCGTCAACGGCAAATAGAACGGACGACGCGATGCTGTACGAGCTGCTGTTCCCCTTCGCCGACAGGTTCATCCCGTTCAACCTGTTCCAGTACCTGACCTTCCGCACCGGCGGCGCGGGACTGACGGCGCTGCTGCTGAGCTTCGTGCTCGGGCCGCGGATCATCCGCTGGCTGCGGCGCAAGCAGCCCGGCGGCCAGCCCATCCGCACCGACGGCCCGCAGAGCCATCTCGTCACCAAGGCCGGCACGCCGACGATGGGCGGGCTGATGATCCTGCTCTCCGTGCTGATCAGCACGCTGCTGTGGATGCGGCTCGACAACGCCTTCGTCTGGGCGGTGCTGCTGGTGACGGCGGGAATGGGCCTGCTCGGCTTCTGCGACGACTACCTCAAGCTCACCAAGCGCAACACGAAGGGCGTCAGCAGCAGGGTGAAGCTCGCCGGGGGCTTCGCCATCTCGCTGGTCGCCGCGGTCATCATCACGATGAGCAGCGATCCGGACATCGCCTTCCGGCTGGCGGTGCCGTTCTTCAAGGACACGCTGATCAACCTCGGCTGGTTCTACGTCATCTTCGCCGCGGTGGTGATGGTGGGCTCGTCGAACGCCGTGAACCTAACCGACGGGCTGGACGGGCTCGCCATCGTGCCGGTCATGATTGCCTCCGGCTGCTTCGCGCTGATCGCCTACCTGGTCGGCAACTTCAACTTCGCGGAGTACCTGCAGATCCAGTTCGTTCCCGGCGCGGGCGACCTCGCCGTGTTCTGCGGCGCCATGGTCGGCGCCGCGCTGGGCTTCCTCTGGTTCAACGCTCCGCCGGCGATGGTGTTCATGGGCGATACCGGGTCGCTCGCCATGGGCGGCGCGCTGGGTGCGGTCGCGGTGGTCGCCAAGCACGAACTGGTTCTGGCGATCGTCGGCGGACTGTTCGTGCTGGAGGCGGTCTCGGTCATCGTCCAGGTCGCCTCGTTCAAGCTCACCGGGCGCCGCGTGTTCCGCATGGCGCCGCTGCACCACCACTTCGAGCAGAAGGGCTGGGCCGAAGCCACGATCGTGATCCGCTTCTGGATCATCGCGTCCATCCTGGCGCTGATCGGGCTCTCGACCCTGAAGCTGCGATGACGGCCGTGGGCGCCATCGACCTGTCGCGCTACGCCGGCTGCCGCTGCGGCGTGATGGGGCTGGGCCGCTCGGGGCTGGCCGCCGCCGCGGCGCTGGCCGAGGCCGGCGCCCAGGTCACTGCCTGGGACGACGGCGCCGACGCCCGCGCCCGGGCCGCCCGCCCCGGCGTGACGGTGGCGCCCCTTCTCGACCAGGACCTGGCGGGCTACCGGATGATCGTCTGGAGCCCCGGCATCCCGCATCTGCACCCGCGCCCGCATCCGGTGGCGGAGGCTGCGCGCGCGGCCGGCTGCCCGCTGGTCTGCGACATCGCGCTGCTGGCCGAGGCGGCCGGCGCCACGCCGCTGGTCGGCATCACCGGCACCAACGGCAAGTCCACCACGACGGCGCTCATCGGCCACCTGCTGACCACCGCCGGGGTGCCCACCGCCGTCGGCGGCAACATCGGACAGGCCGCGCTCTCGCTCCCCCGGCTCCCGGCCGAGGGCGTCTATGTGCTCGAACTCTCCTCCTACCAGCTCGAGCTGATCGGCGAGGCGCGCTTCCGGGTCGGGGTACTGCTCAACATCACGCCCGACCACCTCGACCGTCACGGCGGGATGGACGGCTACGTCGATGCCAAGCGGAACCTGTTCCGGCGCATGGGCGCCGGCGACGTCGCCGTGGTCTGCATCGACGATCCGAACACCCGTGCCATTGCCGAGAAGCTCGCCGGGAGCGGCCGCCATGTCGTCCGCGTCGGCATCGGCGACGCTTCCGAATGCGTGTTCCACGTGGACGCCGAGGGCTTCCTGCACGACCGGCTCGACGACGCGCCGTCGGCGCCGCTGGACCTGAAGCGCGCCACCGGCCTTCCCGGCCGCCACAACTGGCAGAACGCCGTCGCCGCCTATGCCGCGGCCCGGATGCTGCGGCTGGCGCCCGATGCGATCGCCGCCGGCCTGCTGAGCTTCCCCGGCCTCGCCCATCGCCTGCAGGCGGTCGGCGAGGTGGACGGCGTGCGCTTCATCAACGACAGCAAGGCCACCAACGCCGACGCCGCTGCCCGCGCGCTCGCCTGCTTCGAGCACATCCACTGGATCGCCGGAGGCGTGCCCAAGGCCGGCGGGATCGAGAGCCTGCGCGGCCTGTTCGGGCGGATCGACCACGCCTACCTGATCGGCCAGGCGGCCGACGAATTCGCCCGGACCATCGGCGACGCGCTGCCGGTGACGATGAGCGGCACGCTCGACCGCGCCGTTGCCGACGCCTTTGCCGAGGCGCGCCGGCACCGGGCCGACCGGCCGGTCGTGCTGCTGTCGCCGGCCTGCGCCAGCTTCGACCAGTTCACCGACTTCGAGGCGCGCGGCGCCGCCTTCGCCACCGCGGTGCGGGAGCTGCAGCCATGAGCAGCTTCAGCCGCATCGACCGCTCGATCGTCGGCCGCTGGTGGTG
>CALKHQ010000322.1 GCA_937988735.1 uncultured Alphaproteobacteria bacterium
GGGATCGACCATGAAATCCTTCCGCAGGACCGGGATGTCCACCGCGGCCCGCGCCGCCGACAGATGGGCATCCTCGCCCTGGAAATAGGGCGTGTCGGTGAGCACGGACAGGCAGGCGGCGCCGCCCTCGCGATAGGCGCGGGCGAGGGCAGGCGGGTCGAAATCGGCGCGGATCAATCCCTTGGACGGCGATGCTTTCTTGATCTCGCAAATGATGCCGTAGCCGTCGGCCGCGCGCGCGGCAAGCGCGTCCGCGAACGGCCGCACCGGGCCGGCGGCCCGGGCGTGCGACTCCACCTCGGAGAGGGGGACGCGCGCGCGACAGGCCGCGACATGCTCCCGCTTGACCGCGACGATCTCGTCGAGAACGGACGCCCCCGTCTCAGCCTCCCCGCGAGATTGCCACGGCCCGCTCCAGCGCGGCCCGCGCCGCACCGCTGTCGATCGCGGCGGACGCCCTGGCAATGCCGTCGGCGAGGCCGGAGGCGACGCCGGCGACCACGAGTCCGGCTGCCGCATTGAGCACGACGATGTCGCGCAGCGGCCCGGTCTGGCCGGACAGCACGGTGCGGATGGCACCGGCGTTGGCGGCAGCGTCGCCTCCGACCAGATCCGACGGCTGCGCCCGCGGCAGCCCCAGAGCCTCGGGATCGATCCGGTGCTCGGTGATCCGGCCTTCGTTCAGCTCGGCCACGACGCTGGGTCCGGTGGTGGTGAGCTCGTCCATGCCGTCGCTGCCGTGCACCACCCAGGCACGCTCGCAGCCCAGCCGCGCCAGCACCTCGGCGATCGGCCGCACCCAGTGTTCGGCATAGACCCCGATGAGCTGGCGCTTCGTGCCGGCCGGATTGGCCAGCGGGCCGAGGATGTTGAAAATCGTCGCGGTGCCGAGTTCCACCCGGGTCGGGCCGACGTTGCGCATCGCGCCGTGGTGACGCTGGGCCAGCATGAAACCGAATTTCGCCTCGGCGAGGCTGCGCGAAAAGGTGGCGAGATCGGCTTCGAGATTGAGCCCGAGTGCCGCGAGCACGTCGGCGGATCCGGACTTCGACGAACGGGCCACGTTGCCATGCTTGGCGACCGGCACCCCGCAGCCGGCGATGACGAGCGCGGCGGCGGTCGAGATGTTGTGCGTGCCCTTGGCGTCGCCGCCGGTGCCGCAGGTGTCGATCGCGCCGTCCGGCGCCTGGACGGTGAGGGCGCGGGCGCGCATCGCGCGGGCCGCGCCCGTGATCTCCGCCACCGTCTCGCCCCGCACCCGGAGGCCCATCAGCAGGCCGCCCATCTGCGACGGGGTCACGTCGCCGGCCATCAGCAGCTCGAACACGTGCTGTGCGTCGTCCTCGCTCAGCGTCTCGCCGGCGGCGATGGCGGCCAGCACCTGCTTGATCGACGGTCCGGCCTGGGTCGGCAGATGGCTGGTCATCGGGTCGCTCCGTTTCCGGTGGCGATCGTCAGGAAGTTGCGCAGCAGGTCGTGCCCGTGCTCGGTCGCGATGCTCTCCGGGTGGAACTGCACGCCGTGGATCGGCAGGCTGGCGTGGCGCAGGCCCATGATGACGCCGTCGTCCGACCAGGCGTTGACCAGCAGGCAGTCCGGCAGCCCGTCGCGAGCGACCATCAGCGAGTGGTAGCGGGTGGCGCGGAAGCCGTCCTCGAGGCCGGCGAACACGCCGGTGCCATCGTGGTGGATCGGGCTGGTCTTGCCGTGCAGCGGCTCCGGCGCGCGAACGACCCGGCCGCCAAAGACCTGGCCGATGGTCTGGTGTCCGAGGCAGACGCCGAGCACGGGCACCGCCTCTCGGGCGAGCGCCTCGACCAGCGGCAGGCAGATGCCGGCGCGGTCGGGGTCACAGGGCCCGGGGGAGAGGATCACCGCCTGCGGCCGCATCGCCACCGCCTCGTCCACGCTGATGGCGTCGTTGCGGTAGACGGTGCTCTCGGCACCGAGCTCCCCGAGGAAGTGGACGAGGTTGTAGGTAAAGCTGTCGTAGTTGTCGATGAGCAGCAGCATGGAGGTCGCTTTCGTGCTAGGCTGCGGGATGGTCGAGTCGCGTGTGACACATGTCACGCCGCCACTGCCGCCATCGCCATCGCACGTGACCCGCGCCGTGCCTGTTCGGCATGATACCGAATTTGCCGCGCAAGATGGTTGGCGCCTCGTTCGGCGTCATGCCTAAAGCCCGTCCGCGGCAAAGCGGAGAGCGTCTTCGGCGGCACGCAGCAGTGCGCGGGCCTTGTTGCAGCTCTCCTCGTATTCCGCCTGCGGGTCGCTGTCCGCGACCACGCCGCCGCCGGCCTGGACGTAGGCGATCCCGTCCTTGATCACGGCGGTCCGCAGCGCGATGCACGTGTCCATCGCCCCGTCGGCGCCGAAGTAGCCAACGGCACCGGCATAAACCCCGCGGCGCTCCTGCTCCAGCTCGTCGATGATCTCCATCGCCCGCACCTTCGGCGCGCCGGTGACGGTGCCGACCGGGAAGCCGGCGATCAGTGCATCGAGCGCCGTCTTGTCCTTGCGCAGCCGGCCTTCGACGTTGGAGACGATGTGCATGACGTGGGAATAATACTCGATCACCTCGCGCTCGGTGACCTCCACCGAGCCGATCTCGGCGACGCGGCCCACGTCGTTGCGCGAGAGGTCGAGCAGCATCAGGTGCTCGGCCAGCTCCTTCGGGTCGTTCAGCAGGTCGGCGGCGAGCGCCCGGTCCTCCGCCGGCGTGGCGCCCCGGCGGCGGGTGCCGGCCAGCGGTCGGATGGTGACGATCCCGTCGCGGTGGCGGACCATGATCTCCGGGCTCGACCCCACGAGGGCGAGGTCGCCGAAGTCGAAGAAGAACAGGAAGGGCGAGGGGTTCAGCCGCCGGAGCGAGCGGTACAGCGCCAGCGGCGGCAGCTTGAACGGGAAGCGGAAGCGCTGCGACGGCACCACCTGGAAGATGTCGCCGGCGCGGATGTACTCCTTCGCCTTCTCGACCATCGCCCGGTAGGCTTCCGGGGTCAGGTTCGACACCGGCGTGATCGGCTCAGCGGTCGCCGCCCGCGGCTCGCGCCGGTTGGGGAGGGAGCGGCGCAGGTCGGTGACCACGTCCGCCAGCCGTTCGCGGGCAAGGCCATAGGCGCGTTCGGCGCTGATGCCCGGGTCCGGCCACACCGGGGTGACGATGGTGACGAGATCCTCGACGCTGTCGAACACGGCCACGATCGACGGCCGCAGCAGGATCGCATCCGGCACGTTGAGCGGGTCCGGATTGGAATCCGGCAGCCGCTCCATCAGCCGCACCATGTCGTAGCCGAGATAGCCGAACAGGCCGCAGGCCATCGGCGGCAGCTCCGGCGGGATCTCGATGCGGCATTCCTCGATCAGCGCCCGCAGCGAGGCCAGCGCGCCGGCCTTCTCGCCGACGGGGCAGGGGCGGAATGCCGCGGGATCGCCCGGCGTCGCCCGCGCCTCGCGGTTGATCACCGCATGGTCGTTCTTGCAGCGCCAGATCAGGTCCGGCCGCAGCCCGATGATGGAGTAGCGGCCGCGCAGCTTGCCGCCTTCGACCGATTCCAGCAGGAAGCTGTTCGGCAGCCCGTCGGCGAGCTTCATCAGCGCCGAGACCGGCGTCTCCAGGTCGGCAATCAGCCGCGTCCAGACCAGCTGCGGCCGTCCCGCCTCGTAGGCCGCGGTGAATGCATCAAGTTCGGGTGCGATCGCCATGACCGGTTCTTCCCGTCACGAACCGGCGCCGATCCGGCCGTAGGATTGCAGGAAGGTCTGGCGGATCGCCTCCTGCTGCACCCGCGGCTGGTGGCGGTTGTGCAGGACCCCGCCCAGCGCCTGGAGCACGTCGTTGGTGAGCTCGGCGCTCATCCGGAGCCACACCTCCTTCTCGGCCTCGGCATCCGGCGCCACCGGGACCACCTCCCGCAGCCGGGCGACGTAGAACGCGCCTGCGCCGCCTTGGCTCATTGCCCCGTCGCCGGGCTCCATCTCGAACAGCCGGGCCGCGAGATCGCGGGGCAGGCCGCCAGTCTGGGTGCCGTCGCGCCGCACGCCGCTCGCCTCCGCCACCTCCAGCCCGTACTCTGCCACCGCATCGGCCAGCGGCACGCCGGTGGCGAGCGCTTCCTCGATCGCGGTTGCCCGGGCGCGGGCGGCCTCCGTCTGCTGCTCGCGGGTCCAGTCGGCCAGCACCCGGTCGCGCACCGCCTCGAACGGCCGCCGGGAGGGCTCGGTCACCTCGCTGACCTCGACGAAGAACACGCCGCCGTTGGCCAGGTCGCGGCGGTCCGAGGGCGCACCCGGCTCGGTCGCGAACAGGGCGTCGCGCACCGGCTGTCCGCCAGGCACCGCCACCTCGCCGTCGTCGGGGCCCGTGCCGGACGCGGAAACCGCGGGAATGGTCTCGACGGTCAGCCCCACGGCCTCCGCCGCCTCGGCCAGCGTTGCGCCGCCGGCGATCTCGTCCTGGAGCTGGCCGGAGAGGTCGAACAGGGAGTCCTGGGCGATGCGGTGCGCGATTTCCTGCCGGAGCTGGTCGCGCACGTCGTCCAGCGTCGGCTCCCGGGCCGGCTCGATCCCGGCGAGGCGGTAGATGCGCCAGCCGAGCGGCGTCTCCACCGCCGGGCTCACCGCCCCGACCTCGCCGCCGAACAGCGCCTCGGCCGCCTCCGGCACGAACCATTCGTCCTCGGTGAAGCTCCCCATGGTCAGCCCCGACGGGTCCTGGCCCGCGATCTCGGCTGCAACCTCGGCGAAATCGCGGCCCTCGGCCAGCGCCGCCTCCGCCGCTTCCGCGGCGGCCGCGTCGGGCAGGATCATCTGTTCGACCTGCCGCTCCTCGGGAATGAAGAGCTGGTCGCGGCGGTAGAGGTACTCCTCCTCCAGCTGCTCCTCTTCCACCGTGATATCGGCGGCCATCACGTCCGGGTCGAGCAGCACGACCAGGCCGCTGCGGTACTCCGGCGCCAGGTAGTCGTCGCCATGCTCCTCGTAATAGGCCTGCAGGGTGGCATCGTCGGGCTCCTCGGGCGCCGGCATGGCGTCGGCGGAGACGCGGACGTAGTCGGCGATCCGGGTCTCCTCGCGGTAGGCCCGCAGCGTGTCGGCAATCGGGTCGGGGATGCGGACCCCGCCGACGAGGGCCTGCAGCATCTCCTGCCGCGCGATGTCCAGCCTGAGCTGCTCGACGAACATCTGCTCGGTGACGCCGCGCGCCCGCAGCTCCTGCTCGAATCCGGCACGGTCGAAACGGCCGTCGGCGGTGCGGTGGCCCATGCGGTCGCGGATGAAGGCGGCGATGGTCGCGTCGTCGATCCTGAGCCCGGCGTCGGCGGCCAGGTTGTCGATCAGCGCGCGGCTGACCAGGTTGCTGATCGCCTGGTCGAGCAGGCCGAACTGAATGCCCTGAATCGGCTCCAGCCGGAAGCCGAGCGCGCGGCCCTGCTGGTCGAGCAGCCCGCGGAACTCGCGGTCGATCGCCTGCACGGAGATGGTGCGCTCGCCCACCTCGATCGGGCCGTCGCCGGGCGAGGTCCGCAGCACGTCGCCGATGCCCCAGATCGCGAAGCTCGCGATCAGCAGCACGAACAGCAGCTTCACGAAGAAGGACCCGGAAGTCTTGCGTAGCGACGTCAGCATGGGCCGAAGCGGTCTCCGCTCTGTCTCGTCTGCGGCCTGTCGGCCTGCCGGTCCCCGCGACCGGCTCCTTGCAAAGCCCTCCGGCACCGGACATGGTCCCTGTCCGAAGGGCGCCGGATCATAGGTACCGTGCCGCCCGGCTGCAACTGCGACCTCGCCCGCGCGCCGCTCCGCGCCCGCGGATCGGGGCGCACAGGAGGAGGAGCCAGATGGCCCAGCGGATGATCGCCGGCAACTGGAAGATGAACATGCTGCGCGCGGAGGGGCGCGCGCTCGCGGAGGCGGTGGCCGCCGGTGCCGGCGACAGCGCCGGCGTCGCGGTCGTGATCTGCCCGCCGGCGACGCTGATCGCGGAGATTGTCGCCGCCGTGAAGGGCTCGAAGGTGACGGTCGGCGGTCAGGACTGCCACACCGAAGCGAGCGGCGCCCACACCGGGGACATCGCGGCCCCGATGCTCGCCGACCTTGGCTGCACCCACGTCATCGTCGGCCATTCCGAGCGGCGCCAGGATCACGGGGAGGAGAACGAGCACGTCCGGGCAAAGGCGCAGGCGGCGCTGGCCGCAGGCCTGACCCCGATCATCTGCATCGGCGAGACCGAGGCGGAGCGCGACGCGGACGCGACGGAAGTGATCCTGTCGCGCCAGCTCGCCGAGTCGGTGCCGCCGGGCTGCGCGGGTTCCGAAATCGTCGTCGCCTACGAGCCGGTTTGGGCGATCGGCACCGGCCGCACCGCGACTCCGGAGCAGGTGGCGCACGCCCATGCGCACATCCGGTCGCGGCTGGCGGACCTGGTCTCCCGCCCGGAGGCGGTGCCGCTGCTCTACGGTGGCTCGGTGAAGCCGGGGAACGCGGCCGAGCTGCTGGCGACCGCCAACGTCGACGGTGCGCTCGTCGGCGGCGCGAGCCTCAAGGCCGAGGATTTCCTCGCCATCGTCGCCGCCGCACGCTGACCTGCCCAAACACCCCCCTAGGCAAGCGGCGCACGAGGCGCTACAACCGCGCGCGTCGCGGCGTGCCCCCGGTACGACGCGCGCCTCGTCGCGCATGCGCTGCTGCGCGCCCCGCACTCTGACGCAGAACATGACCGCATGAGCACGATCCTTCTCGTCATCCACATCCTGTTGGCGATCGCGCTGGTCGGCGTGATCCTGATCCAGCGCAACGAGGGCGGGCTGGGCGGACTCGGCGGCGGAGGCGGCAGCATGATGACCGGGCGCGCCGCAGCCAATCTGCTCACCCGCTCGACCGCGATCATCGCCACCCTGTTCATGGTCAACAGCGTGCTGCTCGCCATCGTCGCCGGCACCGAGCGCGCCTCGTTCCTCGACGACGAGCCGGCCGTGGTCGCCCCGATCGAGGCGACGACGCCGGCTGCGACCGGCGGGGACCAGCCCCCGGCCGACGGGGAAGGCGCCGGCGCGCCCGCTGCGACGGAATGAGCATCCCGCTGGCCAACGGCGGCCTTCGCGTACGAGCGTCGAACGGCTACACTGATCGCCCATGACGCGATTCATCTTCGTCACGGGCGGAGTGGCCTCCTCGCTGGGGAAGGGCCTCTCCGCAGCGGCGCTTGGCGCGCTGCTTCAGGCACGCGGATTCCGTGTCCGCCTGCGCAAGCTGGACCCCTATCTCAACGTCGATCCGGGCACGATGAGCCCGTATCAGCACGGCGAGGTCTATGTGACCGACGACGGGGCGGAGACCGACCTCGACCTCGGCCACTACGAGCGCTTCACCG
>CALKHQ010000323.1 GCA_937988735.1 uncultured Alphaproteobacteria bacterium
GAACTGGCAGCGGAGCGGAGCGGGACCGCGGTGTGACCCGGGCTCCCGGGAGACAGCGCTATCCGTGCCGGGCAAGGAACGCCAGCACCCGCTGCATCACCAGCGCGGCGGCCTCCTCCTCGTGGTCGGGCAGGCTCGCGTCGGTGAACAGGTGCCGGTCGCCGGAGTAGAGGAAGAGCTCGGCGCCGGGGACGGACGCGGCGAGGGCGCGGGCGACGTCGGCATCGCCCCACGGGTCGGCGTCCCGGGTGTGGATCTGCAGCGCCACGCCCGCCGGCCACGGGCCGAATTCCCCGGCCGGGACGCAACTGTGCAGCAGCAGCGCCCCGCGCGCGCCGGGGCGGGTCTGGGCCAGCATCTGCGCCGGCATCACGCCGAGGGAGAGGCCCGCGAAGACCAGCGCCTCCGGAAGGCGCTCCGCTGCCGCGCTGCCGCGCTCGAGGATCGTGGCGAAGCCGACCGCCTCCGCATGGGCCACGCCGTCCTCCAGCCGGCCGAAGGTCCGGCCACCGTAGAGGTCGGGGAGATGCACGATGTGGCCTTCCCGGCGCAGGCGGTCGGCGAAGGCCCGGCATCCGTCGGTGAGGCCGAGGGCGTGGTGGAACAGCAGCACCTCCGCCATCGGCCGTCTCCCGTGGTCAGGGGTTGAGGTCGTCCATGACGTCCTCGACGCGGATCAGCCGGCCCTCGACGGCGCGGTTCATCCGGCCGTTGAGCTCGCTGGTGAAGGCGAGGGTGAGGCCGGTGTCGTCGAGGGTGCGCCGGTAGGTGTGCAGCTCGTAGGTGCCGTCGTCGTTGAGGACGAAGGAATAGACCAGCAGGCTGTCGCCCACGATCCGCGCCCACTGCAGCGGATCGCCGGCAATGGGGTCGAGCTCGCTGCGGGTGGCGAACAGGTCGCGCGCGAAGCTGCGGCGGTAGACGCCGTCGATCTCGGACCCGGCGAAGGTCATCGCCGAGCTCCGCCGGCTGACGCCCGGCTCCAGCCGGTCGCCGTCGTGGTTGACCGTGATCGATTCGATGCCGAAGCCGCCCTCGGCCGGCCGGATGATGACGTCGAGGTCGCGGATGCCGGTGACCTCGCCTTCGGCCGACAGCGCCTGGGCCCGCCCGACATAGGTGCCGAGGAACGGCTCGTAGGGTTCCTGCGCGCGGACGGTCGCGGTCGCGGCCAGCGCAGGCAGCATTGCCGCGAGCCAGAGGACGCGTCTCACGGCCGCACCAGGGTCACCCGTGCCCGCGCCGTCTCGGCGCCGGCCGCGGTCAGAACCAGCATCGCCTCCATCCCCGTCTCGGACGGGACGAGGTGGCACACGTACATCAGGGGCCCGCCGCTGTCCTCGTCGATCTGCAGCCGGCCGAGGATGAGCTCGCCTTCGCCGGCGAAGGCCCAGTACTGCGGGTCGCCCTCGAACAGGTCGGCCCCGTCGTCCGGCTGGTAGTACCCCGGCCGCGCCGCGCGCTCGAACTCGGTGGAGGCCCGGTCCCACCGCGCGCCGCCATCCACCGGGACGACGGCCGACCAGGACGCCTCGAACGACCGGCGGCCGCCGGAGATGGTGACGACGAAGTCGCCGGCGTCGATCACCGGCCAGCTTCCGGCCTCGACCGCGATGGCGGTGCCGACCCACCGGCCGGCGTAGCTCTCGAGGGCGCCCTGCGCCGCCGCGGGGGCAGCAGCCAGCAGTGCGACGAGGGACGCTGCGCCGGGCAGGACGCGGACCTTGCTCATGACGTCACTCTATCCGGTCGGTCGGGCTGCCGCCAAGCGCGGCCTGCCGGCGGCGGTGATTTGGGCGTGATCCCCTGTCGCCCGGCCCGGCGTCTCACGGCCAGCGCACCTCCGGGGGGAGCGACATCAGGATGGCCTCGGTGTTGCCGCCGGTGGCGAGGCCGAACTTGGTGCCGCGGTCGTAGAGCAGGTTGAACTCGACGTAGCGGCCGCGCTTCACCAGCAGAGCCTCGCGCTGCGCGTCCGTCCACGGCAGGCCCATGCGGCGGCGGACGATGCGCGGATAGACGTCGAGGAAGGCCTCGCCGACGGCGCGGGTGAAGGCGAAGTCGGCCTCCCAGTCGCCGGAGTTGAGGTCGTCGTAGAAGATGCCGCCCACCCCGCGCGGCTCGCCGCGGTGGGGCAGGAAGAAGTAGCGGTCGCACCACTCCTTGTAGGCCGGGTAGTAACCGGGGTCCGCGGTGTCGCAGGCGGCCTTCATCGCCGCGTGGAACTCCGCGGTGTCCTCCTCGAAGGGGAAGGTCGGCGTCATGTCGGCGCCGCCGCCGAACCAGGCCTCGCTGGTGATGATGTGGCGGGTGTTCATGTGCACCGCGGGCACCAGCGGCGAGCGCATGTGGGCGACGAGGGAGATCCCGCTCGCCCAGAAGCGGCCGTCCCCGGCCGCGCCGCGGATCTGGCTCCTGAACTGCTCCGAGAAGCGGCCGTAGACGGTGGAGACGTTGACGCCCACCTTCTCGAACACCCGGCCCCGCATCACCGCCATCACGCCGCCGCCGCCGTCATCCGACTCCGGATCCGGGCGCTTCCACGGCGTGCGGACGAAGCGGCCGGGAGGAAGGTCGGATCCCGGCCCGCGAAGCTCGTCCTCGAGGGCCTCGAAGGCGGCGCAGATGCGGTCGCGCAGCGCCTCGAACCAGGTCCGCGCGCGCTCGCGGCGCGTGCTTTCGGCGTCAGTCATGCCGTCGGTCTCCATCGTCGGGAAAGCCGCCCGTCTGGCGCAGCGCCTCGCCGAGCACGATCGCTGCCGCCGTCACGACGTTCAGCGACCGGCCGCGGATCGGCACGCGCACCGCGGCGGCGCAGGCGGCGTGCACCTCGGGCGGCGCGCCTGCGCTCTCGCGCCCCAGCACCAGGACGTCGTCCGGGCCGAAGGCGAAGGCGGCGTGGGTGGTGCGGGCGCGGGTGCTCAGCAGCACCAGCCGGCGGGCGGCCGCCTGCGCCCCCGCCAGGAAGGCCGGCCACGAGCGGTGGCGCTCGACCCGGGCCAGCGGACCGTAGTCCATCGCAACCCGGCGCAGACGACGGTCGTCCATCACGAACCCGCAGGGCTCGATGATGTCCACCGGCACGTCGAAACAGGCGGCAAGCCTCAGGATCGCGCCCGTGTTCTGCGGGATGTCCGGCTGGTAGAGAGCGAGGCGCATGGCTCCTCCTGACACGCCCGTCTGCCTGCGTAGCAGCGCCCGACGGCGGCGTCGATGCGGCATGGACGCTGTGTCAGGTTGTCGCGTTGGCCGCGTCTTGGCCGACGGTATAACTCCAAGGTCCACGACGCGCCGGCGACCCCGCGCGCCCATTGCACGCGCGCATCCGATAACGCTGCGCAGCCCTGGAGGAGATTGATGGCCGAAACCGCAGGCGCGCATGGCGCCGGGAGCCAAGGCGGCGACCATGGCGACGAGGCGACCCGACGGGACTTCCTCTACCTGACCGCTGGCGCCTTCACCGTCATCGGCGGCGCGGTCGCAATTTGGCCCTTCATCAACAGCATGAACCCGTCTGCGGACGTGCTTGCCGCCGGCGGGCCGGTCGATGTCGACCTGACGCCGCTCGAGGAGGGGCAGGCGATCACCGTCATGTGGCGCGGCGAGCCGATGTTCGTGCGCTACCGGACGCAGGCCGAGATCGAGGCCGCGCGGGAGACCCCGCTGGATGACCTGATCGACCCGCAGACCGACGAGGAGCGGGTCAAGCCCGGGCACGAGCAGTACCTCGTGGTCCGCGGCATCTGCACGCACCTCGGCTGCGTCCCGCTGGGCCAGCGTCAGGGTGACGAACGCGGCGAGTACGGCGGCTGGTACTGCCCCTGCCACGGCTCGCACTACGACACCTCCGGGCGCATCCGCCGCGGGCCTGCGCCGATGAACCTGATCGTTCCGCCGTACACGTTTGCCGACGACAAGACCGTCGTGATTGGCGAGGAAGGGGAAGCCGCAGCATGAGTGGGCCGTCGCAACCCTCCCAGTTCACCGGGGCTGTCGGCTGGATCGACCGGCGCCTTCCGGTCTTCTCCTATCTCGAAAAGGAATACCGCCAGTTCCCGGCGCCGCGGAACTTCAACTACTTCTGGAACTTCGGCGCGATCGCGACCGTGATGCTGGTGGTGATGATGGCCACCGGCATCGTGCTGGCGATGCAGTACACGCCCCACGTCGACATGGCGTTCAACAGCGTCGAACGCATCATGCGCGACGTGAACAACGGGTGGCTGCTGCGCTACCTGCACATGAACGGGGCCTCGATGTTCTTCATCGCGGTCTACATCCACATCTTCCGCGGTCTCTGGTACGGCTCGTACAAGCAGCCGCGCGAGCTGCTGTGGATCCTCGGCGTGGTCCTGCTGGTGCTGATGATGGCCACCGCCTTCATGGGCTACGTGCTGCCGTGGGGGCAGATGAGCTTCTGGGGCGCCAAGGTCATCACCAACCTGTTCTCGGCAATCCCGCTGGTCGGCGACAGCATCACCACCTGGCTGTGGGGCGGCTTCACCGTCGACAACCCGACGCTCAACCGCTTCTTCTCGCTGCACTACCTGCTGCCGTTCGTCATCTTCGGCGTGGTGATCCTGCACGTGATCGCGCTGCACGTGGTCGGCTCCAACAACCCGCTGGGCATTGACCCGAAGAGCCCGCGCGACACGGTGCCGTTCCACCCGTACTACACGGCGAAGGACAGCTTCGGCATCGTGGTGTTCCTGATCGTCTATGCGGCGTTCGTGTTCTTCGCGCCCAACTTCATGGGCCACCCGGACAACTACATCCCGGCCGATCCGCTGCTGACGCCCGCGCACATCGTGCCCGAATGGTACTTCCTGCCGTTCTACGCGATCCTGCGCTCGGTGGACTTCGACATCTGGTTCATCGACGCGAAGCTGGGCGGCGTGCTGGCCATGTTCGGTGCGCTGGTGGTGCTGGCACTCGCGCCGTGGCTCGACCGGTCGCCGGTGCGTTCCTGCCGGTTCCGGCCGGTCTACCGCTGGTTCCTGGTGCTGCTGGTCATCGACCTGATCGCGCTGGGCTACGTGGGTGCCAACGCGCCGGATGACGAGATCCTGAGCGGCCTCGGCATCACCTGGCTCGACCTCGGCCACATCGCGATGCCCTGGTACTTCATCCACTTCCTGGTGGTCATGCCGCTGGTCGGCAAGTTCGAGCGCCCGCTGCCGCTGCCGCTGAGCATCCGGGATGCGGTGCTGCCGACCCGCGGCGGTGCCCCGATGACGACGGCCGCGCCGTCCAAGCAGGCTTGAGGAGATGGCCGGCATGAAGCGCATCACCCTCGCGGCGGTTGCCGCCGCCCTCGCCCTCGCCGCGGGTCCGGCGATGGCCGCGGAGGAGGGCCAGCAGGCGTCGGGGCACGGCGTGGAGATCGCGGCCCAGGACTGGTCCTGGGACGGCATCTTCGGCGGCTTCGACCAGCAGCAGCTGCAGCGGGGCTACTACGTCTACGAGCAGGTCTGCGCCTCCTGCCATTCGCTGGAGCTGGTCGCCTTCCGCAACCTGCACGACCTCGGCTTCAACGACGAGCAGGTGCAGGCGATTGCGTCCAACTGGACCGTGCCCGACCTCGACCAGGAGACCGGCCAGGCCATCACCCGGCCTGCCCTGCCGGCCGACCGGTTCCCCTCGCCGTTCCCCAATCCGATCGCCGCGCGCTTCGCCAACAACGGCGCGCTGCCGCCGGACCTCAGCGTCATCGCCAAGGCGCGGGCCGACGGCGCGGACTACCTCTATGCCCTGCTGACCGGCTACGTGGATGCGCCGCAGGGCGTCGATGTGCCGGTCGGCAAGTACTACAACGCCGCCTTCCCGGGCCACATCATCTCGATGCCGCCGCCGCTGTCGGACGGCCGCGTCGAATACATCGACGGCACGCCGGCCACGGTGGACCAGCTGGCGCGCGACGTCTCCGCCTTCCTGATGTGGGCGGCGGAGCCGGCGCTGGTCGAGCGCAAGGAGCTCGGGGTCAAGGTGATCCTGTTCCTGATCGTGCTCGCCGGCATCACCTATGCGGTGAAGCGCAAGGTCTGGTCGGACGTCGAGCACTGACGGCCGGCGTCACCCGCCGCGACGGGTGCACGGACCGCGCGAATCGGCCATACAGGGGCAGCTGCCACTGCCGGAGAGGCTGCCGCGATGAAGCTCTGCTTTTCCCTGGCGCCGGCGGCCGCGACTGCGGCTCCGGCGCCGGCGCCAGGGTCCTAGTCCATGCCGCACGACCACGACCGGCCGGTGATCGGGATCATCGGCGGCAGCGGCATCTACGAGATCGACGGGCTCGAGGAGGTCGAGTGGCGCACGGTCGACAGCCCGTTCGGCCCCCCCTCCGACCAGCTCATGTTCGCCCGGCTGGGCGGCCAGCGGGTGGTGTTCCTGCCGCGTCACGGCCGCGGCCATCGCCTGCCGCCCAGCGACATCAACTACCGCGCCAACATCGACGCGCTGAAGCGCAGCGGCGTCACCGAGATCCTGTCGGTCAGTGCGGTCGGCTCACTGGACGAGGCGCTGCCGCCGGGCTGCTTCGTGCTGGTCGACCAGTTCATCGACCGCACCTTTGCACGCGAGAAGAGCTTCTTCGGCCCCGGTCTGGTGGCGCATGTCTCGATGGCGCGCCCTACCTGCCGCCGGCTTGCGGAGGAGCTGGCGGCGGCGGCCGACAGCATGGGTATTCACGTCGTCCGCGGCGGCACCTACCTGGCGATGGAAGGCCCGCAGTTCTCCAGCGCGGCCGAATCGGCGCTCTACCGCAGCTGGGGCTGCCAGGTGATCGGCATGACCAACATGCCGGAGGCGAAGCTCGCCCGTGAGGCGGAGATCTGCTACGCGACCGTGGCCATGGTCACCGACTACGACTGCTGGCACCCCAACCACGATGCGGTGAGCGTGGACCAGGTGGTGAAGGTGCTGCTGGCCAACGCCGAGCGCGGCCGGAGCCTGGTCAGGGCCGTGGTGCCGCGGCTGGCGGAGCGGACCGAACCATGCCACGCGGGCTGCCACCGGGCGCTCGACAACGCCATCATCACCGCCCCGGCCGCGCGCGACCCGGCGATGGTCGTGCGGCTGGACGCGGTCGCCGGGCGCGTGCTCGCGGCCGGCTGACTTTTGAATCTGCCGCGGGACTTCTGTACAACGGCGGCAGCGATCGGGAGATACAGGGCCGGCGGGCCCGGCAAGGGAAGGCGACATGGAACATTTCGACCTGCGGCGCGAGATCATCGACACGGCCCTGGAGATGAACCGCATGGGCATCAACCAGGGCACCTCGGGTAACGTCAGCGTCCGGGTGCCGGGCGGGATGCTGATTACGCCGTCCGGCGTGCCCTACGAGGAGCTGGGCGTCCAGGACATCGTGTTCATGGCCAGCAACGGCGAGTGGCAGGCGATCCAGGGCCGCAAGCCGTCCAGCGAGTGGCGCTTCCACCTCGACATCTACAACAACCGGCCCGACGCGGGCGCGATCGTGCACACCCACGCGCTGCACTGCACCGCGCTGTCGATGCTGCGCAAGGACATCCCCGCCTGCCACTACATGATCGGCTTCGCCGGCGGCAATTCCGTCCGCTGCGCCGACTACGCCACCTTCGGCACCCAGGAACTCTCCAACAACGCGCTCAAGGCGCTGGAGGGCCGGCGGGCCTGCCTGCTCGCCAACCACGGCATGATCGTGTTCTGGGACACGCTGAAGCGCGCGCTGTGGCTGGCCAACGAGATCGAGGTGCTGGCGTCGCAGTACTGGCGGGCGCTGCAGGTGGGCGAGCCCCACATCCTCTCCGACGAGGAGATGGAGATCATCGTCGCCAAGTTCGGCAGCGGCTACGGCATGGCATCGAAGGCTGCGGAGGGGCAGCCCGCCGGCAAGCCCGGGCCCGCGTCGCGGAAGAAGGCGTCGGCGGCCTGAGCGGCCGCAACCCCTGAGACGGCCGGCGAAAGCCGGCTGGGGCCGTCAGGCGTCGCCGTCCAGATAGCGGCCCTTGCCGAAGCGGCCGTCGGCGAATTCGAATACCAGAGGCACGCCGGTCGGGATCTCCACCGTGGGGATCTCGTCGGGCGTGTATTCGCCCAGCACCACCAGCAGGGCCCGCACCGTGTTGCCGTGGGCGGCGACCAGCACGTTCTTTCCCGCCGCGACCTCCGGCCGGATGTGCGCCTCCCAGTAGGGCGTCACGCGGGCGACCACGTCCTCCAGGCTCTCGCCGCCGGGCGGGCGGGTGGAGTAGCTGCGCCGCCACAGCCGGACCTGCTCGTCGCCGAACTTCTGCGCCGTCTCCGCCTTGTTGAGCCCGACGAGGTCGCCATAGTGGCGCTCGCGCAGGTCGTCGTGGCGGATCAGCTTCCAGCCGGACCCGTCGCGCAGGTGGGCGTTGATCGGCCCGCTCGCCTCCAGCGCAAGCTCCGCCGTGCGGATCGCCCGCTTCAGGGTGGAGGTGAACACGACGTCGAAGCGGATGTCACGCATCCGCGCGCCGCCGGTCCGCGCCTCCTCCTCGCCCAGCGGGCTCAGGTCCACGTCGTGCCAGCCGGTGAAGCGGTTCTCGAGGTTCCACTGGCTCTGGCCATGGCGCAACAGGACGAGCAGACTCATCGGCGTCTCCAATCCGCTGAACGGGCGACCGCCTTATAGCAGATCGCGGCCGGGCATCGACCCCTGCGTGCAAGATCGCCCCCGCGGCCCGCGGCAACAGGGTCGCCGTGCGCGTCCATTTCGCGCTCGACCGTGCTCCCGGCATGGCTATGATCGCGCCGCCTGCAAGACGACGAGGAGAGAGCATCGATGGCCGCCACGCGCACCGAAACCGACAGCCTGGGCGCGATCGAGGTGCCTGCGGACCGGTACTGGGGCGCCCAGACCCAGCGGTCGCTGCAGAACTTCCGGATCGGCGGCGAGCGCATGCCGGCGGCCCTGATCCGCGCCCTGGGCATCCAGAAGAAGGCTGCAGCGCTGGCGAACATGGAGCTGGGCGAGCTGGACCCGAAGCTGGGCGAGGCGATCGTCAGGGCGGCCGACGAGGTCATCGATGGCACGCTCGCCGACCATTTCCCGCTGGTGGTGTGGCAGACCGGCTCCGGCACCCAGAGCAACATGAACGCCAACGAGGTGATCGCCAACCGCGCGATCGAGATCCTCGGCGGCGAGAGGGGCTCGAAAAAGCCCGTGCATCCCAACGACCACGTCAACATGAGCCAGTCGTCGAACGACACGT
>CALKHQ010000324.1 GCA_937988735.1 uncultured Alphaproteobacteria bacterium
CCCGTGCGGCGCCCCCGACGGAAACGGTCCGCGTGTGCTGGGCGGTCAGTAGACGACGACGCTGCGGATCGACCTGCCTTCGTGCATCAGGTCGAAGGCCGTGTTGATCTCCTCGAGCGGCATGGTGTGGGTGATCAGGTCGTCGATGTTGATCTTCCCGTCCATGTACCAGTCGACGATCTTCGGCACGTCCGTCCGGCCCTTCGCGCCGCCGAAGGCGGTGCCGCGCCAGACCCGGCCGGTGACAAGCTGGAACGGGCGGGTGGAGATCTCCTGGCCCGCGCCGGCGACGCCGATGATGATGCTCTCGCCCCAGCCCTTGTGGCAGCACTCCAGTGCCTGACGCATCACCTTCACGTTGCCGATGCACTCGAAGGTGTAGTCGGCGCCGCCCTTGGTCAGGTTGACCAGATAGGGCACCAGGTCGCCTTCCACCTCGTTCGGGTTCACGAAGTGCGTCATGCCGAACTTTTCGGCGAGCGGGCGCTTCGACTCGTTGATGTCCACGCCCACGATCATGTCGGCGCCGGCCATGCGGCACCCCTGGATGACATTGAGACCGATGCCGCCCAGTCCGAACACGATGACGTTGTCGCCGGGCTTGACCTTGGCGGTGTTTATCACCGCGCCGATGCCGGTGGTGACGCCGCAGCCGATGTAGCAGACCTTGTCGAACGGCGCGTCTTCGCGGATCTTTGCCAGCGCGATCTCCGGCACCACCGTGTAGTTGGAGAAGGTGGAGGTGCCCATGTAGTGGTACACCTTCTCGCCGCCGATGGAGAACCGGCTGGTGCCGTCGGGCATGACGCCCTGGCCCTGGGTCACGCGGATCTTCTGGCACAGGTTGGTCTTGCCGCTGGTGCAGTACTCGCACTCGCGGCACTCGGGCGTGTAGAGCGGGATGACGTGGTCGCCCTTCTTCAGGCTCTTCACCCCCGGGCCGACATCGACCACGACGCCCGCGCCCTCATGGCCCAGGATGGCCGGGAACAGGCCTTCCGGATCGTCGCCGGACAGGGTGAAGGCGTCGGTGTGGCAGATGCCGGTCGCCTTGATCTCGACCAGCACTTCACCTTCGCGCGGGCCTTCGACCTCGACCTCGGTGATCTCCAGCGGTGCGCCCGCCTTGTAGGCCACCGCGGCGCGGCTCTTCATGCGTCTCTCCCCTCGGATTCATTCGGGACGGGGGGAGAAGCTGACAGACTGGCCGGCCCGGCGCAAGCGCCGGAGGACCGGGCGTCGGACCTGCCGTCGAGGTTGCCGGATATTCAGACGGGAGGCCGGAAGGGCGGGGGGTCAGGCCGCGACCACCAGCACCCAGTAGTACTGGAACTGCGTGTCGCGCGGGTTGTAGGCGAAGCCGGCGCCGGCCTCGCGGACCCGGCGGTCGGTCATGGTCTGGAAGTGGCCGTCGCTCTCGATCCAGTCGGCGACCGTGAATTCGGGGACGGCCCGGCCGGCAGCGACATTCTCGCCGACGATGCGGAAGTTGTAGCCGGCGCGGCGGACCCGGTCCGCCGGCAGCGAGCCGTCGCTGCCGCGGTGTGGCCCGTGGCCGTAGGTGGCCAGCTGGGCCCGCATCCCCTGCCACGCCAGATCCTCGGCATGGGTCTGGGCCGCCTGCATCAGCCGGGGATCGGCCGAAAGCGGCGCGAGGCCGTAGCGGGTGCGCACCGAGTTGACGAGCTCGATGAGCCGGACGGTCTCGAACGGGAAGGTCTGTGCCCGCACCACGCGGGGCGCTGCCGCGACGAGCGCGGCCGCACCGGCGAGTCCCATCATCCCGCGACGCGTGAGGACGCCGGTCCCGGGCACGGCCACGTCGCCCTGACGGCTACTGGATGACGATGCGCGGCGCAGGACGGCCATGGGTTTCCTCCTGGAAGAGCTGCGACCAGATCTTCCGTGCGATGCTGCGATAGGCGATGACGTGCGGGTCGTCGTCCGGGCCGAGCGCGACCGGATCGCCGGCGTCGGACTTCTCCCGGATCGTGATGTGAAGCGGAATGGCGCCGAGGAAGGGCACGCCGAGGCGCGCGGCCTCCGCTTCCGCGCCGCCGTGGCCGAAGATGTGGGCTTCGTGACCGCAGGCGGGGCAGACGTAGGTGCTCATGTTCTCGACGACGCCGAGCACGGGCACTTCCGTCTTGCGGAACATGTTGAGGCCCTTGCGGGCATCGATGAGCGCGATGTCCTGGGGCGTGGACACGATGACCGCGCCGGCGAGCGGCGTGCGCTGGGCGAGCGTCAGCTGGGCGTCACCGGTACCGGGCGGCATGTCCACCACCATGATGTCCAGCTCGCCCCATTCCACGTCCCTCAGCATTTGCTCCAGTGCGCTCATTACCATCGGGCCGCGCCAGATCATAGGCGTCGACTCGTCGACAAGGAAGCCGATCGACATTATATTCAGGTTATATTTGTTGACGGGCCGCAGCTTCTTGGCGGCCGTCGTTTCCGGCCTCTCGTTAACCCTTAGCATGCGGGGGATTGACGGACCGTAAACGTCTGCGTCGAGCAGGCCGACGCGGTGCCCTTCGCGCGCGAGGGCGACGGCAATGTTGACCGCGGTGGTGGATTTGCCGACGCCGCCCTTGCCGCTGGCGACGGCGATGATCTTGCGCACCCCGGGCGGGGCAGCGGTGCCGGCGCGCTGCGGCTGCGGTCGCGCCGCGGCCGGGGCGGCGCGCTGGGCGGTCAGCACCACGGTTGCCTGGCGCACGCCGGGGACGCTGCGGAGTGCGCGCTCGGCCTCCTGCCGCATCGGCTCGAGGGCCGGCCCGTCGGCCGGATCGACCTCGATCGAGACCGAGACGCGGTCACCGTCGATGGCGATCCCGGAAACCATGCCTGCGGCCACGATGTCGGTCCCCTTTCCCGGGGCCGCAACGCGGCTGAGAGCCTCGCGAATCCGTGCGTCGTCGATGCTTGCCATTGTGGCCGCCCTCCACTATTGACCGTGCCATGCGCCCAGGGCGCCTCCGCGAGCGCCGGGTCTCGGCCGCGGCCAGCGGCGCGGCATATACTTCGTACCGACGCGTTGTATATGAGGAAGTGCTGGCGGCGTCGAGGCGGGCAAGCGGCAACAGGCACAAGCCATGGGAGCGGAATTGATGCCTTGGAAGAACCAGAGCGGCGGCGGGGGGCCCTGGGGCGGCGACGGGGGCGGCCCCTGGGGAGGCGGCGGCTCCGGGGACAACAGCGGCGGAGGCGGTCCCTGGGGCGCCGGGGGCGGCAGTGGCCGCGGCCCGCATCAGCCCGGCTTCGACGACCTGATCCGCCAGAGCCAGGACCGGATGAAGCGCCTGCTTCCGGGCGGATTCTTCGGCGGCCGCGGCATGTTCCTGATCATCATCGCCGCCATCGTCATCTGGCTCGCTACCGGCATCTATCGCGTGCAGCCGGGCGAGCAGGGGGTGGTGCTGCGATTCGGCGAGTTCGTCGGGATCACGGATCCCGGCCTCAACTACCGCCTGCCGAGCCCGATCGAGGACCACGAGATCGTCAACGTCAACCTGGAGCGGCTGACGACGATCGGCCTGCGCGCGGACGGCCGCGAGGGGGCGCCGATCTACAACTTCGCCGAAAGCCGGATGCTGACGGGCGACGAGAACCTGATCGACCTCGGCTTCGCCATCGTCTGGAACGTTGTCGACGCGCCCAACTTCCTGTTCCAGGTCCGCGACCCCGAGAACACGGTGCGGCAGATCGGGGAGAGCGTGATGCGCGAGATCATCGGCCAGCGCCGCATCACCGAGCTGATCGTGAGCACGGGCGCTGCGGCCGGCGACGACGCGGAGGCCGCCAACGTGCGCCGCGAGATCGAGCAGCGGGCGGCGACCCTGCTGCAGGAGCGGCTGGACTGGTACCAGACCGGCATCTCGGTGGTGAACGTGCAGCTGCAGGGCGTGGACCCGCCGACCGAGGTCATCGACGCCTTCCGCGACGTCCAGAACGCGGAGTCCGAGGCGGAGGCCATGATCAACACCGCGCGCGCCTACGCGAACCAGGTCATCCCGCGGGCGCGGGCGGAAGCATACAGCATCACCCAGGACGCGCGCGCCTACTGGGAGCGTGTCACCGCCCAGGCCGACGGTGACGCTGCGCGCTTCCTGCAGGTGCTCGAGGCATATCGGGGGGCGAGGGACATCGTGGCGGAACGCCTGTACATCGAGACGGTCTCCAACGTGTTCGCGAACCTGCCCAAGGTGATCATCGATCTCGGTGACGCGACGCAGGGCGTGCTGCCCTACCTGCCGCTCGAGGCGATCCAGCGCACGCAGCGGCCGATGAACGACGCCAGCGGAGGAGCCAACTGATGCGGCGGTTCCCGCTGGTCGCGCTCGGCGCGGCACTCATCGTCATCGCCGTCATCGCCCACTTCACCCTGTTCGTGGTCCGCGAGACCGAGCAGGCGCTGGTGCTGCAGTTCGGCAATCCGCTGCGCGTCATCCGCGAGCCGGGCCTGCAGGCGAAATGGCCGTTCATCCAGAACGTGCAGTATTTCGAGGATCGGCTGCTCACCTACGAGCCGCCGACCGAAGAGGTGATCCTCGGTGACACCAAGCGGCTGCAGGTCAGCACCGCCCTGATCTACCGCATCGTCGACCCGCTGCTGTTCTACCAGCGCGTCCGCGACGAGCGCGGCGTGATCGAGCGGCTGAGGGCGGCCAATTCGAGCACGCTGCGGAGCGTTCTCGCCGAAGTCAGCCAGGAGACGGTGCTGTCCGAGCAGCGCGGCCAGCTCATGAACCGCATCCAGCAGGGCATGAGCGACCAGGTCGAGCGCCTCGGCATCGACCTGGTGGACGTGCGCATCCTGCGGGCCGAACTGCCCGAGCAGAACACGGCGCGCGTGCTGGAGCGGATGCAGACCGAACGCGAGCAGGAGGCCCGGCTGATCCGTTCGGAGGGCGAGCAGGCGGCGACCGAGATGCGCGCGGATGCCGACCTGCAGCAGGCCGAACTGGTGGCGGGCGCCCAGCGCGAGGCGCAGCGCATCCGCGGCGAGGCCGACAACTACGCCCTGACCACCCTGTCGGCGGCCTATGCGGCGGACGAGGAGTTCTTCCGCTTCTACTATCGGCTGACGCAGTATCCGCAGGCACTGTCGGGCACGAACACCACGCTGTTCATGGGCGCCGACAGCCATTTCCTCAACCTGCTGACGGGCAGCGATTTCGACCTGTCGCGTTCGCCCTTCGACGCCATCGGCGGCGACGACGAAAGGGATCTGCCGCCGCCGCCTGCTCTCGAGGAGCTCGCGCCGCGCATGGACCCGTCGAACCCGCTTGTGCCGGCGGACAACGGCGATGACGACGGCGCCGGCGAGGATGCCCGCGATGCGTCGCAGGGCGAGGGCGCCCAGCCTGCCGAGGACGGTGCGGCGGAGGACGCGCAGACCGGACAGTGACCTTCGCCTGCCGGGGGCGCCAACGTGAAGGGTGAAGGCATGTCAGTGTGGCAAGCACGCAGGTCAATGCGGGCTACGGGCGGTCGCGGTGGCATTGCCGCCATCCTCTGCGTGTTCGCGGTCATGGTGGGCGCCGGCGTGCCGGCGCAGGCCCAGGCCCCGGACGGGGCGCCGCTCAGCTTCGCCGATCTGGTCGAACGGCTGCTGCCGGTGGTGGTCAACATCTCCACCACCCAGCGCAGCGACACCCGGCGGCCGCCCGCGATTCCCGAGTTCCCGGAGGGGTCGCCCTTCCAGGACTTCTTCGACGAGTTCGTCCAGCGGCAGAACCCGGACCTGCAGCCGCGGCAGGCGACCGCGCTCGGCTCGGGCTTCCTGATTGACCCGGAAGGCTACGTCGTCACCAACCTGCACGTGATCGAGGGCGCGGACGAGATCCGCGTGATCCTCCATGACGACACCAACCTGCCGGCGGAGGTGCTGGGCACGGACCAGAAGACCGACCTCGCCCTGCTCAAGGTCGATTCGCCGACGCCGCTGCCCTACGCGAACTGGGGCGATTCCGACGCCACCCGGGTCGGCGACTGGATCATCGCCATCGGTAACCCGTTCGGCCTGGGCGGGTCGGTCAGCGCCGGCATCATCTCGGCGCAGGCGCGGGACCTGGAATCCGGCCCCTACGACGAGTATCTGCAGACGGACGCCGCCATCAACCGCGGCAACTCCGGCGGACCGATGTTCAACCTGGCGGGCGAGGTCATCGGCGTGAACACGGCGATCATCTCGCCGACCGGCGGCAGCGTCGGCATCGGATTTGCCATTCCCTCGTCGATCGCCCGCACCGTCATCGAACAGCTCAGGGAATATGGCCAGACCCGACGCGGATGGCTCGGCGTCCGCATCCAGCATGTGACGCCCGAGATCGCGGAGAGCCTGGACCTGGACGAGGCCAGCGGCGCGCTCGTCGCGAGCGTGACGCCGGACGGTCCCGCTGCGCTGGCCGGGGTCGAGGCCGGCGACATTGTGCTCTCCTTCAACGGCCGGCCGGTGCGGGAGAGCCGCCGCCTGCCGCGGATCGTGGCGGAGACGCCCATCGGCGCCGAGGTGCCGATGGTGGTGTGGCGCCATGGCGGGGAGGTCGAGCTGACCGTGGTGGTCGGCGAGCTCGACGAAACCCAGGAGGCGACGGCCCAGGCGCCGCACGCCAACCCGGACCAGGCGCAGGACGAGGCGGTGGTGGCCGAGCTGGGGCTCACCCTCGGCACCATCACGCCGGAGCGCCGCAGCCAGTTCAACCTCGGCGCCGACACCGAAGGCGTGGTCGTGGTCATGGTCGAGCCGGGCAGCCCGTCGGACCTCAAGGGCATCGTGCCGGGCGACGTCATCGTCGAGGTGATGCAGGAGCCGGTGAATTCGCCGGGCGACGTGGCGATGCGGGTGCGGGAGGCCGAGGAGGTCGGCCGCCGCTCGGTGCTCGTCCTGCTCGATCGTGGCGGCGAGCTGCGCTTCGAGGCGATCCGGATCGAATAGGGCACCTAGAGAGTGCCGTAGCGTGCCGCCGAGGCGCGGGCCTCGGCGGTGATCCAGTCGCGGAAAGCTGCGATCTTCGGCTGGTCCGCGCGTTCCGGCAGGGTAACGCTGTAGACCGCCCACGGGCTGTCCAGCCAGATGTCCAGCGGGCGGACCAGCCGCCCCGTATCCAGCTCGATCTCCGCAAGCGAGCTCCGCGCCAGCGCCACGCCCTGGCCGTGGATCGCCGCCTGCACCATCAGCGACGCCTGGCTGAAGCCGGGGCCTGCGGTGGGATCGGCGCGTTTGACCCCGAACTTCCTCAGGAAATACGGCCAGCCGTTGGCGGTCTCGTCGGAGCGCCGGTCGGCGTCGTGCAGCAGGATCGCCGTCGCCAGGTCCTGGACGGTGCGGATCGCGTTGGGGCTGTTCATGAGCTGCGGGCTGCAGACGGGGAAGATCCGCTCGCGCATCAGCAGGCGGACGTCCAGCCCCGGCCAGTTGCCGGATCCGAGCCGGATGGCGATGTCCACTCCGTCGGTGCGGAGATTGGCCAGGCGGTCGTCGGTGTGCAGCCGGATGTCGATCTGGGGGTAGGCCGCCTGGAACTTCGGCAGCCGCGGCAGCAGCCACTGGGCGGCGAAGGACGCGAGCACGCTGACCGTCAGCGGCCCCCGGTCCTGCCCGGCGCGCAGCCGGTCGATGGTGCTCGCGATGTCCGTCAGCGCTTCGCGCACCACATGCGCCAGCCGGCTGCCCTCCTCGGTGAGCTGCAGGCGCCGCGCCTGGCGCAGGAACAGCGGGAAGCAGAGCTGGGTCTCCAGCTGCTTGATCTGCTGGCTGACCGCACCCTGGGTCAGGTTCAGCTCCTCCCCCGCGCGGGTGAAGCTGAGGTGGCGGGCCGCGGCCTCGAAGGCCTTCAACGGGCCGAGGGGAGGGAGCTGCATCGGGGCGTGTCCATTAGCACTACTAATGAACTGACGCAGAAATCATGGTTTGTCAATTGAAGGGCCGGGGTCGATATTGCGCTGCAGGAAGCGATCGGCGCTGTCGTCAAGTAGTTGATAAGGCGTGTGTTTTTCTTCCAGCCCACGTGCCGCGCCGGGCGCGGCCAGAAACCCGGGAGGCCGAGACATGTCGAGCCAATGCCATGAGAGCGTAATCGGTCGCGCCAGCGCGCGAAAGGCCCGCGCCGGCCTTGTGCCGTCGCTCACCCGCATGCTCGAATGGGTGGAGACGCTGGCCGAACGTTACCGTCAGCGCCGGGCGCTCAGCGCGATGGACGACCGGCTCCTGCGTGACATGGGGCTCACCCGGGCCGATGTCGAGCAGGAGACGGCCAAGCCGTTCTGGCGGCCCTGATCGCACGAGGGGAGGGGAGACAGCGTGCTGCGTGTTCACGGCGACCGGTTTTCCGGCAACTGCTATAAGGTCCAGCTGATCCTGGACCTCACCGGCCAGCCATACGAATGGGTCCACGTCGACATCACCCGCGGCGAGACCCGGACGCCGGAGTTCCTTGCGCTGAATCCGGCCGGCCGCATCCCCATCGTCGAGCTGGGCAACGGCGAGGTGCTGTCGGAATCCAACGCGATCCTGCTCCACTTCGCCGAGGGCACCGAATACCTGCCCGACGACCGGCTCGAACGGACGCGCGTCCACCAGTGGATGTTCTGGGAGCAGTACGACCACGAGCCCAACATCGCGACGCTGCGCTACTGGACCTGCCTCGCGGGCTTCGACGAGGCCCGGCGGCAGGCCGAACCGGCGAGGCGCCAAGCGGGCCTGCGGGCGCTGGGGGTACTGGAAGGCCGGCTCGCCGCGCATCCCTTCCTCGTCGGCGACCGGTTCACGGTCGCCGACATCGCGCTCTTCGCCTACACCCACGTCGCCCCTGACGGCGGGTTCGACCTGGCGCCGTTCCCGGCGGTGCGGGCATGGATCGATCGGGTGAAGGCCGTGCCCGGCTTCACCCCGATGACCTACGACCGGAGCCGCCTGCTCGCGCCGGCGGCCTGAGCCGTGGCGTCAGCCGCAGCGGGCGCGGATGCGCTCCCGGTTCACGATGTAGATGCCGGACGCGATGACGATCGCGGTGCCGCCGATCGTCGTCCAGTCCGGCAGGTCCCCGAACAGGATGTAGCCGAGGGCGATCGCGCCGACGATCTGCACGTAGATGAACGGGGCAAGCGTCGAGGCGGGGGCGAGCGTGAAGGCGCGCAGGATGCCGTAGTGGCTCATGGCGTGGAACAGGCCGGAGGCGATCAGCCACGCCCAGCCCTCCAGGTCGATGGGCGTCCAGTCGAACGGCAGCGCGACCGTGGTCAGCACGAAGCCGATCACCGCGATCTGCAGCAGCATGGCGCGCGGCTCCCCGTCCGCCGCCAGCTTGCGCGTCATCAGCTGGTAGAACGCGAAGAACGTCGCGAGCAGCAGCCCCAGCGCCACGCCGGCGCTGAAGGTCGCGTCCCACGGCCGGGCGATGATCAGGATTCCGACGAAGCCGACGATGACCGCGGCCCAGCGACGGATCCCCGGGCGCTCGCCGAGGAGCGGCCCCGAGAAGGCGGTCACCAGCAGCGGGGCGGCGAAGCTCACCGCGGTGAACAGGTCGAGCGGCGTGATCGCGAGCCCCAGCACGGCCGTGGCGCTGGCGAGCGGCGGCAGGGACGCGCGGACGAGGTTGAGGCCGAGCCGCGGTCCGGTCACCACGCCGCGCCAGTACCGCACCGGCGTCAGCAGCAGCAGCGGCAGCAGGAAGAACGCATAGCGGCCCCAGGTGATCTGCACCGGGCCCATGCTCTCGCTCAGCAGCTTGGCGATGGCGTCGATGACGGCGAAGCAGGTCACCCCGAGGGCGATCCAGGCGATGCCGGCCAGCGTGGCGCCGCGGGGGGCGGCGGGCGCGAATTCGCCTTGCGCCGGCGGTCGGCGTTCGGATTCGATGGTCATGTCAGCGTGCGTCGTTGCAGATCCCGGTGGCGCGACTCGGACACGTCGGCGAGGCGGGCCAGAGCTGGCAGTCTAGCACGACGGAACGCACGGGTCGCATCCGGTCGCCGGAACGGATGGTCGAGGGCATGGGCACAACCGGCCCGTGCGCAACCGGAATGATGGAGGAGACATGAGCGAGGAGAGCCGCACCGGCGGCTGTCTGTGCGGCGGTGTCCGCTACCGCCTCACCGGCGACCTGCGGCCGGTGGTCAACTGCCACTGTGGCCAGTGCCGACGCTTTCACGGCCATCACGGCGCCTACACCACGCTGCCGATGGAGCGTTTCACCCTGCTGTCGGACGCGACCCTGCGCTGGTACCGGTCGTCCGACATCGCCCGCCGCGGCTTCTGCAGTACCTGCGGCTCGAGCCTGTTCTGGCAGCGCCTCGACGGGCGGCACGGGATCAGCGTCGCCGCCGGAACGCTCGACGAGCCGACCGGACTTTTCACCCTTGGCGACATCTTCGTCGCCGACAAGGGCGACTACTACACGATCGAACCCGGACGCCCGTCGCGGCCGAAGGGCGGCGCCGACGCACTGGCGGCGGAAGGTTCCTGAGTTCCGTCCTTCGCGAGCCGGTGCCGGGGACCGCGGACCCTGCTAGGATCGGCGCTAATCGGCAGCGGACGCGGCCGGCGCGAGCGTCGCGCACGGAGCGGCCGTCGGGCAGAGGGAGGGGACGATGATGGGCGCGCGATCGATCCTGATGGCAGCAACAGTGGCGGCCGCGGCGGGCGGCGGCTACGGGCTCGGCGTCGCCACCGCGCCGGGACCGGCGGTCGCCCAGGGGGCGGACGTCGTCGATCTCGACGTCTACGCCCGCCTTGACGCCCTCGAGACGCGGGTGACCGGGGTGGAGGACGAGCTGGCCCGCCCGCGCAACATCGTGACCGCGCCATTCCGGATCGTGGACGAGAACGGCGCGCCCCTGATGTCGGTGGAGATGGCCGAGGACAACCTGCCGGAGCTCAAGCTCGGCGACGGCATCATCCTCGGCTATGCCGAAGGCCAGCCGCGGATGAGCGTCTTCAGCGATGACGGCCGGGTCGGCGGCGTGCACATGCTCGACGGTGCCGTCACCGTCTATGCCAGTCACAACGGGACCGACGGCTTCTTCGCGGCCTCGTCGGCGGCCCGCGGCAACACCGTCCGCATCTTCGAGGGCGGCCAGCCCGTCGTGTCCCTTGCCCGCGGCGACGGGGACCAACCCGAACTCAAGATCGGCGACGGCATCATCCTGGGCTATGCGCAGAACGAGCCGTTGGTGAGCATCACCTCGGACGACGGCCGCATCGCCGGCTTCACCCTGATCGAGGGCAGTGCCACGGTTTATGCCAGCTCCGACGGAACCGACGGCTTCTTTGCCGGCGCGTCGGCGACCCACGGCAACACGGCGCGGATCTACCAGAACGGCGAGCGGGTGGCCGAACTCGGCGTGCCGCCCGGCCGGGGGGCGGGAGCCCGCTTCTTCACGGGTGATCAGCTCATCGCCGGGGTCGGCATCGGCACCAGCGGCGAAGGCCTGCTCTTCACCGGCTTCGCCGACGGCACCCCGGCCGTCACGGCCGGCGCCGACCGCGGCAACGCCTATGTCAACGTGTTCCACGGCGGATCCGTGGCGGCATCGGTCAACACCACCGATCTGGGCGGCACGGGGCTCGTCGTCGTCCGAAACAGCAGCGGCCAGGCGGTCTCCTACCTGTCGGAAGGGGCCGGCGGCGGCGGCAGCGTCTCGGCCACCGACCCCGCGGGCAACGAGGCCTTCGGCGCCGGCTGGGACGGGACGCAGGGCGCGGCCTGCGTGCGGCGCCAGAACGGCAACCAGTTCTGCCTCGAGCCGGTGATGCCGCTTACCCGCGTTCAGTGATCGCGGTATCCGCGTCGGCCGCAGCGGCGCCCGCGATGTCGAGATCGCTGTAGCCCTGCAGGTAGAGCAGGGCGGTGAGGTCGGCGTGGCTGACCTGCACCGGAACCTGGTCGCGCACGGTCGGCTTGGCGCGGAAGGCGACGCCGAGGCCGGCCGCCTGCAGCATCGGTACGTCGTTGGCGCCGTCACCGACAGCGATCGCATCCTCGGGCGTCAGGCTGCGCGCCGCGGCGAACTCCCGAAGCGCCGCCAGCTTGGCATCGCGGTCCAGGATCGGCTCCGCGACGCCGACGATGCGTCCGTCCTCGATGCGGAAGCGGTTGGCCCGGAAGGCGTCGAAGGCGAGCAGCGCGGCCGTCCGGCCGACGATCTCCGCGAACCCGCCGGAGACGAGGGCGGTGAAGGCACCGTTGGCCCGCATCACGGCCACCAGCGTCACGCCGCCCTGCACCGGGCGGATCCGGCGCGCGACCGCGTCGATGATGGTTTCGGGCGCGCCGGCGATCAGCCCGATCCGCTCGCGCAGCGCCGCCCTGAAGTCGAGCTCGCCTGCCATGGCGCGCTCGGTGATCGCCGCCACCTCGGCCTTGCGGCCGACCGCGTCGGCCAGCTCGTCCAGCGTCTCCTGTTCGACGATGGTGGAGTCCATGTCCGCGACCAGCAGCCGCTTGCGCCGGTTTGCCGTGGCGACGACATTCGCGTCGATCCCGCGCGGGGCGAGCGCGGCGCGAAGCCGCTCCAGGCTTTCGCGGTGCACGGCCTCGCTGTAGACGGTCAGCGGCAGGTCGCAGGCGCGGCGCGGCGACAGCCAGGCGGACGGCTGGTCCGTCGCCAGTGCGTCGCGGGCAGCGGCAATCGCATCGTCGTCCACGCCGGTCGAGCCCGGAGCGGCGATCAGGCTGAGCACATGGGTCGGGGCGGGCATGATCCGGCGGCATCCTCCACGGGGCAGGCGTTCCCCTAGCAGCGGCTACAGCGCCGCGCAACCGGGGGCTGGCACGCGGTGAGCGCGGCGAAGCCGGTCCTGGTGATCGCCGGTCCCACCGCCAGCGGCAAGTCCGGGCTGGCGCTGGCGGTGGCCGAGGTCTTCGGCGGGACGGTGATCAATGCCGACAGCATGCAGGTCTATCGCGACCTGAAGATCCTCACCGCACGGCCGACGGAAGCCGAGATGGCCCGGGTGCCGCACCGCCTGTACGGCGTGCTGGACGGCTGCGACAGCTGCTCGGCCGGCCGCTGGCGTACGATGGCCGAGGCGGCGATTGCCGAAGCGCATGGGGCAGGGCGCCTGCCGATCCTGGTCGGCGGTACCGGGCTCTACCTGTCGGCGCTGACGGTGGGCCTCGCGCAGATACCCGAGGTGCCGGCGGAGATCGCGGCGCGCGTGCAGGAGCGGCTGGCGACAGCGGGCCCCCAAGGGCTTCATGCGGAGCTCGCCCGGCGCGACCCGGCGATGGCGGCGCGGCTGCGCCCGGGCGACCGGCAGCGGCTGGCGCGGGCGCTGGCCGTGCTCGATGCCACCGGGCGCTCGCTCGCGGAATGGCAGCAGGCGTCGCTGCCTCCGCCGCCCGGGCTGAGGTTCCACACGGTGCTGCTGATGCCGCCGCGCGACGCGCTCTATGCCGCCTGCGACGCCCGCTTCCGCGCCATGGTCGCCGCGGGCGCGATGGGGGAGGTTCGCACCCTCGTCGCGCGCGGCCTGCCGCGCAGCCGGCCGGTGATGAAGGCGATCGGCGTTGCCCAGCTCGCGGCCGTGCTGGCAGGCGAGATGGCACTGGAGGCTGCCATTGCTGCCGCGCAGCAGGCGACCCGCAACTATGCCAAGCGGCAGTACACCTGGTTCCGTCATCAGATCATTGCCGATCAGACGGTCAAAACGAAACTTTCGAAAAGCGCTGAGGCAGGAATCTTTTCGAAAATTCGTCATTTTGTGTTGACCGCCACCGGCTGAGCGCCTAGTGTCCGCGCTCCATGCGCCACATGGGGTGGCGCAGGAGACGGCTTGCCGACACCTGAGATCGGTCCGGCCTGGGCCGGCCCGAGGGGACAGAACGATGACCACCGAGACCCTGACTTCCGCCCGCGAGGGACAGCCCACGACCATGAGCGGCGCCGAGATGGTGCTGCGCGCGCTGGTGGATCAGGGCGTAGAGGTCGTGTTCGGCTATCCCGGCGGCGCCGTGCTCCCCATCTACGACGCCCTGTTCAAGCAGAATTCCGTCCGGCATATCCTGGTCCGCCACGAGCAGGCTGCGGTCCATGCCGCCGAGGGCTACGCGCGGTCGACCGGCAAGGTCGGCGTCGTGCTGGTAACCTCCGGGCCTGGCGCCACCAATGCCGTGACCGGCCTCACCGACGCGCTGATGGACAGCGTGCCGATCGTCTGCCTGACGGGCCAGGTGCCGACCCACCTGATCGGCAACGACGCCTTCCAGGAGTGCGACACCACCGGCATCACCCGACCCTGCACCAAGCACAACTACCTGGTGAAGGACGTCAACCGGCTGGCCCAGACCATCCACGAGGCGTTCTACATCGCCCGCAGCGGCCGGCCCGGCCCGGTCGTGGTCGACCTGCCGAAGGACGTGCAGTTCGGCGAAGGCGTCTATGTCGGGCCGGAGAACGTCCGCCACAACAGCTACCGTCCGCAGACCGAGCCCGATCCGGCGGCGATCGAGGCGGCGTTCGAGCTGATCGCGGGCGCGAAGCGCCCGCTGTTCTACGTCGGCGGCGGGACGGTCAATTCCGGCCCCGACGCCTGCCGGGCGCTGACCGAGCTGGCCAGGCTCACCGGCTATCCGGTGACGATGACGCTGATGGGCCTCGGCGCCTTTCCCGGCACCGATCCGCAGTCCCTCGGCATGGTGGGCATGCACGGCTCCTACGAGGCCAACCTCGCCATGCACGAATGCGACGTGATGGTCGCGGTCGGCAGCCGGTTCGACGACCGGGTGACCGGCAAGCTCGCCGCCTTCTCGCCGCACTCGAAGAAGATCCACATCGACATCGACCCGTCGTCGATCAACAAGAACGTGGCGGTGGACGTGCCCGTGGTCGGCGACGTCGGCGCGGTCGTCGGCCAGCTCGTGGCCATGTGGAAGGGCCGCGGCGCGAAGGCCGACAGCAGGGCGCTCGCCGACTGGTGGGCGAAGATCGACCGCTGGCGCGCCGTGGATTGCTTCCGCTACGAGCAGCCGGACTCGGTGATCAAGCCGCAGTACGCGATCCAGCGGCTGTACGAGGCCTGCAAGGGGCGGGAGACCTTCATCACCACCGAGGTCGGCCAGCACCAGATGTGGGCTGCGCAGTTCTTCAGGTTCGACCGGCCGAATCACTGGATGACCTCGGGCGGGCTCGGCACCATGGGCTACGGCTTGCCCGCGGCGATGGGCGTGCAGATCGCGCACCCGGACGCACTGGTCATCGACATCGCCGGCGAGGCGTCGATCCTGATGAACATCCAGGAGATGAGCACGATCGGCCAGTACCGGCTGCCGGTGAAGGTGTTCATCCTCAACAACGAGTACATGGGCATGGTCCGGCAGTGGCAGGAGCTGCTGCACGGCGGCCGCTATTCCGAGAGCTACTCCGCGTCCCTGCCGGATTTCGTGAAGCTGGCGGATGCGTTCGGGGCGGTCGGCCTCCGGGCGACGAAGCCGGACGAGGTCGATGCGGTGATCAGGGAGATGCTGGCGGTCGACCGCCCGGTCATCGTCGACGTGGTCGTGGACAAGACCGAGAACTGCTTCCCGATGATCCCCTCGGGAGCCGCGCACAACGAGATGATCCTCGGGCCCAGCGGCAACAGCGGCGAGCAGACCGTCTCCGAGGAGGGCATGGTCCTCGTCTGATCCGTCCGGGCAGGCGCGGGGCCGCGCCTGCCCGCCCTTCTTCGTCACCCCGCCTTCGTCATGGCCGGCGCCGCCCGGCGGCCGGCCGGGCGCCCAGTCCTGGAGCCAGTCCGTGAGCGAGCCTATCGAACGTCATACCTTCGCGGTGATCGTGGACAACGAGCCGGGCGTGCTCGCGCGGGTCATCGGCCTGTTCTCCGGCCGCGGCTACAACATCGACAGCCTCACGGTCGCCGAGGTCGGGCACGCCGACAACCTGTCGCGGATCACCCTCGTCACCACCGGCACCCGCATGATCATCGAGCAGATCAAGGCGCAGCTCCGGCGCCTGGTGCCGGTCCGCGCGGTGCGCGACCTCACCGACGAGGGCGCCTTCGTCGCCAAGGACCTGGCGCTGGTGAAGGTGGTGAACGAGGGCGCGAACCGGCGCGAGGCGCTGCGCATCGCCGACATCTTCGGCGCCACCGTCGCCGACACCACGCTTTCCTCCTTCGTGTTCGTGATGACGGGAAGTCCCGACAAGGTCGACAGCTTCATCGAGCTGATGGGAGCGCTGGGCCGGATCGAGGTTGCCCGCTCCGGCATCGTCGCCATCGCCCGCGGCAGCGAGATCGCGGGGGATGACGAGCGCGGCGGCTGACCGCGCTTCCCGCAAAGAGCAAGGGCCGATGGAAGCCCAGCCGCGACAGGCGCGCCTGCGGCGTGCGGCTCGCGCCCGGGCTTTCGCTTTTCTCGCCACGCTGGCAGTGGGCGCGGCAGCCATCCTGGGCCTGCCGCTTCTGCTCGAAGCGCGCGATCCGTACGGCGAAGCGGTCGACGGGACTGCGGCGCGCTGGGCAGCCGGCCTGGCGGTTCGTGATCAGGTCGCGCTGAAGGCTGCGCACGCCCTTGCGGAAGCGCCGTACGACGTCGGCTTGTTCGGCAACAGCCGCCTGGTCGCGGTGGGAGCGCAGCATGTAGCCCCGTTTCAGGGCAGGCTGTTCAACTTCGCGGTCGGCGGCACGTCATTCCTGCAGTCGGTGCGCATGTTCCGCTACCTCGCCGAACGGGGACATGCGCCGAAAATCGCCATTGTCAGCCTGGACAACTTCGCGATCGGCTACTTCGGCTATCGCTATTGGCCCGATCCGATCTTCGATACGCCCGCGGTCGTGCTGGACGCAGCGTCTGCCGCGCGGATCGGAGGCGGTGCGTTCGACGCCGGATTGAAAGGCGCCTGGGTGGCGGTCGCCGAGGTACGCGCGGCGTGGCGCGAGTTCCGGCGCGCGTGGTCGGCCGACATGATCGAGCTGCGGCTGCTCGCGCTCACCGGATCGGACGCGACCGGTCCGGTGTACCGCAGCGACGGCAGCGTCGCCGAAGTCGATGCGGTTCTGCCGGCGCAGGCGGGCGATGTAACGGCACCGGCGCCGGAGTGGCCGCAGCACCAGCGCGACCTCCTCATCGTGGCGCTGCAGCAACTCGCGGCTGCCGCGGAAGCGGCCGGCGCGGCCGTTATTGTGTACGAGTCGCCCGTTCAAAGCAGCTATCGGTCCGCGCTGAGCCCGTCCCAGGCGACTGAGGTCGAGGCTGTACGCAGCGCCTTCTTCGCTGCCTGCGCCGGCCTGCCGGTGACGTGCCTGCCGGCGCCGGAGCTGGCGGAGGACCCGTCGGCGCCGCGCTGGAGCGATTGCTGCCATGCGCCGCCGGCCCTTCTGGGCCGCTTCATCGGCGATCTGCTCCGACAGGCGCGGGGATAGCCGGTGCTGTTCAACGATCTCGACTTCCTTTTCCTGTTCCTTCCTGCGACCGCTGTCGCGACCATCGTGATGCCGCGGCGATGGCGGACGCAGGTGCTGCTGCTGGCGTCGCTGGTCTTCTACGGATTCTCCGGCATCGGCCATCTGACGCTGCTGGTCATCAGCATCCTCTGGGTCTACGGCGTGACGTCGCTGAGGCACTATGCCGGCAGCCCGCTGCTACTGATCCTGGCCATCTCGCTGCCGTTCGCGTTCCTGCTCGCCTTCAAGTATTGGCTCTTTATCGCGCAGGATGTGCTGGGTTTGACGGTGGCGTCCTTCGGCTCGCTCCCGGTGTTTGCCGACCCGGCCCTGCCTGCCGGCATCTCCTTCTTCACCTTCCACCTGATCTCCTATGCCAGATCGGAA
>CALKHQ010000325.1 GCA_937988735.1 uncultured Alphaproteobacteria bacterium
ACGGCAGGCCGGGGACCTTGCGCAGCACGGCGTTGACCAGCCCCGCCATGCCGGCCCGGTCCACCGCGCGCGCCAGCCGCACGGCCTGGTCGATCGCGGCATGGGGCGGGGTGCCGAGGAAGCGGAGTTGCACCACGCCCAGGCGCAGGATCTGACGGACAATGGCGTGGCGGTCGGGCAGCGGCCGCTCCAGCAGGCCGGCGAGCAGGTGGTCGATCTCTCCCAGCCGGCGCAGGGCCATCGTCACCAGCAGACGGGCGAAGGCACGGTCGCGCGCGCTCATGCCCTCGAGCCGGCGCGACTGGCCGCCCCAGGCGGCATCCAGCGTGCGACCGCCGGCCAGCACCGCGTCCAGGATCAGGAGCGCGACATGGCGGGTCGCGGTGGCGCCCGCCGGCCTGGCCGCGTCCGCGGGGCGGTGGGCGCTCAACCCCAGGGCCCGGTCGGCCGCCGTGCCCCGCCGCCGGCCATCGCCTGCAGCCGGCGGATGCGCTCCTCGGTGCGGGGGTGGGTGGAGAACAGGCTGTCGATCCTGCCCCCGTGCAGCGGGTTGACGATGAACAGGTGCGCGGTGGCCGGGTTGCGCTCGGCGTCGATGTTGTCGATCACCTCGGACCCGCGCTGCAGCTTGGCCAGCGCGCTCGCCAGCCACAGCGGATTGCCGCAGATCTCGGCGCCGATGCGGTCGGCTTCGTACTCGCGGCTGCGGCTGATGCCGAACTGCACCAGCATTGCCGCGATCGGCGCAAGGATTGCGACCAGCAGCATGCCGATGCCGCCCAGCGGATTGTCGCGGGAGTTGGCGCCGCCGAAGAACATGCCGAAGTTGGCGAGCATCGAGATCGCGCCGGCGATCGTGGCGGTGACGGTCATGGTCAGCGTGTCGCGGCTCTTCACGTGGGCGAGCTCGTGCGCCATCACGCCGGCGACCTCCTGCGGCGTCAGGTGGTTGAGCAGGCCGGTGGTGGCGGCGACGGCGGCATTCTCGGGGCTGCGGCCGGTGGCGAAGGCGTTGGGCTGCGGGTTGTCGATGATGTAGACCGCCGGCATCGGCAGGTTCGCCCGCCGCGCGAGCTCCGCGACGATGTCATGGAACTGGGGCGCCGCCTGCCGGGTTACCGGCCGCGCGCGATAGTGGCGGAGAACCAGCTGATCCGAGTTCCAGTAGGCGAAGGCGTTCATCGCCAGCGCGACGCCGAAGGCGATGATCGCACCGGTGCCGCCGCCGATGAGCCACCCGACGCCGATGAACAGCGCCGTCAGTCCGGCCAGCAGGATGGCCGTCTTCGCGAAACCCGATCCAGGCACCTCTTTCCGATCCTCGATCCGACGCGGCCCCCGGTGGCCGCACCGCTTTTGTGGGGTTGCGGCCCCGCCAGTTCAAGGACTTGGCGAACGCACGCCGATGGACGATATATCGCGCATGGAACGCAAGGAGCACGACCCCGGGGACGCCGCCACCCCGCCGAAGCCGGCGCAGCCTGCACAGGCGGATCAGCCGCGCGAGATCGGCGGACGGCCGGGGCCGGACCCCACCCGCTACGGCGACTGGGAAATCGACGGCCGCTGCATCGACTTCTGACGTCGCCGCCGCGGCGGACGCCTGGCCGCCCGCAGGACGAAGAAGTGCTTCGACTGCGGGTCGATCCTTCCGTCCGGCATCGGCCGCACCTTCGCCGTGTCGATGGGGTCGTTCTTGCGGCCGCCGATCACCGTCATCTCCCCCGCGCTGACCGCGAGCACAAGGTCGGTGTGCGATCCGAAGGGACCCTGTCGTCGTCGGCGGGGTCGTCCGGCAGGCGCGCGAGCAGGTCGGCCGTGCTCCGCATGGCGTCGGTCCGGGAAAGGCCCACCAGGTCGCCCACCCGCGGCGCGGCCTCGGCTCTGTCGGCATGGACGAGGAAACCGCCGCCGCCGGCGCGCGCGCTGCGCTGGGCGTCGAGGAGTTCGCACAGGGCGGCAATCTCGAGCGTTGAGCATTACACACTTGGATATGACTGCTGCTCCCCGAGCGGTCAGCTTGTGCGAAAGATCACGCCACGGAACTGGGGAAGGTCACCAGGTTGCGCGGGCGCGTAGCGCCGCGTGCACATCAGCGTTCGTTCGGATGGATGCCGCCGGCGTTCAGCCCGCGTAGGGCAGCCGGACGACGAACCGCGCGCCCAGCACCTTGCCGGTCTCGTCCACCCGGTTCTGGGCGTGCAGGGTCCCGCCCTGCGCCTCGACGATCTGCTTCGAGATGTTCAGGCCCAGCCCGGAGTTGTTGCCGAAGGCGTCTCCTTCGGGCCGCTCGGAGTAGAAGCGCTCGAAGATCTTCTCCTCCTTGCCGGGCGGAATGCCGGGACCGACGTCGTCGATCATGATCGTCACCGCGTCGGCGCCGTTGAGCACGGTGGTGGTGATGTCGCCGCCCTTCGGGCTGAAGCTGATGGCGTTGCCGATGATGTTCTGGAACACCTGCATCAGCCGGCTCTCGATCCCGGGCACCACCAGCGGCTCCCGTGGCCGGTTCAGCACGAAGTTCAGCGGCTTGGCGCTGTCCTCGGCGTGCATCGCCCGGTAGATCTCCATCAGGCTGTCGAGCAGTACCCCGAGGTCCACCGGTTCCGCCCGCGTGCGCGACAGCTCCGCGTCGAGGCGGGAGGCGTCGGAGATGTCGGTGATCAGCCGGTCGAGCCGCCGCACGTCCTGCTCGATGATCGCCATCAGCCGCGCCTGCCGCTCCGGGTCGGTTACCCGCCCGACCGTCTCCACCGCCGAGCGCAGCGACGCCAGCGGGTTCTTGATCTCGTGGGAGACATCGGCGGCGAAGCGCTCGATCGCGTCCATGCGCGTATAGAGGGCGCGGGTCATGTCGCGGATACTGCCGGAGAGATCGCCGATCTCGTCGTTGCGGTCGCGAAAGTCGGGGATGATGACATCGCGCCCCTGGCCGTGCCGTACCCTCTCCGCTGCCGCGGCCAGCCGCCGGATCGGCCGGGCGATGGTGCCCGCGAGGTACAGCGACAGCATCACCGTCACCGCGATCGCCAGCACGAAGATCTTCAGGATGTCGATGCGGACGCTGCGCAGGCTCGCCTCGATCTCGCTGCCGTCCTTGGACAGCAGCAGCACGCCGACGACGGTGCGCAGCGCCACCACCGGGATGGCGACACTGAGCGCGAGCTCGCCGTTCTCCCGCACCCGCACCCGCTGGGCGGGCGACCCGTTGTAGGCCTCCATCACCTCGTCGTAGTCAAAGGCGAACTGGATCGGCGCCTCCTCGTAGCGCTCGAGGTCGCGCTCGTAGGGGACGAGGTCGAAGATCGCGTCGTAGACCGCGAGCAGCAGGTTGCCGAAGTCCGGCTCGTCGATCGGCGGCAGCTCCTTGATCGCCACCACGCCGCCGGACCCGATGAGCTGGCGGCTGTCCACCACCAGCTCGCCGGTGATCGAGAACAGGCGGGCGCGCAGCGCGTTGGGCACGGAGCGGAACTGCGTCGGGCTCGCCAGCCGCCGGACGATGCGGGCGGCGACGTCGTCGATCAGCACCTGCTCGCCCGTCGCGTCGGGGGCGACCGCGGATTCGCCCAGCGCGCCGGCGAAGATCTCGCCCTGGACCCGCAGCGAATCCAGCTCGGCCGCGATCAGCCGCTGGCGGTACTCGTCCATGTAGAGGATGGCGCCCACCAGCATGCCCAGCGGGATCAGGTTCAGCACCAGGATGCGCCGGGTCAGCGGAGACAGCCAGCGCCGCCGCCGCCGGCTCAGGCGCGGCGGGCGGCGACGGGCCTCGTTGGCCCGCGGCTCGGCCGCCGGCCGCGCGTCTGCTGGGTCAGCCGTTCGCGCCGCGTGGTGGACGTCGGCCGTCACGTCATCTCCCCGGATTGCCGCGCCGGTGCCGGAGGCGTGGAGAAGGGGCATGCGGGCGTTCGGGGACGTGCGCGTACCGACCCGCGCCCGGCATGCCGGCCAGGGCGGCGCACGTACCGGACGGAGCGCTTCGGCGGCTTTCAGCCTTCCTTGTAGCGGTAGCCGATGCCGTAGAGCGTCTCGATCTGCGCGAAGTTCTCATCGACCTCCCGGAACTTCTTGCGCAGGCGCTTGATGTGGCTGTCGATGGTGCGGTCGTCGACATAGATGCTCTCGCCATAGGCCGCGTCCATCAGCTGGTTGCGGTTCTTGACGTGGCCGGGGCGGATGGCGAGCGCCTGAAGCAGCAGGAACTCGGTGACCGTCAGGTTGACCGGCACCCCCTTCCAGGTGGACAGGTGCCGTTCCGGGTCCAGCACCAGGTCGCCGCGCACGATCATCGACTTCGACGACGACGCCTCGCCCGAGCTCTCCATGTCGGCGCGCCGCAGCAGGGTGCGGATGCGCTCGATAAGCAGCCGCTGCGAGAAGGGCTTGGTGATGTAGTCGTCCGCGCCCATCCGCAGGCCGAGCAGCTCGTCCACCTCGTCGTCCTTCGAGGTGAGGAAGATCACCGGCATGGTGGACACCTTGCGCAGCCGGGTCAGCAGCTCCATGCCGTCCATGCGCGGCATCTTGATGTCGAGGATCGCCACGTCGGTGGGCTTGGCGGTGAGCCCACGCAGCGCCTCCTCGCCGTCGCTGTAGGTGCGGACGTCGAACCCTTCCGCCTCAAGCGCCATGCTCACCGAAGTCAGGATATTGCGGTCGTCATCGACCAGTGCAACCGAGTGTGGCACGTGCCAAAGGCCTCCTCTCCTGCCGCCGCGGTCCGCAGCCATCCCATGACTCGCGAGCGGAATTCATGGCCGTGATTATGCATTTTTTTTGGCCGTTGTCTCAGGATCGCGTCGAATTCTTGGCGAGACGCCAGTTGCGCCCGGTCCCGGCCGGGCCGCGGTCTAGCCCAGCCGAGGGCAAGTTTCAATGGCCTCCGCGCCGCGCCGGCGCCTGCACGGGAACGCCGGCGCGTGCCGCCGCGACCCGGGATCAGCGGCCGGAGGAGACGTCGAGGGTGGTGGCGGAGACGTAGCTCGCCTGGTCCGACATCAGCCAGACCACGGCCTCCGCCACCTCGGCCGCGGTGCCGGCCCGGCCGGCGCAGGGAACGGACTCCGCAGCCGCGCGGAAGGCGTCGCCCTTGCCGTAGATCTCGTGGATCTCGGTGTCGATCAGTCCTGGCCGCACCGCGACGACCCGGATTCCCTCGCGGCCGACCTCCCGGGCGAGGCCGATGGTGAAGGAGTCGATGCCGCCCTTGGTCAGCGCATAGGGCACCATGCCCGGCATGCCGCCGGTGCGGGCGGCGATCGACGACAGGTTGACGATGACCCCGCCGCGGCCGCCGTGCCGGGTGGACATGCGCTTCACCGCTGCCTGGGCGGCGATCACGTAGCCGGTGAGGTTGACCGCCCACAGCCGCGCCAGATCCTCCGGTTTCTGCTCGTCGACCCGTTTCACCGCGCCGATGATACCGGCGTTGTTGACCAGCGCGTCGATCCGGCCGAACGCCTTGTCCACCGCCGCGAACATCTCCTCGATCGCTCCGGGATCGCCCATGTCGGCGCGGAACGTCTCGACGGTGCCGCCGTCGGCCTGGATCAGGGCCGCGACCGCGTCAGCCTTCCCCGGACTGGAATGGTAGTTGAGCGCGACCTTCCAGCCGGCCTGCGCTGCCCGGCGGGCGACGGCCGCGCCGATCCCCCGGCTGCCGCCGGTCACCAGGACAACCTTGTCCATCGTTGCTCCTTCCTCGCCTGCCGGCGCTGTCCCTTTTGCGGGAGGCGGCCAGCATTTGGCAAAGTCGGCCCGCTGGCGGAATATGGGTGGGCCGATTCAGTTGACGGACGCCCATCTTCGGTCAGCATCGGCTCGGTTGGCAATTCTGGGCAGAAGGTCGTCATGACGGGTCCGGTACTGGTGGGTGGTGACTGGGGCACGACCAACGCGCGGGCGGACGTGCTCGACGCCGAAGGGGCGATCCTT
>CALKHQ010000326.1 GCA_937988735.1 uncultured Alphaproteobacteria bacterium
CAGCCGGCGTGATCGCCGAGATCGCGGCGCCGGCCGGCACCGACCCCGCGGTCGGCGCTCTGCTCGGCCGGCTGAAGGCCGGCCCCGGCGCCACCGTCGCCGTGACCGATGCCGGCCCGGAGCAGCCGGTGAAGCGCGAGGACCCGAAGCCGGCGGCGCCGGCCGCCGAGGCGCGGCCCGCGCCGGCTGTACCCGCTGCCCCTGCCGCGCCGGCGGCGCCCGCGCCCACGCGCAAGGCCAACCTCGCCTATCCGCTGGCGCCCGCCGTGCGCAAGCTCATCGAGGAGCACAACCTGGACCCCGCGAAGATCCCCGCCTCCGGCAAGGACGGCCGTCTCACCAAGACCGACGTGCAGGCGTTCCTCGCCCAGCCGAAGGCGGCCCCCGCCGCGCCCGCCGCAGCCCCGGCGCCGTTCCCGTCGGCCGCCGAGCTGCCGCCGCGCGAGGAGCGCAGCGACGAGCAGCGCGTGCGGATGACGCGGCTGCGGCAGCGCATCGCCCAGCGCCTGAAGGAGGCGCAGAACACCGCCGCCATGCTCACCACCTTCAACGAGGTGGACATGACCGCGGTGATGGCGCTGCGCAACCAGTACCGCGACGCGTTCGAGAAGAAGCACGGCGTGCGGCTGGGCTTCATGTCCTTCTTCGTGAAGGCGGCGATCGCCGCGCTGAAGGAGATCCCGGCCTTCAACGCCGAGATCTACGGCGACGAGATCATCTACAAGAACTACTACGACATCGGCGTCGCCGTCGGCACGCCGCAGGGTCTGGTGGTTCCGGTGCTGCGCGGCGCCGATACCCTCACCTTCGCCGAGATCGAGGGCACCATCGCCGATCTCGCGGCGCGCGCCCGCGACGGCAAGCTGACGATGGCCGAGCTTGCCGGCGGCACCTTCACCATCACCAACGGCGGCGTCTACGGCTCGCTGCTCTCCACGCCGATCCTGAACCCGCCGCAGTCCGGCATCCTCGGCATGCACAAGATCCAGAACCGGCCGATGGACGTCGGCGGCAAGATCGAGCTCAGGCCGATGATGTACCTCGCGCTCAGCTACGACCACCGCATCATCGACGGCCGCGAGGCGGTCACCTTCCTCGTCCGCATCAAGGAGGCGATCGAGGATCCGGCGCGCCTGCTGGTCGGCCTGTAGCACCGGCCTGCGGCGCGCCCCGCGCCCGCTACCGGTCCTCGCACTCGCGCTTGATCGCCTTGAGGATGGCGATGAAGGCCTCGCGGTTGTGCTCGCCGACGATTGCGGCGAGCTTCCGGTCGATCCGCTGCACGTAGACCTGCAGCTCCGCGCAGAATTTCTGGCCCTTGGGGGTCAGGTTCAGCGCGAAGCTGCGCTTGTCGGTGGCGAGGCGCTTGCGCGAGACGAAGCCGCGCTTCACGAAATCGTTCAGGATCGGCGTGAGCGTGGACTTGTCGCGCGCCGCTGCCTTGCTGAGCGCTGTCTGCGTGATCCCCGGGTTCTGGGAGATCAGGGTGATCAGGGTGGAGTGGCCGGGGGCGATGTTGCGCATACCCGGCACGTCCGCCAGCTCGCGCACGAACGCCTGGAACACGGCGTCCTGGGCCAGCCGCAGGTGGAAGCCGATCAGGTTGTCGACCACGCCCAGGGTGGTCCCGCTCTCGTCCGCCTGCGCCTCCGTCTCGGGCGTCTTGAGATGCGAGGCATCGAGTTCGGACATCTGTGTTCGGCCTCTGTTCGCGGAAGGGTTGCGGAAGATTAATGGCGGCGGCGGCTGCGTGCAACGCGCCGCCGCCCTGGTGCCGGCTATGCGGCCGGCGCGGCCTCGCGGCGTCGGGCCAGGCTCCGTACCTCGGTGAGCAGGGCTTCACCTGCCGCCCGCATCAGGCCCAGGTCGCTGTGCAGGCAGATCAGGTCGTAGCCGAGCTCTATCATGCGAGCGGCATAGGCCGCGGCGTTGACGTTGAGGCCGGCCCGGATGCCGTGGCGCCGGCATGCCTCCAGCACCGTACGGTGCGCCTCCATGACGAAGGAGTCGGTCCGGTCCAGCCCCGGCTGGCCCTGGCCCATCGACAGCGTGAGGTCGGACGGGCCGAGGTACAGCCCGTCCAGGCCGGGGGTTGCCGCGATCTCGTCGATGTTCCGCAGCCCTTCCTCTGTCTCGATCATGGCCAGCGTCACCGGCCCGCCGTCCGGCGCGGCCATGACCGCACCGATGTGGTGATAGTAGCGGGACACGCGCAACGGGCCGAAGCTGCGGTAGCCGTCCGGCGCATAGCGGCAGGCCTCGACGAAGCGGGTACATTCCTCCCGGTTGTTGATCATCGGGCAGATCACGCCGATCGCGCCGGCGTCCAGCACTTTCATCACGGTGCCCGGATCGTTCCATGGCACCCGGACCATGGCGCCCGCTCCCGCCGCCTCGATCGCCGGCAGCATGGCGACCACGTCCTGGTAGCCGACCAGGCCGTGCTGCATGTCGATCGTCAGCAGGTCCCAGTCCAGCATCGCCATGGCTTCGGCCGCAACCGGGCTGGGCATGTAGCACCAGCCGCTGATCGCGGCCCGCCCATCCTTCCAGGCGGCGCGGAGGGGGTTTGCCTTGAGTTCGTTCATCGGACAGCCTTTCGCGATGTCAGCCGAGGATGAGGTTGGGCAGGAACAGGACGACGTCCGGCACGAACACCATCGCCGAGATCGCCAGCAGCATGGCGACGAAGAAGGGGATGGTCGCCCAGAACACCCGCTCCATGCTGAGCTTCGAGACCATCGCCACGCCGAACAGGGCGTTGCCGACCGGCGGGGTGATCAGTCCTAGGGTGCAGATGATGCAGAACAGCACTCCGAAGTGGACAGGATCAACGCCGGCCTGGGTGATCAGCGGCGTGATGACCGGGATCATCATCAGGATGATCGGCATTGCGTCCATGAACATGCCCAGGAACAGGCCGACCAGCAGCAGGCCGAACACCACCGCCACCGGTCCCAGCGAGGCCGGATCGAGGGCCTCGGACAGCACGTTCGGGATCTGCTCCAGCGCGAACACCCAGCCGTTCACGCCGGAGACGGCCACCACCACCATCAGCGCGCCGACCAGCGTGCTGGTTTCCAGGATCTCCGTGCAGAGCGCTTTCCAGCTGAGGGTCCGGTGGGCGATGCCGAGGATGATGACATAGGTCACCGCCACCACCGCGGCCTCGGTCGGCGTGAAGATACCCGTGAAGATGCCGCCGATGATGATGACGGGTGTCAGCAGCACGAAGAAGGCGTCCTTGAACGCCTTCGCCACCCGCATCGGCGAGATCGGATCGCCGACGGGATACTGCCGCACCTTGCTCAGCATCCCCACCGCCACCATCAGCGAGGCCGCCAGCAGCAGCCCCGGCAGGACGCCGCCGATGAACAGCCGGCCGATCGAAACCCCGGAGATGGAGCCGTAGATGATCATCACGATCGACGGCGGAATGATCGGTGCCAGGCAGGCGGCCGACAGCGTGATGGCCGCCCCGAATTCCGGCGGGTAGCCACGGTCGCGCATGACCCGGACGGTCATGGTGCCGACGCCCACCGCATCGGCGGTGGCGGACCCGGACATGGCCGAGAACATCATGCTGGCCAGCACCACAACATAGCCGAGGCCGCCGCGGATGGCACCGATGAGCGCCTGGGCGAAGGCGAAGATGCGTTCCGTGGCGCCGATCCGGTTCATCAGCCGGCCGGCGAGCAGGAACATCGGCACGGCGAGCAGCATCGAGTCGTTGACGCTCGCGACCAGCCGCTGCTGGAAGATGCCGAGGGGAATGCCCGACAGGACGAGATAGAGAAGAGATGGTGCGCCGAGTGCCACGAACACCGGTGCCCGCAGCAGCAGCAGGGTGATCAGCCCGTAGACCGGGAGCCAGGACAGCATGGGTCCTCCAGGGTGGCGGAAGCCATTGCGGAATGGGACGGACCGGCCGGTTTACGCGGCCGGATCTTCGCCTTGGCGCTCGGCCGGGCCGATACCAGACAGCCGCCGCGGCAGCAGCATCAGCGTGTGGTAGAGCATCAGCGTGAAGCCGACGGGCATTGCGGCCTGGGACCACGCGACGGAGACGCCGAGGCTGGGCAGCATCTGCACGGCGCCGGAGACGGTGCCGCGGATGCCGACCCAGGCGACCGCTGCCATGAAGGCGAGGGCGATGCCGCCGACCGCGAGCTCGACCAGCCATTTGCCGGCGAACCGCAGGTGCTGCATCAGGATGTGCACCGCGAAATGGAGCCCGCGGTAGGTCGCGAGCGCCGCTCCCACGAAGATCATCCAGGCGAGCAGGACCCGGGTCAGCTCGTCGGAGAAGTCCAGCGGCACCGGCAGGCCCGCCCGGGTCGAGATCTGCAGCAGCAGCAGCACGATCATCGCTAGGGCAGCGACGACCAGCACCGCTTTCTCGACCCGGGCAACGCCATCCTCGATCCGGCACAGCGTCGCCGCGAAGGACGGCCGTGAGGCCGTCAGCTCGGCCTGTGCCACCGCGTTACTCGATCGCTTCGATGGCGGCGATCAGGTCCGCGCCTAGAGTCTTCGCATAGTCCTCGCGCACCGGCGCCGCCAGCTCGCGGAACGCGGCCAGGTCGGGCTCGGCGAACTGGACCCCTTGCTCCGCAAGATAGGTCATGTTGTCGGCGACCATATCCAGGATGTACTGGCGCTGGAACTCCGTCGCGTCGGCGATCGCGGCGTCGAATTCCGCCCGCTGCTCCGGAGTCATCTCGTCCAGCACGGCCGGATTCATGACCAGCGGCCGGATCAGCAGGATGTGCTTGGTGAACGAATAGTAGGCGGCCTGCTCGTAGAACTTCATCACCCGGAACCCGGAGGTGTCCTGCTCGGCGCCGTCGATCGCGCCGGTGGCGAGGCTGGTGTAGACCTCGGCGTAGGGCATGCCGACCGCCTCTGCGCCCAGCGCGTTGAAGGTGTCGAGATAGACCGGGCTGGGGATGACGCGGATGCGCAGTCCGGCCAGGTCCTCCGGGCTGTTGATCAGCCGGTCGCGGGTAAACACGCTGCGCTCGCCGGCGCTCCAGTAGGCGACGAGCCGCATGCCGGTGTCCTCTTCCATCTGCGCGCCGATCTGCTCGCCGATCGGGCCGTCGAGGACGCGCCAGACCTGGTCGTTCTCAAGCGACAGCAGATAGGGGATGTCCAGCACGCCCATCGTCGGCGAGAAGGTCGAGATGACCGACGCGGCCACGGTCGTCATGTCCAGCGCACCGAGTCGAACTTGCTCCACCAGGTCGGCCTCGCCGCCCAGTTGGCCGCTGGTGTAGACCGTGAGGCTCAGACCAGTTTCCCCGTTGTCGAGCTGCTCCTTCATCCGCATCAGGGCAACCGAGGCCGGGTCGTCCGGCGGATTGGCCACGGCCACCGAGATGTCCAGCGCGTCGACGCCGGTGGCGAACAGTCCGGCCAGCGCGGCAGCGGGCACCGCGACGGCAAACGAGAATTTTCCCACGAGCATTTCCTCCGTTCCGAAACGGGCACAGGCCCTGTCGTTGCTTGGGATGTCTGCGCATCCTTCGGGGCTGCCGGCGCAGGGCACGGCACCCCTGTACCCCTCGCCCGCACCGGGGCGCGAGAGGTTAGTTCGTTTGCCATCCAACCATAGCAGGTCGTGCCCCGCCGGCAAGTGCCAACTGCCGGCTTGCGGCGGGACGCGACTGGGCGTCAGCGCGCTTCGAGGATGGCGTCGACGAGGTCCTCGCCGAGGGCGGCCGAGTACTTCTCCACGACCGGCTGGACCGCGGCCCGGAACGGCGCGAGGTCCACCGGCGTCACCGTGACTCCCTGCCCCTGCAGGAAGGCGATGTCCGAATCGACGCGGGCCATGATGCGGGTGCGCTGGTCTTCGGTCACCCGGGCCAGCACGTCGGCGAACTCCGCGCGCTGCTCGGGCGTCATCCGCGCCAGCGCGTCCGGATTCATCACCAGGGGGCGGATGAGCAGGATATGGCTGGTGAGGGAATACATCGGCGCCTGCTCGTAGAACTTCATGACCCGGTACCCCGACGGGTCGGACTCGCCGGCGTCGATCGCGCCGGTGGCGAGGCTGGTGTAGATTTCGCCCAAGGGCATCGATACCGGCTGCGCCCCGAAGGCGCTGAAGGTGTCGATGTAGACCGGGGCGCCGATCACCCGGATGCGCACGCCTTCCAGGTCCGACGGTTCGTCGACGATGCGGTCACGGGCATAGACGCTGCGTATGCCCGCGTTCCACCAGGCCAGCAGCTCCAGCCCTGCGTCCCGCCGGATGTCCTCGGCCAGCCGGTCGCCGACCTCACCGTCCAGCACCGTCCAGACCTGGTCGTTTTCGAGTGTCAGCAGGTAGGGGATGTCGAGCACGCCGACGGTCGGCGAGAAAGTGGAGACGACGGACGCGGCGACGGTGGTCATGTCCAGCGCACCGATCCGCACCTGCTCGATCAAGTCCGGCTCCTGCCCCAGCTGGCCGGAATGATAGACGGTCAGCGAGAGGCCGGTTGCGCTGTTGTCCAGCAGCTCCTTCATCAGCATCAGCGATTCGGTCGTCGGGTCGTCGGCGGGATTGACCACGCCGATGGTGAGCTCCAGCGCCGCCGCAGGACCGGCTGCGAGGGAGAAGGTAAGGGCAAGCGCGGCCGTGCGCGTCGGGCCGGACGTTGGCATGGCAGTTTCCTCCGTGGTGATCGTTGTCGTTGGTTCTTGGCAGGACGCTCCCGCCCGTCGTCGGGCCTCTGCGGGACCCTTGCGACGCAAGGCGGGAACGGCGGCCTGGTGCCGTTCCCGCGCAAGCTGCTACGCGGCGAGGAAAGCCTGCTCGCAGGACGGGGCGACGTCCTCGACGGTGGTGCGTCGCAAGTCGCGCGCGTAGCGCTCGTCGAACGGACGGGCGCGGTGCATCGTGCAGCGGTTGTCCCACATCACCAGGTCCCCCGCCGTCCAGCTGTGCCGGTAGACGAACTCGCGCTGGGTCGTGTGCTCGATCAGGTCGCGCAGCAGCACTCGGCCCTCCGGAACCGGCCAGTCCTCGATGTGGGAGGCATGCGACGCCAGGTACAGCGTACGGCGTCCCGACTCCGGCAGGTAGCGCACCAGGCGCTGCCGGACCGGCGGAAAGGCGGCCTCTTCCTCGGGCGAGTAGTCGTCGAAGCCGATCGACCGCCGGGAATGCATCAGGTGGTGGATGCAGACCAGGTCCTGGATCTCGGCCTTGGTCGCCTCGGGAAGCGCGTCATAGCCCGCCCGCAGGTCGGCGTATTCCGTCTCTCCGCCGTGTGGCGGCACGACATGGGCATAAAGCAGCGAGTATTTCGCGGGGGTCGGCTTGAACGAGCTGTCGGTGTGCCAGATGCGGTTGGCCAGCTCGTGCAGCCGGCGCCGGTCGGTGCGGGCCCGGGGCCTGTTGTCGGGATCGAGGTTGGAGACGTCGCCGATCTCAAGCGAGGCAAGGCGCTGCTTCGCATCGGTGACGACCTTGGTGGAGGTTACCGCGATCTCAAGCGGCCCGAAGTTGCGGCTGAAGGCCAGGTGCTGCTCGTCGTCCAGCTGCTGGCCCGGAAAGACCAGGATCGCGTATTTCGCGATCGCTGCCGAAATCTCAGACAGCGCCTCCTTCTGCAACGGCTGTCCCAGATCGATCCCCGTCACCCTGGCCACGAACGATGGCGTGACCGGCTCTACCGTGAGCATCCGATTCTCCTCGCTCCTCCGCTTGCCCGCCGTGGTGGGCGGGCACATAGTTAGTTTGCCTCCCAACTATTTTGCACGGGGACACGGGCCAAAGCAAGTGCGAGGCGGGGGCAGCCGGGTGCGGGGCGGCACGCGGCCCGGAGCGGAGCGCGATGACGGAAGGGGGAGGAGGCCTCAGCCCCCGACCATCAGCCGGACGATCTCGTCGCTGTCGATGTCGGCCTTGCGGCGCTCGCCGGCGACCTCGCCGCGGCGCAGGACCACGATGCGGTCGGCGACTTCCATGATGTCCATCAGGTTGTGCGAGATGAACAGCACCGCCACGTTCTGCGCCTTCAGCCGCTTGATCAGCGCCATCACCTTGCGCTGCTCGGGCACGCCGAGTGCGGCGGTCGGCTCGTCCATGATCAGGATCTCGGCCTTCCAGTAGATCGCGCGCCCAATCGCCACCGCCTGTCGCTGGCCGCCCGAGAGCGTGCGCACCGGGCGGTCGAGGCGGCGGATGTCCATGTCCAGCGTCTCGATCGCGTCGTGGGCGAGCGCCCGCATCCGCTTGCGGTCGAGCATCGGGATCAGCCCGAGGAACTTCGTCTTGAGCTCCCGGCCGAGGAACACGTTCTCGCCGACGTCGAGGTTGTCGGCAAGCGCAAGGTCCTGGTAGATCGTCTCGATCCCCATGTCGCGGGCCTCGCGCGGGTTCTCGAAGTGGCGCGGCACGCCCTTGTAGATGATCTCGCCCTCGGTCGGCCTGTGCACGCCCGAAATCGCCTTGATCAGCGTGGACTTGCCGGCGCCGTTGTCGCCGGCCAGCGCCACCACCTCTCCCGGGTAGAGGTCGAAGGAGACGTTGTTGAGGGCGGTGACGCCGCCGAACCGCTTGGTGAGGTTGCGGACGGAGAGCACCGGCTCGCGATGCCCGGCTTCTGCCTGCGCGCTCATCAGCCTTCCTCGCTCGCGCGCTCGCCGGTCAGCCTGCTGCGCGACTGGTCGATCAGCACGGAAATGATGATGACCAGGCCGACCCCGATGAACTGGTAGAAGGGCGGCAGGTTGATGAAGACCAGCCCGTACTCGATCACCGCGATGATCAGCGCGCCGATCAGCGTCCCGATCAGGTTGCCCGACCCGCCGAACAGGCTGGCCCCGCCGATGACGACCGCGGCGATGGCGTTGAGCAGCAGCGGCTCGCCCGCGTCGGGCGACCCGGCGGAGAAGCGGCCGGAGTAGATGATGCCGGCAACCCCGGCGAACACGGCGGCGAGGACATAGAGGTACAGCGTCTGCCGCTTCACCTTGACGCCGGCGCGCACCGCCGCCGCGCGGTTGCCGCCGATGGCGTAGGTGTACTGCCCGAAGCGGGTCTGGCGCAGCACGTAGTGCATGATCAGCAGCGCCACGATGGTGACGAGGATCGGGATCGGGAACTCGCCGAACAGGCGGCCGTTGCCGAGCTCGAACAGCACGTCGTTGCGGACCGGGACCCGGGTGCCGTCGGCGAACAGGAAGCCGACGCCGCGGGCGACGCCATACATGCCCAGCGTGCCGATGAACGGCGGCACCCGCAGCCAGGCGATCAGCACGCCGTTGATGGCGCCGATCACCGAACAGGCCAGCAGCGTGAGGACGGCGGCGCCGACGAAGCCCAGGCCCATGCCCATCGCCGGCTCGAACAGGTTGCAGAACAGCGCCACCACCACTGCCGCGAAGCCGACGGTGTAGCCGACCGAAAGGTCGATGCCGCCGGAGATGATGACGAAGGTCTGGCCCAGCGCCAGCAGCAGCGGCAGGACGGCGTAGATGCCGATCGAGCGCAGGTTGTGGGTGTTGAAGATGAAGGAGGTGCCGAGTTCGGCCTGCGCCCAGACCTCGAAGAACAGCAGCAGCAGGATCAGGAACAGCCACGACCAGGCGCCGGTCAGGAACTCGACCAGCCGCGAGGGCCCTTGGGCATCGGTGGTGACGGCGGCGGTAGTCAGGGCTCAGGTCTCCGGCTGGGGGTGGCGTGAAAACGGGGCGCGGCAG
>CALKHQ010000327.1 GCA_937988735.1 uncultured Alphaproteobacteria bacterium
GGCCACCGTCGCCCAGCACCGCGGGCTGCCGCTGACCCAGGACCCGAAGCTGAACAGCCATTCCAAGCTGAACTGCATCCTGGCCTGCATCGCGGCCGAGAAGGCGGGGGCGGACGAGGCGCTGATGCTGGACCCGCACGGCTTCGTCAACACCACCAACGCCTGCAACTTCTTCATCGTCCGCCGGGGCGAAGTGTGGACCTCGACCGGCGACTACTGCCTGAACGGCATCACCCGGGCGAAGGTGATCCAGCTGTGCCGGGAGAACGGCATCCCGGTGTTCGAGCGCAACTTCTCGCTGGTCGAGACCTACGGCGCGGATGAGGCCTTCCTCACCGGCACCTTCGCCGGGCAGACGCCGGTGGGCGAGATCGACGGCCGGATCATCGGCGACGGCGGCATGGGCCCGGTCACCGCCCGCATCCGCGCGCTCTACGCCGCGCTGGTCGAGCGCGACACCGCCGGATGACGCCGACCGACAACACGGCGCCGGTCGCCACCTCCTCCCCCGGCACGGGGGAGGCGGTGCGGATCGCGATGTGGTCGGGGCCACGCAACCTGTCCACCGCGCTGATGCGCAGCTTCGGGTCGCGGGCGGACTGCGCGGTGTGGGACGAGCCGTTCTACGCTGCCTATCTCGCCGCCACCGGCCTCGACCACCCGATGCGGGACGAGGTGATCGCCGCCGGGGAGACGGACCCGGCTGCGGTCGCGCGCGCCTGCCTGGGGCCGGTCCCGGGCGGCCGGCCCGTTTTCTACCAGAAGCACATGACCCACCACATGCTGCCCGGGTTTCCGCTCGACTGGATGGACGCGGTGGTCAACGTGTTCCTGATCCGCGACCCGGCGCGGGTGGTGGCGAGCTACCGCGCCAAGCGGGAGAACCCGACGCTGGCCGACCTGGGCTTCCTGCAGCAGCAGGCCCTGTTCGAACGGATCGCCGACCGGCTGGGGGCCGCCCCTCCGGTGATCGACGCGACCCGGCTCCTGGCCGACCCGGCCGGCGTGCTCGCGGCGCTGTGCGCGCGGATCGGGATCGCGTTCGACCCGGCGATGCTGTCGTGGGCGGCCGGACCGCGGCCCGAGGACGGGGTGTGGGCGCCGCACTGGTACCGGGCGGTCCGGGCCTCCACCGGCTTCGCCCCGCCGGAGGACGCGCCGCCGCCGCTCGACGCCGACGGCGCGCGGCTGGCCGAGCAGGCGACCCCGAGCTACCGCGCCCTCCTCGCCCATGCGATCGCGCCGGCGGCGGCGTGAACCGCATCGCCCCCTGCCGCGACAGAGGCGCTGACCGGCGGCCGGGCGGCAACAGCCCGCCGGCCGCCTGCCTGTCCCACCGGCGCGACCCCGCGCCCATCCACAGGATGACCGATGACCACCGTGGCGACCATCGCCCTCGCAATCGCCGTTCTGGTGACGGCCCTGCTCTACGTGGCCCAGCGGTCGAACGCCCGGCTGTCCGGCCCGGACCGGGCGGGTGCGGCCATCGTCTACTTCATGGTCGCCCCGTTCCGCTGGCTGGCGCTGGCGGTCGCGCTGGGCGTCGCCATCGACGCAGGCGGCTTCGCCTGGATCACCCTCAGCACCGCGGCGCAGGCGATCCTCGTCTACATCGTCCACCTCGCCACCGGCGTCGGCTCCGTCATCTTCCTGGTCGTGAGCGGCGACCGCGGCGCGGCGACGCCGATGCGGGTCGCCTGCGGCCTCGTCTCCTACCTGCTGCCGATCGTGCTGGTCGTCTACACCGGCTGGGCGATCGATCCGGCGATCGTGCCGTGGGCCAGCCCCGCGCTGATGCGCTGGATCCTGCTGGGAGCGCTCGCGGTCGCCGCGATCGCCGCGGCCACGGCCGCGCTGGCCGCGAGCAGGGCGGCCGCGAAGCGCAGGGCGGAGGCGGAGGCGGCGCCACCGGACCCGTTCACCGAGCGGCGGCTGGCCGAGCTGAAGGCGACCTCGCCGCAGGCGCCGCTGTGGCAGTGGCTGGACTTCACCGGCGACAACGAGCCGCGCGCGGTACGGGAGGCGGCGCTCGCCGCCGTCGCCGCCCGGCCGAACCTGCACGCGGAGCTGGCCGAGCTCCTGTCCGGCACCTGGCGGACGGAGGCGCTGGCCCACATCCGCTGGCACATGACCGACTCCCCGCAACGGCTGGCCATCCCCGTGCGCGACGCGCTGCTGCGGGTCGCCCAGCACATGCGCGACCGGCTCGACCAGGACGAAACGCCCTATCCCGGCCGGTTCGAGCTGGAGACCGGGCAGGCGGTGGACCTGGCCGAGCGCTTCCACGGGCCGGAGGCGGACTTCCGGCCGGTGCTGGCGGCGACACGCGACGCGCTCGACCGCGCCGGGGGCCGGAAGGTCGCGCCGGAGAACCGGCGGCGGCTCGACGCCTGGCTGCGCAGCGATTCCCGGGATCCGCAGTGAGGATGCGCGCCATGGCCGGCCACTCCGACGCCTACCGCCGCTTCATCCGCAGCATGAACATCGGCTACGACGAATGGCGCGACGGCACCCCTTACGACCTCGACGCGCTGGAGCTGATGACCGACGACGAGCGCGCCGAAGCGGAGGCGATGCTGGTCGCGCGCCCGAACCGGCAGTGGCGCGACCTGCAGGCCCTCGTCCGGCTGGGCACGCCGGCTGCGATGGACGCCGCCCGCCACGACCGCGCCCACGGCGACGAGAACACCCGGCTCTGTGCCGCCCGGCTGCTGCGGGAAGCGGGCGAGGCGGACGACCTCTCGGCCGAGATCGTCTCCGCACTGGAGCAGGACGACACCTTCGGCGGACTGGACCAGGCGCTCGACCTGGCGGCGGACCACCCGACCCCCGCCGTGGTGGCCGCGCTGCAGCGCGGGGCGCGGGAGGCCGCGGACGACCGCGGCGTCCATTTCGCCGCCCTGCTCTACTACATCCGCGGCAAGGCCGACGAGCCGTTCGACTGGAGCCGCCGGCCGTTCTTCCTGCGCTTCCGGCCGGAAGATCCGGAGGACCGGGCCCGCGCCTACGCCCGGATGTGCGCCGAGCTCGGGCTCGAGCCCTGAAACAATCGAAACGCGGCGCGGCGCGCGCCGACATGCGGCTGAAACCTGCCGCTGCCATATCCCGCGCCATCACCATCGCAACGAAAGGCGAGCCGAACATGGCCGAGAAGACCCTGATCGACGAGATCGAAGTCCGCGACCTCGAGGACAACTCGACCCTGCGGGTCAGCGTGTTCAATCACCCCGAGCTGGGCAACCGCGGCGTTCCCGGCGTGCAGGTCCAGTACATGGGCCGCTTCGTCAACTACGAGCCGCTGCAGGTCGAGCGCTGGGCCTACCAGGCACGGAAGGCGGGCACCGACGTGCTGCTGCTGGAGAGCGAGTCCTGGATCCACCACGAGGACCAGTACGTCCGCAACTCGCTGGTCGTCGGCACGCCGCTGAAGGCGCGGGTCGAGGTGAAGACCCGCAGCAAGGCGAGCCCGGTCGTCCGCGAGTACGAACTGCCGTTCGCGCTCGAGGACTGAGGCGTCAGGCCGGGTCCGGACGGCGCAGCGACAGCCAGATGATCGCGGACCCCGCGATGATGAGCGCGGGCGCCATCGCGTACTGCACCGAGTCCCAGCCATAGGTGCTGAGGAGCGCGCCGGAGCTGAACGAGGCGGTGGCGACCAGCCCGAACACCAGGAAGTCGTTGAGACCCTGCACCTTGGCCTGCTCCTCCGGCGTGTGGCCGGTCGCGAGCAGGCTGGTCGCGCCGATGAAGGCGAAGTTCCAGCCGATGCCGAGCAGGATCAGCGCGACATAGAACTGCGTCAGCGCGATGCCGCTGAGCGCCACGACCCCGCAGCCGGCAAGCGCCACCAGGCCCGCCCCGATCACCTTCGCATGGCCGAAGCGGGCGATGATCGAGCCGGTGAAGAAGCTGGGGGCGAACATGGCGAAGGCGTGCCAGCGGACCACGTCGGCCGCGTTGTCCGGCGTGTAGCCGCAGACGACCATCGCCAGCGGGGTCGAGGTCATCACCAGGTTCATGAGCGCGAAGGCGACCATGCCGCAGATGATGGCGACGAAAACCCGCGGCTGGCGCAGGATCTCGCCCATCGGCCGGCCCTGGCGCACGCCCTTCGCCCGGCGCGGCGGCACCGGAATGTCGAGCGGCAGCAACCCGACCGCGCCGATGATGTTCAGCGCCACCACGGCGGCGAAGGCGCCGGCATAGGGGACCGGATCGAACAGGTCGCGGGTGTGGACCAGCACCTCCGGCCCCAGCAACGCGCCGACGAGGCCACCGGCGAGCACCCAGGAGATCGCCTTCGGCTTGAACGCCTCCGACGCGGTGTCGGCGGCGGCGAAGCGGTAGAAGTTCTGGAACGCCTGGTAGACGCCGGTGAGCGCGAAGCCGAGCAGCAGCAGCTCGAAACTGCCGAGCAGGAGCGACCCGGCACTGACCGCGCCGCCGAGGCTGCCGGAAAGAGCGCCGCAGAGGAAGCCGGTGCGCCGGCCCCACCGGCCCATCATCAGGGACGCCGGCGCCGCCGACAGCATCGCCACCAGCACCATCAGCGAGATCGGCAGCGTCGCCAGGGCCGGATCGGGCGAGAGCTGGGCGCCGGCGAGGCCGCCCAGCACGATGTTGATCGGCATCTGCGAGCCGAGCACGGCCTGGGCAAAGAACAGAACGGCCACATTGCGCCTGGCGCGCACGTCGTCGTTCGCGGCTTCGGTTGCCACTGTCATCGGCGCCTTCCCGGTTTCCTCCCGAACGACGGCACGGCTGCCCGTCGCGAGCGGCCGGGGAGCGTGAAGGATGCCGTCGGAATCATGGCCGCAAGGGGCGCGGCAGGACTCGCATTATGGCCGAACGGCCTCGCCGGAGGGAAGCGCGCCCCGCGGTCGCGGCATGACCGCGGTCACATCCTCCACGCGCCCGACAGCGCCCGCGGGCGGGCAAGGCCGCCGACGCCGTTCGCCTCGAACCGGATGCCGCGTCGGTGCGCCCTATTTTCGGCGCGTTCGGCTGGCTAAGGTGACACCGGCAGCCGCAAGAGCCCGACCCCGGCGGTCGGGACCGGCTTCCGCAGGAGGAAGGAAGGAATGAACCACGTTCGGGTCCGGGGCCATCGCTGGCGATGCGCTCTCCTTGCCGGCCTGTGCGCGGCGCCGGCCGCCGGCGCCGGAAGCGCCCTCGCCCAGACCGGCGACTGGCAGGAAGACGCCCTGGCGCGGGCGCGGGCAGTCCACCTGGAGACCCTGCCGGAGGATTGCGACCTGCCTGGCACCCGGCCCGAGAGCGACGCGGCCGAAACCGCCTATCCGATCCGGATCGGCGAGACCGACGCGCAGCGCGAGGCGCTGCTGGTCGAGTTTCCCTGCTTCTTCGGCGCCTACAACCTGGTCTACGTCTATGTCCTGGCCGATCAGGACGGGAACGCCGCGCCGGTGCCGTTTCCGAATCCGGTGCTGGACGTCCGTTATGCGGACGGCGATGCGCAGACCGTGGTCGAGGCCGTCACGATTTCGGAGATTGCGGACCGCCGCGAGGTGTTCAACCCGCAGTTCGACCCCGAGACCCTGACGCTGGAAGCCAACGGCAAGTGGCGGGGCCTGGCCGATGCGTTCGACGTCACCCGCTGGGCCTTCCGCGACGGGGCGTTCCGGATCGTGTACTTCGCGGTCGACGCGTCCTTCGACTTCGAGATCACCCCGGTCGTCCTGATCGACGAAGAGATCCGGTAGCCCCGCCCCGGGTCGCCACAGGCGAAGCTGCCCGGCGGAATTGTCCGCCGCCGGAGATACGGAAGCGCCGGCCCGGGGCGCCCGGAACGGAAGCTGCGCGGCCTAGTTCCGGTCGCGCTTGTAGAGCTTGGGATCCTCGCCACGCGACCTGGCCTTGCCGGCCTCCTCGGCCTCGCGGAGCTTCCGGCCTTCCTCGCCCTCGACGGCCTTGCGGGCCTCGCGGGCGGCGCGCTCGATGTCGCCGGAGCGGGCGAATTCCTCCACATCCTTGCGGTAGCGGCGCGCGGCCTCGTAGTCGCCCTCGCCCTTGATCTTCTGCGGCATGGTCATCTCCCTGGATCGGTTGCCCGCAGGCCCGGACGGGCCCGCACTCCACCGGAACAACGGCAGGGCGCCGCAGGGGTTCCGCGCCCATGACCGGGGAGGACCGGACGCCGCGACGGATGGCGGGGCCGAAGCCCCGCCATCGCCACGGGCGCAGATGCCGCGCGATCAGCCGCGGAACGGCGCGGCGAGCTCGTTGGTCTTCTCGGCGATCACCGCCATTGCCGCCTCGGGCGAGTCGTACTGGCCGGCGAGCAGCTTGCCGAGTTCGACCGGGATCACGTTGTTGGCGATCTCCGGCCACGACGGCAGGTCCGGCTCCGAACCCATCCGGTTGTTGATGGTCCACTCGATCGCCGGGAAATGCCGGGTGGTGCCGGCGCCGGGCACCGCCGCCGCCAGCACGCGTTCGTCCTTGAACGCGGACAGGCGCACCGGCGAGGCGCCGCCGCCCACGACGCAGCTGCGGGCGACGATGTCCTTCGACGTCACCCACTGCATGAACAGCCAGGCCGCCTCCGGATTCTGCGAGTAGCGCGACAGCGCGATCGACGAGCCGCCCTGGTGCCCGATGTGCGGGATCTCGTTGAACCCGCACTGGTCGGGGGTGCGGAGCGCGGCTTCCTCCGGCGGGATTGCCGCTTCCATCAGGCCCGCGACGGCGGAATCGCCGCCGTCGAGGCCGGGGAAGAACTCGCCCCACGAGATGACGTGCGCGGCGATACCCTGCGCCATCGACTGCCACTGGCCGTCCCAGGTCCAGGTGTTGGCCGCCGGCGGCATGTACTTGACCAGCTCCAGCATGTAGTTGAGCCCGGTCATCCCGGCCTCGTCGTGGCCCGAGAACATGCCGTCCCTGTCGAAGATCGAGCCGCCGTGGGCCCACAGCCAGATCGTCCAGTCGCACTCCAGCGAGTAGTGGCCCGACTTGAGCTGGCCGGTGGTGCCGTAGATGCCGTTGCCGATCTCGGCCTCGTGCAGCGCCCTGGTCGCCTCCATGTACTCGGCCATCGTCGTCGGCACCGCGATGCCGTGCTTTTCGTACAGGTCGCGCCGGTACATCAGGATCATGATCGGGATGTCGAACGGTATCCCCATCTGCTGGCCGTACGCCATGGCGATACCCTCGACGAGCGGCTGGGAGAAGTCGTCCCAGTCGTACCCCGGCATCGCGAGTTCGGGGTTCGATTCGTACATCTCGCGCGGGTTGATCGTGTCCGGCGAGAACAGCGCGGCCCAGGCCTGGTCGAGATAGTAGAGGTCGTACGTGCCGAGCTGGGCCTGGGCGTCGAGTGTCGCCTTCTGCAGCACCTGCTCCAGCGGGACGATCTCGATCTCGACGTTGATGCCGGTGAGCTCCTCGAACTCGGACTTGAGCTCGCTCGCCACGTTGGTCGGCGGCGTCGCCTCGGAGGTGTAGCGGATGGTGGTGCCGGCGAAGGCGCGGCCGACATCCCTGAGCCAGGCGTTGACGTCGTCGGGCGTCTGGGCGGCCGCGAGGTCGGTACCGAGACGGTACAGGCCGTTCTGCCGCTTCAGGCCGCCACCCAGCATGGCGGCGGAGAAGGCCGAGAAGCCGACGCCCGCGGTCGCCATGCCGCGCAGGAACTGGCGCTTAGAGACCTGGCGCCGGGCAAACTTGCCCGCCAGGTCAGCGATGTAGGTTTTCCGGTCGTATTCCTTGAAGCTCATCGACGTTCCTCCGCTCCCTGTGGTTGGGCTGTGTCTCGTCCGCCTGCGGCTCAGTCCTTCAGCGAGCCGAGGGTCAGTCCGCGGACCAGATGGCGTTGCACCAGCAGGATGAAGATGAAGCTGGGCACCAGCGCAGCGCTGCCGAGCGCGGTGATCAGGCCCCATTCCGTGCCGGTAGAGGTGACAAAGGTGGTGATCTTGACCGGGATCGTCCGGATGCTGGTGGTCAGCTGCAGGCTGATCAGGAACTCCGTCCAGGAGAAGATGAAGCAGAGCACGGCGGTGGCGGCGATGCCGCCGCGGACCAGCGGCAGCACGATGCGCCAGAACACGGTGAACCGGCTGGCGCCGTCGATCATCGCGGATTCGTCGAGGTCGCGCGGGACATCGTCGAAGAAGCTCTTCAGCAGCAGCGTCGCCAGCGGCAGGTTGATCAGCGTGTGGGCGATGATGATGCCGATGTGCGTGTCGCGCAGCCCGATGTCGCGGAAGATGAAGAACAGCGGGATCGCGACGGCGATCGGCGGCATCATCCGCTGGGCGAGGATGAAGAACACCACGTGCTTCTTTGCCCGGATCGGGAAGCGGGAGAGCGCATAGGCCGCGAGCGTCGCGAACAGCACCGCGAGCACGGTCGAGCCGATCGCGATGATGATGCTGTCGAGGATCGACGGGATCGAATAGTAGCTCGACGCGCCGCCGGTCTGGCCGCCGACCCCCTGCTCCAGGTTGATCCGCGATGCGCCGAGGAGCGCCACCCGGTAGTTGTCGAGGGTGGCGGCGAAGTCGAAGTAGTTGGGAATCCGGCTGAAGATGGCGGTGTAGGGCTTGAACGAGGCCAGCACCCACCAGAACAGCGGAAACATGAACACCAGCACGACCAGCACCGCGAACAGGTCGCGCAGCCGGAGACCTCTCAGCACCGCCACCATCAGAACTTCACCCGCGAGACCCGGATGAAGAGGAAGCAGACCACGTTGAGCAGGATCAGCGTGATCAGGCTGAGGGTCGAGGCGTAGTTGAAGTTGGCGGTGGTGAACTCGCGGCCGGCGTAGAAGCTCAGCGTCTCGGTGGCGGTTCCCGGCCCGCCGGTGGTCATGGTGTAGATGTAGTCGTAGATGCGGAACAGGTCGATGGTGCGGATAAGCACCGCCACCGCCACCACCCGGCCGAGCATCGGCAGGGTGAGGTACCACAGCGACTGCAGGTAGCTGGCGCCGTCGATCGCCGCCGCCTCATAGGGCTCCTTCGGCAGGGCGCGCAGCCCGGCGAGGATGATCAGCACCATGAACGGCGTCCACTGCCAGATGTCGGCAAGCATCACCCCCGGCAGCGCCGTGTAGATGTTGCCGAGGATCGGCTGCGACGGGTCGGCCAGCCCCACCACATCGAGGTAGTAGGCGAGGACGCCGAACTGGGCGTCCTCCATCAGCAGGAACATGAGGCCGGTCACCGCCGGCGGAACGACCAGTGGCAGCGTCATCAGCGCGCGCAGCACGCCGTACCCCGGCCGCTCGCTGTCCAGCAGCAGCGCGATGACGAAGCCCAGCACCACCTGCACCAGCAGGCAGACGACGGTGTAGATCGACGTCACCATCAGCGCGTTCCACATCCGCTCGTCGCCGAGCGCCCGCGCCCACTGGTCGAGGCCGCTCCATTCCATCTCGCGGGTGTAGGGATTGCGCTGGTTGAGCGTCAGCCACAGCGCGTAGCCGAGCGGGTAGAGGCCGAAGGCGGCGATCAGCGCAAACAGCGGCGCCAGCCACGGAAGCGGGTGGTCCGAGGTGAACCAGCGCGGCAGGACAAGGAACTGCCGTCGCCCATGCTGCCCTGCGACCACTGCGGTCACGCCTTCCGTACCCCCGTTCTTGTTCATATGCAGGCGGGCGTTGCTCCCCCCTACATACCACAATGAGCACGAACATTTGTCCAGCCCCGACGACAATTATTCGATGCGGTCCCATGCTGGAATCCCGAAGCGATGGGGTTTCCGGGTTCCCCCTTGCGAAAACGGCGTATGGTGGCGCGGAGCAGCCGGCACCGGGCCGCCGCGAGCCCGGGAACCTTTCTGCCGGTCGCGGCATCAATGGCGCGCGACACGGTCGGCCGGACCCGACGGGGCGACGGCGCAGGATCTTCGAGGGCAGCCATGGCAGGCGAACAGGGCGCGATCGCGGTGCTGCACCGTCCGCTTCCGGACGAGCGCGAGATCGAACGCATCGTCCGCAGCCACAACCGGCGGCTGTTCCGCATCGCCCGCGCCATCCTGGGCGACGACGCCGAGGCCGAGGACGTGGTGCAGGACGCCTATGTGCAGGGCTTCCTCCACATGCACGACTACCGCGCCGACGGCCCGCTGGAGGGGTGGTTGTGCCGAATCGCGGTCAATCTCGCCCGCGGCCGGCTGCGGACCCGGCAGCGGCGACGACTCGCGGGCGCCTCGGACCAGCCGGTGGACGAGGCCCTCGTCGGCCGCGTGGAGCATCCCGACCGGCTGACGCCCGAGCGCGACGCGGCAGCAGGCGAGCTGCGCCGGCTGCTCCAGCGCGAGATCGACGCCCTCCCCGACGGCATCCGCGAGGTGTTCGTGCTGCGCGCGGTGGAGGAGCTTTCCGTCGCCGAGACCGCGGCGACGCTCGACCTGCTGCCGGCGACGGTGAAGACCCGCTTCCACCGCGCCCGCGCCCAGCTGCGCCGCGCGCTGGAGAGCCGCGTCGCCGGGCTCGCCACCGAGCTCTTCCCCTTCGCCGGGGCGCGCTGCGACCGCATCGTCGCCCGCGTGCTGGCGCGGCTGTCGGCGTTCCGCCGATGAGCTGACCGCCGCCCCTTCGGGTCCGGCCGGCCGGTCGCACGCCAAACGGATCACGAAGGAGGTATCGCCCGATGCAACGCATCATCCTGGCCGCCGCGGCGGCGATGCTGCCGGCAACCGCCGCGCTCGCCGGCAACGCGAACCCGACCGCGCCCGCCGGCGGCAGCTACCAGCCGGTGAGCGCGCTGGTGGAGCTGCCGGACTTCCTCCCCGGTCTCGGCACGCTCTACGTCGATCCCGCCACCCTGCCCGCGGGGCCGTTCGCGGCCTACGACCGCAACGGCACGCTGGTGTCGACCATCTACATGATCCCGATGGCCGCCATCGAGGGGCAGCAGGCGTTCAGCGAACTGCCGGTGGCCGGCGATACCGTGGTCGCCACCAGCCTGTACTACAACGCCGGCCATCCGGGCGTGGAGGAGCCGCATTACCACGTCGTGCTGTGGCACGTGGCGCCCGGCGATGCGGCGCTGGAGTAGCGGCGGCGGCATGAGCCGGCGGGCGCTGGTCGCGTCCGCCGGCGTCCTGCTCGCGGCGCCGGCGCTGGTCACCCGCGCCCGTGCGCAGGGCGCGGTCGCGGAAATCGGCATGCAGAGCGACCAGCCTGGCGCCCGGGTCTGGTTCGATCCGGTCGGCCTGTTCATCGAACCGGGGACAGTCGTGCGCTGGCACCTGCACGCCAGCGTGCACACGACCACCGCCTATCACCCGGCCAACGACCGCCACAGCCTGCGGATCCCGGAGGCCGCGGAACCCTGGGACAGCGGCGTGCTGGTGGAGCCGGACGCGACCTTCGAG
>CALKHQ010000328.1 GCA_937988735.1 uncultured Alphaproteobacteria bacterium
ACCACCTGCTGCCGAAGTACACGGACCCGATCCGCTTCGCCATTCAGCGCGGGGTTCTGGAGACGACGATCGCGACGCCGCACGGGCCGATCCGGGTGTTCTCCACCCACCTTTGCCACCTGTCGGCCGCGCAGCGCCTGAAGCAGGTTGAGACGATCCTCCACATCCACGCCCGCGCCGAGGCCGACGGCGCCGTGCACAGCGGCGCACCCCCGGGCGCCTGGGGCAGCGAGCAGGTGACGCCGGTGCCGCCCCCGCGCTCGGCGGTGCTGATGGGCGACTTCAACATGCAGCCGGGGACGCCCGAATACGAACGCCTGCTCGCGGCGCCGGTCACGGTGGACGGGCAGGAGGCGCCGCTCGGCTTCGTCGATGCGTGGCTCGAGGCCGGCGGCGCGCCGACCGGCGGTCACACCCTCTACAGCGACCCGGTCGCCCGCAAGGGCATCCGCATCGACTACTGCTTCGTCACCACTGACCTGGCGCCCCACGTCGCGGCGGTGGAGGTGGACGAGCTGGCGGACGGCTCCGATCACCAGCCGGTGCGGATGCGACTCCGCCTGTCCTGACGTGGGGCGGCCGGCGCCGCTGTGACAGCTCACACAGGCCGCGCAGTTCTGCGGCTTTGACTTCCGGGCGCCATTCACCATCTGCAGGCGGTGCGACCGTCGCGGCCTTCCCCTTTGCCGCGTCGCTTCCTCCGCAACCCCCGAGGCGTCATGGCGTTCGACATCGACTACGATCCCGCCCGCTATCGTGCGCGGGGTCGGGACCTGTTCGCCGGACTGGCGGTCTATCTCGTGCTGCTGCTGGGCGCGGCGAGCCTGTAACAGGCTGGCGGGCAGCGCCCCGCCGGCCTACTCTCGTCTCCTCGACGATGCAGGGAGGTGCGATGCGCGCGATCGCGACAGTCGACGGGGTCCACCCGCCGTTCGCCAACTACAGCCATGCGGTCGAGGTGCCGCCGGGAGCGCGGACGCTGTTCGTCTCCGGCCAGCTCGGCATCGCCGCAGACGGCACCGTGCCGCCAGATGCGGAAGGGCAGGCGGAGCTGATCTTCCAGGCGATCGCCCGCATCCTCCGCGAGGCAGGAATGACGATGGCGAACATCGTGCGGCTCAACGCCTATGTCGTCGACCGCGCGGACCTGCCGGCCTACATGGCCGTCCGCGACCGCCACGTGGGTGCGCCGCCACCGGCGAGCACGCTGCTGCTCGTCGCCGGCTTCACCCGCCCCGAGTTCAGGCTGGAAGTCGAGGCTGTGGCTGCCCGCGTCGATCCTCGATGATCATGTCGCTCGCCTTCTCCGCGATCATGATCGTCGGCGAGTTGGTGTTGCCGGACGTGATGGTCGGCATGATCGAGGCATCCACCACCCGCAGGCCCTCGACGCCCTGGACCCTCAGCCGCGGGTCCACCACCGCCTGCGAGTCGGTGCCCATGCGCGCGGTGCCGACCGGGTGGAAGATCGTCGTTGCGATGTCGCCGGCGGCGCGCGCCAGCTCCTCGTCGGTCTGCAGCTCCGGTCCCGGGCGGTATTCTTCCGGCCGGAAGCGGGCGAGGGCAGGAGCGGCGACGATCCTGCGGGTCAGCCGGATCGAATCCGCCGCGACCTTGCGGTCGCCTTCGGTGGACAGGTAGTTCGGCCGGATCTCCGGCGGCGCCGACGGATCGGGGCTCGCTATCCGCACCTGACCGCGGCTCTGGGGCCGCAGGTTGCAGACGCTCGCGGTGAAGGCGGAGAAGGGGTGCAGCGGCTTCCCGAACGCGTCCAGCGACAGCGGCTGCACGTGGTATTCGACGTTCGGCGTCTCGTAGGACGGGTCTGTCTTCGCGAACACGCCGAGCTGGCTCGGCGCCATGCTCATCGGCCCGCGCCGGAACAGCGCATATTCCAGCCCGATCCCTGCCTTGCCGATCACGGTGCGCACCCGGTCGTTGAGGGTGCGGGTGCCGGTGACCTTGTAGACCGTCCGTATCTGCAGGTGGTCCTGCAGGTTCTCGCCCACCTGCGGCAGGTCGTGCACTACAGGGATGCCGTGCTCCGCCAGCAGCGCGCCGGGGCCGATGCCGGAGAGCTGGAGGAGCTGCGGCGACCCGATGGCGCCGGCGGACAGGATCACCTCGCCGGCGGCCTCCACCCGGCGCACCGTGCCGTCGTGGCTGATCTCGACGCCGATGCAGCGCCGCCCGTCGAACAGCAGCCGACGCGCCTGGGCGTTCGTCAGCACGGTCAGGTTCTGGCGATGGCGGACGGGCTTGAGGAAGGCCGTCGCCGTGTTCCAGCGCCAGCCGCGTCGCTGGTTGACGTGGAAATAGCCGGCGCCGAAGTTGTCGCCGGTGTTGAAGTCCTCGGTCTTCGGGATGCCGACCTGGGCGCAGGCCTCGCGGAAGGCGTCGAGGATCGGCCACGACAGCCGCTGCTGTTCCACGCGCCATTCGCCGCCGACGCCGTGGAATTCGTTCTCGCCCCAGGCGTAGTCCTCGGACTTGCGGAAGTAGGGCAGCACGTCGTCCCAGCCCCAGCCGACGTTGCCCATCTGCCGCCAGCCGTCGTAGTCGCGGGCCTGGCCGCGCATGTAGATCATGCCGTTGATCGACGAGCAGCCACCGAGCACGCGCCCGCGGGGATAGGCGAGGCTGCGGCCGTTGAGTCCCGGCTCCGCGGCGGTCCTGAATCGCCAGTCGGTGCGCGGGTTGCCGATGCAGTAGAGGTAGCCGACCGGGATCTTGATCCAGATGTAGTTGTCGCGCCCGCCGGCCTCGAGCAGCAGCACAGAAACCTTCGGGTCCGCGCTCAAGCGGTTGGCCAGGACACATCCGGCGGAGCCGCCGCCGACGATGACGTAGTCGAAGCGACCGAGGGTGGTATCAGTGGTTCCGGACATCGCGCATTCCGTTGCAGGCGTGCGACCGTAGCGACGGCGCGCGCCCCGGGTCAATCGCGATGCGGCATGAAGCCGATGGGTTCGGTTCCGTAGTCTCCACGCCGGCGGGTGATCTCGACGCCGGCGTAGTCCAGCACGCCCTTCACCGGCGCGCTGGGCTTGCGGATGGCGACGCGGACGCCCTCCAGCCGCGGGAACCGCTCCAGCACGGTGCGCGCGATCCGCTCGGCCAGCGTCTCGATCAGGTTCGCGGGCTCGCCGGTCATCACCGCGCTTACCACGTCGTAGACCGCCGCGTAGCAGACCGCCTGCCGGTAATCGTCTGCTTCCGCCGCCGGGCGGACGTCGAGGAGGCAGTCCACGTCAACGAAGAAGCGCTGGCCGAGCCGCCGCTCCTGGGGCGCCACCCCGTGGTAGGCGAAGAAGGCCATGTTCGACAGGATGATCCGGTCCATCAGTCACTCCGGGTCTTGCGGCAGTCGGGGTACCAACACGCACGTGAAAGTCGTATTCGATCCGGACCGACGCCCCCGGCGATTGATCCGGGGTGGTGGCATGTGTAGTATCCTGAACGCTTCATGACGGGATCGACAGTCGACTCGTCGATGGCCCGTCGTCTCCAGCCGCGAGGAGAGACGAATGGCCCATACCTACAACTTCCTTCCCAGCCAGCGCAAAACCGTTGAGACCTGCGTGCTGCAGGCGCAGGCCGCCCTCGACAAGGCCTACAAGAACATGCTCGCGCTCCAGCGCAAGGGCGTCGCGGGGACGCTGATTGCGGACTACGAGCGCTGGTTCGGCACCTTCGGTCCGAAGAACCTGGCGCGCGTGACCGAGGTGATCGGGCTGATGGATTTCGCCCTCAACTCCGGTCGGATCACCTTCGAGTACAACCAGGGCTGCGGCGCCACGACCAACGCGGTCGCGTTCACGCCCACCCATGGCTGGAAGACCGCGAAGCTGAAGGAAACCCTGCAGTCCGGGACCTTCCGCATCTCGCTCTGCCCCCGCTTCTTCGGCGCGATGCCGCAGGACGCGCAGGACCGGCAGAGCCGCACCGGCACCTTCATCCACGAGCTGTCGCATATCGTCGGCAATACCAACGACATCGCGCAGAATCACCTGGGCGGTGCGCCGATCACCGACGCTCCCGCCGGTTTCACCTTCTACGGCCGCGATGCCGCGCGGCTTCTCGCCGACCGCTTCCCGAACTTCGCGATCGAGAACGCCGAGAACTACGGCTTCTACGCCACCTGGATCATGCGCAGCACCGCGACCGAGGAGGTCGATCTCAGCGGCGCCTTCACACAGTTGTTCGGCTGACGGTCCGGCTCAGGTCATCGCGGCGCTGATCCGGGCCGCCGCCGCACGCAGCTGGGGCAGATAGTCCCGCAGCAGGGTCGCCTTCGACACGCGGGCGGCGTGGGCGCTGAGATTGATCGCGGCCCGCAGCACGCCCTTGCCGTCGAACACCGGCACCGCCAGCGAGCGCAGGCCCTCTTCCAGCTCCTGATCGACGAGCGCGTAGCCGTGCTCGCGCACCGCCCGCACCCGCGTCAGCAGCGCCTCCGGCTCGACAAGCGTGCGCGAGGTGTAGCGTGTCAGCTTCGCCTCGCGGAGATAGGCCTGCCACTCCCGCTCGTTCAGCCCGCCCAGCAGGACCTGTCCCATCGAGGTCGCGTGCGCCGGCAGCCGCGTGCCGACCCGCAACGTCACCGACATCAGCCGGTGGCGGGCGGCGGAGCGGGCCACGTAGACGACGTCGGCCCCGTCCAGCACCGCCGCGGAGCAGGACTCGTTCAGCGCGTGGGTCACCTCCTCGAGGTAGGGCCGCGTCGCCTCCCAGAAGTCCAGCGACGACAGGTAGGCGTAGCCAAGGCACAGCACCCGCGGCGTCAGCGCGAAGTACTTCCCGTCATAGGTGACGAATCCGAGCGCGTGCAGCGTCAGCAGGAAGCGGCGTGCGGCGGCGCGCGTCAGGTTCGTCCGCTCGGCCACCTCGGTCAGCGTCATGCGGCCGGCGTCGGCGCTGAACGCCTGGATGACGGCGAGTCCCCGCGCCAGGGAGGTGACGAAATCGCCGGAGCGGTCTCTGGACACGGGCGCCGACATTCCTCTTCCTCCCATTGTGTGCGCTATACGAACAAGTGTTTGTAATACGAACTGCACCGTTGACGCAACGGAGCGGGCACTCCTAGCCTGCGGGACAACAACCGGCGCCGAAAGGCGCCGCGCCACGGGCGCGGGCAGATTGGGAGGGTGCCTATGACGTCGACACATGCGGCCGTCGCCGGCGATCGGACCGTTTCCGACCGCCACGAGTACAGGACGGTGTTCGGCTCGCTCGCCGACTACCGGAAGGGCGGGGTCGAGGTGATCGAGGACGACCCCCGCAACTACGTCTTCTCCAACGTGTTCGAGGTGGCCTCGAAGGCCGCGCCCTACGAGCGGATCGTGGTGGCGAAGAACATGGAGTACGTGATCGAGGCGGTCCGGGCGGAAGGCCTTTCGCCCTGGTACGCCTGCGCCCACGACGAGTTCGCGCTGTGCATGGACGGCGCCGTCGAGGTGCATCTGCTGAAGCCGGATGCGCCGGTGGTGGAGGAGGGCTCCGAGGGCGCCCGCCGCCTGGAGGAGCCGCCGGCGGGGCGCAAGATGGGGCGGCTGCGCCTGCGCCGGGGCCACATGGGCCTCCTGCCCGCGGGCAGCGTCTACCGCTTTGCGTCGGACCAGCCCGGCGTCATCACCATCCAGACCATCCTCGGCCCCGAGAGCGTCGAGAAGTGGGCCGAGATCTGCCAGACCGAATAGCCGCGGGCGTCGTCACCCACGGCCGGCTCGGCCGGCGAACGATCCCGGGACAGGCCGGGGGAGGACGAACGCAGGGATCGCCCGATACGGGAGCGCCGTCATGACCGAGATCATCGACATCCAGAAGTCCTTCGAGATCCGCCCGGCGGACAACGAGACGGGCTATCGCGCCTTCAGGGCCGGCTCGTTCGAATTCCGCCGCGACGAGTACTTCGTGCACATCACCTGGCCGAAGGGCCGCCACGTGATGGCCGCGGACATGTTCCTGCGCGCGCTGATGCGCGACGTCGCCTGGGGCTTCTTCTACGGCACCGTCAACTTCGACGCCGTGTTCGGCACGACCAACCTCTATGGCCAGGTGGACATGTTCGCCGGCCGCTACAACGACGCCTATCGCAGCGGCGGCACCGACTGGCAGGAGCGGTTCGACTCCGGGGATCTGATGAAGATCTTCAAGGAGATGATCAGCGACTGGACCAACGACGGCTATGACCCGTTCGCGGCGCCGCAGGAGACGCAGACGCCGTGGGGGCGCAAGAACGGCGACAACGATCCTGCGGTCACCCGCAAGCGGGTTGTCGCCAGGCGCATGGTCGGCCTGCCCGGCGACGCGCCGAAGCGGAGCGACGCCAACGGCTATCCGGTCAACCGGATGTTCGCCGACGTGCCGCAGGACGAGCCCGAGGTCGAGGTCGAGCCGGGCTTCGAGGGCGAGGTGGCCGCGTTCAACCTCTTCGCCTACCTCTCCCGCTCCGACGTCACCTGGAACCCCAGCGTTTGTTCGGTGGTGAAGGACAGCCTCTACTGCCCGACGACCGAGGAATTCATCCTGCCGGTGGAGCACGGCAACGACCGCGTCGAGTGGTTCCTGCAGCTCTCCGACGAGATCATCTGGGACGTGAAGAGCAAGGAGACCGGGCGCCCGCGGGCGAAGGTCACCATGCGCGCCGGCGACGTCGCCGCCATGCCGGCCGACATCCGCCACCAGGGCTACTCGCCAAAGCGCTCGATGCTGCTGGTGTGGGAGAACGCGAGCCCGCGGATCCCGGAGATGATCCGCAACGGCGAGGCACCGGTCGTCCCGGTGCAGTTCTAGAGCCTCTTCCTCTTTCCCACCGGCCCGTCATGGCCGGCGTCCGCGCCGGCCATCTCCCCGAAGCAGGGGTACGGGCCGGCATGGATGCCCGGGACCAGCCCGGGCACGACAGAATGGCCGAGGGCACCATGGAAGGCACAGGGGCGCCGCGGGCGCTGCAGACGAAGCTCCTGATCGGCGGCGCATGGGTGGACGGCAAGGCCGGCACGACGATTCCGGTCCACAATCCCTACGACAACAGCGTCATCTGCGAGGTTGCCGAGGCGCGGGCGGCGGACGTCGACGCGGCGGTCGCAGCCGCGAAGGCGGCGTTCCCGGCCTGGGCCGCGCTGCCGGCGCATGAGCGCGGCCGGCTGCTGCTGAAGCTCGCCGACCGGATCGAGCAGGAGACCGAGGCGCTCGCGCGCCTGGAGTCGATGGACACGGGCCACCCGATCCGCGACTGCCTGATGCTCGACGTGCCGCGGACGGTGCTCTGCTTCCGCTACTTCGGCGGCATGGCCGACAAGCTGGAAGGTTCGGTGATCCCGGTCGACGCCGGCTTCCTCAACTGGGTGGAGCGCGAGCCGATCGGCGTGGTCGGCCAGATCGTGCCGTGGAACTTCCCGCTGATGTTCACCAGCTGGAAGATGGGCCCGGCGCTCGCTGCCGGGAACACGGTGGTGATCAAGCCGTCGGAGCTGACGCCGCTGTCCACCCTGCGCATCGGCGAGCTGATGCTGGAGGTCGGAATCCCGCCCGGCGTGGTCAACATCGTGCCGGGCTACGGCAGCGAGGCCGGCCAGCGCATCGCCGAGCATCCGGACATCGGCAAGATCGCCTTCACCGGCTCCACCGCCACCGGGCGCCGGATCGTCCAGGCCTCGGCAGGCAACCTGAAGAAGGTGCAGCTCGAGCTCGGCGGCAAGGGCCCGAACATCGTGTTCGAGGATGCGGACCTTCCCGCCGCCGTCGGCGGCTCCGCCTGGGCGATCTTCCACAACCAGGGCCAAGCCTGCATCGCCGGCTCGCGCATCCTGCTGCACGAGAAGATCGCGGACGAGTTCCTCGACCGGTTCGTCGCGCTGGCGAAGTCGATCCGACTCGGCGACCCGCGCGATCCCGAGACCGAGATGGGACCGCTCACCTCGAAGATGCATCAGGAGCGGGTGCTGAACTATGCGGCGATCGCGAAGCAGGAGGGCGGCGAGATCCTCACCGGCGGCAAGGCGCCGGACGATCCGGCGCTCGTCCGCGGCTGCTTCGTCGAGCCGACGGTGGTCCGCGCCCGGCCGCAGGACCGGGTGGCCCATGAGGAGGTGTTCGGCCCGTTCGCCTCGGTCTTCACCTTCCGGGACGACGCGGAGGCGCTAGCCCTCGCCAACAACACCCGCTACGGGCTCGGCGCGGGGCTGTGGACGCGGGACCTTCAGCGCGCCCATCGCTTCGCCCGCGGCATCCACGCCGGCATGGTCTGGATCAACTGCTACAAGCGGGTCCATCCCGGCTCGCCCTTCGGCGGCTTCGGCGAGTCCGGCTACGGCCGCGAGATGGGCTTCGAGGCGATGCGCGAATACACCCAGCCGAAGTCGGTCTGGGTGAACGTCGACGCCAGGATTCCCCCCTTCTACAAGAGGTGAGCCGATGGCCGAGATCACCAGCCTGGAAGCGGCCATCGCCGAGAACGTGCGCGACGGGGACACGATCGCGCTGGAGGGCTTCACCCACCTCATTCCCTTCGCCGCCGGCCACGAGATCATCCGCCAGCAGCGGCGCGACCTGACGCTGGTCCGCATGACGCCGGACCTGGTCTACGACCAGATGATCGGCATGGGCTGCGCCCGGCGGCTGATCTTCTCCTGGGGCGGCAACCCGGGGGTGGGCTCGCTGCACCGGATGCGCGACGCGGTGGAGCAGGGCTGGCCGCGGCCGCTGGAGCTGACGGAGCACAGCCATGCCGCGATGGCCAACGCCTACGAGGCGGCGGCCGCCGGCATGCCCTGCGCCGTGTTCCGCGGCTATGTCGGCGTCGATCTGCCGAAGGTGAACCCGGACATCCGCTTCATCACCTGCCCGTTCACCGGCGAACGGCTGGCCGCGGTCCCGGCGCTGAAGCTGGACGTCGCCATCGTCCATGCCCAGAAGGCCGACCGTCGCGGCAACGTGCTGATGGAAGGCATCGTCGGCGTCCAGAAGGAGGCGGTCCTCGGCGCGAAGCGGTCGATCGTCACCGTCGAGGAGATCGTCGACGAGCTCGGCGGCGGCCCGAATGCGGTGGTGCTGCCGAGCTGGACGGTGACCGCGGTAGCCCAGGTGCAGGGCGGCGCCTACCCCAGCTATGCCCACGGCTACTACAAGCGCGACAACGCCTTCTACAAGGCGTGGGACACCATCGCCCGCGACCGGGACAGCTTCCTCGCCTGGATGACCGACAACGTCCTCAACCGCCGCGAGCCGCTGCGGAGGGCGTCGTGATGCCGGTCGGGTGCGCGTCATGGCCGTGGGAGTCCCGGCCATCTCCCGCCGGTGGGCTCGGGGAGAGAGGCCCCCGGCCCGGGTCCGGGCATGTCGAGATCGAGAAGCGGGCAGAGCCATGACCGACTACACCGCCGAGGAAATGATGACGGTGGCCGCGGCCCGCGCGCTGCGGGACGGGCAGGTCTGCTTCGTCGGCATCGGCCTGCCCAGCGCCGCCGCCAACCTGGCACGGCTGACCCACGCGCCGAACGTGGTGCTGATCTACGAGTCCGGCACCATCGAGACCAGGCCGGACGTGCTGCCGCTCTCCATCGGCGACGGCGAGCTGTGCGAGACGGCGCTCACCACCGTCACGGTGCCGGAGATGTTCCGCTACTGGCTGCAGGGGGGGCGCGTCGACGTCGGCTTCCTCGGCGCCGCGCAGATCGACCGCTTCGCCAACCTGAACACCACCGTCATTGGCAGCTACGACAACCCGAAGGTGCGGCTGCCGGGCGGCGGCGGCGCGCCCGAGATCGCGACCGAGAGCGGCGAGATATTCATCATCATGCGCCAGTCCAGCCGCAGCTTCGTCGAGCGGATCGACTTCATGACCTCGATGGGCCACGGCACCGGCGGCAACAGCCGGGCGGAAGCCGGCGCGCGGACGAAGGGGCCGACGCTGGTGGTGACCGACCTCTGCGTCATGGAGCCCGATCCGGAGAGCCGGGAGCTCACCGTGACCGCCATTCACCCCGGCGTCACCCGCGAGCAGATCACGGCGGCAACCGGGTGGCCGGTGCGCTTCGCTGCTGCGCCCGCCGACAGCCCGCCGCCGACTGCGGACGAACTGGCCGCGCTGCGCGCGCTGAACGAGCGCACGGCGCGGGCGCACGCGGGCGCCTGACGATGCAGCCGTTCGTGTTCAAGGGGCTGCCGGCGCGGGTCGTCTTCGGCAGAGGCACGCTTGCGCGCCTGCCGGCGGAGCTGGAGCGGATGGGGCGGCGCCGGGCACTGGTCCTGTCAACCCCGCAGCAGGTGGACCAGGCGGAGCGGGTGCAGGCGCTGATCGGCGACCGCGCGGCCGGCCTGTTCACGGATGCGACCATGCACACGCCGGTCGAGGTGACGGAACGGGCGCTGGCCGTCGCGGCGGAGACGGAGGCCGACTGCACCGTCGCCATCGGCGGCGGGTCCACCACCGGCCTCGGCAAGGCGATCGCGCTCCGTACCGGCCTCGACCAGATCGTGATCCCCACCACCTATGCCGGCTCCGAGATGACCGACATCCTCGGCCAGACCGAGGACGGGGTGAAGACCACGCTGCGCAGCCCGGCGGTGCAGCCGGAGGTCGTGATCTACGACGTGGACCTCACGCTCACCCTGCCGCGCGGGCTCACCGGCACCAGCGGCATGAACGCCATCGCCCACGCCGTCGAGGCGCTCTACGCCGAGGACCGCAATCCGGTGATCGTGCTGATGGCGGAGGAAGGGATCCGCGCCCTCGGCGGGGCGCTGCCGCGGCTGATGGCAGCGCCCGACGACCGCGACGCCCGCGGCGACGCCCTTTACGGTGCCTGGCTGTGCGGAATCGCGCTCGGCAGCAGCGCCATGGCGCTCCACCACAAGCTCTGCCACACGCTGGGCGGCACCTTCGACCTGCCGCATGCGGAAACACACGCCATCGTCCTTCCGCATGCCGCGGCGTACAATGCTCCGGCGGCCCCGGAGGCGATGATGCGCGTGGCGCGCGCGCTCAGCGCCACGGATGCGCCGGAGGCGCTGCACGCCCTGGCGCAGCGCCTCGACGCGCCGAAGTCCCTGCGCGAGCTGGGGATGCCGGAGGCCGGCATCGATGCGGCGGCGGACCTGGCGGTGAAGAGCCCCTACGCCAATCCGCGGCCGATCGAGCGCGCCGCCATCCGGGCGCTCATCGCGCGCGCATGGGCGGGGGAGCCGCCGGCTCCGTAGGAGGGAGATCCGCCGTGACGGCGGGCCGGCCTCCGGGGCGGGAGCGCCGGCGGCACGCAGCCCGGAGCGGGACCGGGCACGACGAACAGAAGAGACAGGAACGGGAGGGACGCAATGACCACAACCATCCGCAGCGGCCTCAGTCGCCGGCGCTTCATCCA
>CALKHQ010000329.1 GCA_937988735.1 uncultured Alphaproteobacteria bacterium
CCGCGAACCGCGAGACGCAGGATTCCCTGAAAATGTTTCAGGATCGCGGCGACGTGCACGGGTTCTTCCCGCCGGAAGGGGAACAGCAGGCCCACAAGGCGGCGCTGGAGCTGACCCCGAACCTTGCGGCCTATACGGGCATGTTCCCGATGGTGAAGGACTCCCTCGGAAACGCCCTTCGTGTCATCCGGCCCGTGGTCGTGATGGACGAAGGCCACAGGGCGATCTCCGATCTCGCCTTCAGCACGCTTTACGGCTTCAACCCGTGTTTCGTGCTGGAGCTGACGGCAACGCCGCAGGACGTTCAGCCGCGCGGCGGTCGTAATCCGCGCGAAGGCCGCTACGCCAATGTGCTCGTTGAAGTGACCGGGCGCGAGCTGGACCGCGAGGGCATGATCAAGATGCCGCTCAACCTCGATCCCCGGCAGGGCAACGACTGGAAAGCGACGCTCAACGCGGCGCTTGCCAAGCTCAACGCCCTCGATGCGGAGGCCCGCAAGCTCCGCGCTGATACCGGGCGCTACATTCGACCGATCATGCTGATCCAGGTGGAGCGCACGGGCGCGGACCAGCGCGAAAGCGGCTACATCCATGCAGAGGACGTGAAGGACTGGCTCCTGACGGCGGGCTTCGATCAGGCGGAAATTGCGATCAAGACCGCGCAGCAGAACGATCTCAACGATCCGGAAAATCAGGACCTGCTATCTCCGACCAACCGGGTACGGGCAATCATCACGAAGCAGGCGCTGCAAGAAGGTTGGGATTGCCCCTTCGCCTATGTGCTGTGCAGCCTCGCGGCCAACACCAACCTCAAGGCAATGACGCAACTTGTTGGCCGTATTCTGCGGCAGCCCGGGGCGCGCAAGACGCACATTGAAGCTCTTGATGAATGCTACGTGATCACGCATCACGCCGACACTGCAAAGGTCGTTGGTGCGATCAAGGAAGGCCTCGAACAGGACGGTCTTGGTGATCTTGTCCTGCGCGTCACGCAGGACGACAGGAGCGCATCGGGCAAGGTGACGCGGACGATCGAACGTCGTCCTGCCTTCGCTACCACGGAAATCTACCTGCCCAAGGTCATGGTGGTGGAGGACGGCGAAGCGCGCGAGCTGGACTACGAAACGGATGTGCTCGCGGCGATAGACTGGCGCGGCTTTGACCCCAAGGAGATCGCAGACCGCATTCCCCAGAACGCACAGGCGGCGGAAAGCCAGCTTCAGCGGATCAGGCTGGCCGAGGACGGCGATGAACTCTTTGTTGGCGAAACAGTTGCCGCCAGTACAGAGATTCTCGCATTTGATCCGGCCTATGCTGTGAGGATGATTTCCGACATTGTGCCCAATCCATTTGTTGGTCGCGAAATCGTTGGGGCATTGCTGAATGCACTCCGATCCCGGGGCTTTGATGATGTGAAAATCGGAAAGCTCGCGGGCCTCATCATAGAAGAATTGCGCAAGGGTCTCGATGCTGAGCGGAATGCCCGCGCCGAAGCCCTGTTCAAGGCCGAGGTCGCAGCGGGGCGCATCCAGTTCCGCCTGAGGCTTGATGGTCGAAATTGGCAGATGCCCTTCAGTATCGAAACAACGGAGCCGGAGAACGCGCGCCAGCTTCTCAACCGCGCGGGAGGTCCGCTCGAGAAGAGCCTGTTCGCTCCGGTCTATGAGAACGAGCTGAACAGTGAGGAGCGGGAGGTGGCGGTCTATCTCGACGGTGAGAAGACGGTGGCCTGGTGGCACCGCAACGTAGCCCGCAGGCAATACGGGATTCAGGGGTGGAGGAAAGCAAAGATCTATCCTGACTTCATCTTCGCGGTGCAACGGAACGGAAAGGTCAGCCACATCAAGGTATTGGAGACGAAAGGCGACCAACTCGACAACTCGGACACAGCCTACAAGCGGGAGGCGCTTTCGTTCCTCTCGGAACATTTCAGTTGGGATGACGCAACGCCGGTGGGTGAGCTGGAACTGGTCAGCAACGGGGAGACTGTGGAAGCGACCCTGATTCTCATGAGTGAGTGGAGGACAAGGCTGCCCCAGTGGCTGTAGGGGGCTCTTCTGCTTCCTGCCCCTCGACTCCGGCCGCGCGGCGCGCTAGCACTCCGCGGCCAGGTGACGAGGAGCGGCGATGAGCGAGCGAAGGATCAGCTTCCACGATCTGTCGGCGATGGACGAGGCGGCGCGCAGCCGTCTGCTGGTGCGCTCGGAAGCCGACCTCGGCGACTTCATCGCGAAGGTGCAGCCGATCATCGACCGCGTCCGCGCCGAGGGCGACGCGGCGCTGGCCCGCTTCGCCCGCGAGTTCGACAGGGCCGACCTCGACGCCGAACGCATCAGGGCGACCGGGGAGGAGTTCGACCGCGCCTTCGCCGAGCTCGAGCCCGAGGTGCTGGAGTCGATCGAATACGCCGCCCATGGCATCCGCGAGTTCCACCAGCGGCAGAAGCCGGAGCCGATGTGGATGCACGAGGTCCGCCCCGGCGTGTTCGCCGGCGAGAAGACGGAGCCGATCCCGTCGGTGGCGCTCTACGTGCCGCGCGGCAAGGGCGCCTTCCCGTCGGTGGCGCTGATGACCGCCATCCCCGCAGTCGTCGCCGGCGTGCCGGAGATCGCGCTGATCACGCCACCGCGGCCGGACGGCGGGGTGGACGCCGCCACCCTGGTCGCCGCCCGCATCGCCGGGGTGGAGAACGTCTACAAGTGCGGCGGCGCGCAGGGCGTTGCCGCCGTCGCCTACGGCACCGAGACCGTGCCGAAGTGCGCCAAGATCGTCGGCCCGGGCAGCCCGTGGGTGGTCGCCGCCAAGCGCGTGCTCGCCGGCGTGATCGACCCCGGGCTGCCGGCCGGCCCGTCCGAGGCGATCATCCTTGCCGACGCCACCGCCGACGGTGCGATCGCGGCCCTCGACCTCATCGTCGAGAGCGAGCACGGGCCGGACAGCTCCGCCTTCCTCGTCACCGACAGCCGCGCGGTGGCGGAGGCGGCGATGGCGGCCATTCCGCGCTACTGGGCGCAGATGGGCGAGCAGCGGGTCGGCTTCTCCTCGACCGTGCTCTGCGGCCCGCGCGGGGGCATCGTGCTGGCGCCGGACTTCGACGCCGCCATCGCCTTCGTCAACGCCTATGCGCCGGAGCATCTGGAGATCGTCGCCGACGAGCCGATGGCCTATCTCGGCCGGATCCGCAACGCCGGCGAGGTGCTGCTCGGCGCCAACACCCCGGTGCCGCTCGGCAACTTCGTGCTCGGGCCGAACGCGGTGCTGCCGACCTCGGGGGCTGCGCGCACCCACTCGCCGCTCTCGGTCTACGACTTCATGAAGCGGATCTCCATCGGCCAGGTCACCGCCGCCGCCTATCCGGAGCTCGCCCGCCACGCGGAGCGCCTCGCCCGCTACGAGGGCTTCGACGGCCACGCCAACGCCGTCTCCGAGACCCGCACCCGGGTCATGGCCGGCAAGGCGTGATCCGTCGTCGCGCAGCCGCGGCCGCCGGGCTCTCCCGGCCGTGACCGGCGACTCTCCCCTCGCCGCGGCCCGCGCCGCGCTGGCGGCCGGCGACCAGCCGGGGGCGGAGGCGATCGTCGCCCGGTTCGTGGCCAGGGAGTTCTCGCTCCCGGTCTCCCGCCTCGAGATCCGCCGCGACGGCTATTCGCTGAATTCGGTCAACGGCTTCATCGATACCGCCGACGGCCGCCGCTTCTTCTTCAAGTTCCACCAGGAGGAGGGCGAGGAGGCGACGGTCGAGGAGTATTACCGGGCCGAGCTTCTCGCCGAGGCCGGTTATCCGGTGGACCGGCCGGTGCACGTCTGCCGCCAGGTCGGCCGCCAGATCCTGCTCTATGCGGCGCGGGAGACACCGCGCTTCGCCGACGTGTGCAGGGCGCACGAGTTCTCCGCCGACCCGGAGGAGCTCGATCCCCTGATCGACGCCCAGGTCGCGCTCGACCGGCTGGTCGCGGCCCGCACCATCGAGACGCTGCACTGGGCCGACCGGGCCGACTATGCCGCCGAGCCGCTGCTGCAGCTGTTCGTCTGGCGACTGGTCGATGCCCGCGAGGACCGGACGGTGGGCGGCCGCGCCCGGCGCTTCTATGGCGGCCGCACCCTCGACTTCCCCGGCCTGTCGCTGCCGGCGGAGGAACTGCGGGCCCTGCGCTGGCGGATCAACGGCCGCGACTATCCCGTCACCCTCGACGGCCTGTTCGCCGACGCGCTGGCGACGCTCAGGCCGGAGGCGGTCGGGCGCTATCCGGCCGTCGTCGCCCACGGCGACGCGCACAACGCCAACGTCTGGTACGGCGCCGACGGCCTGTCCTGGTTCGACCCGGCCTTCGCCGGCGCCCATGTCCCGGCGCTGCTCGCCGAGATCAAGCCGACCTTCCACAACATCCTCGCCCACCCGCTGTGGCTCTACCACCCGCAGGAAGCGCGGCTCACTGCCTCGGCGCGGCGGGAGGGCGACGTGATCGTGGTCGAGCACGACTGGACGCCGACGCCGCTCCGCCGCGCCTTCCTCGTCAGCAAGGCGGAGCACTACTGGCGGCCGGTGCTGGCTGCGCTCGCCGACCGCGGGATGCTGCCGGACGACTGGCAGCGGATCATGCGGCTGGCGCTGTTCTGCTGCCCGACGCTGGTGATGAACCTCAGCCCCGGCTGCGGCATGGGTTCGGCCATCCACACGCCGGCGACCTCGCTGGTCGGACTCTCGATCGCGGTGATGTGCGGCGCGGCGCCCGCCGCCGGCGACGACGAGCTCACCGCCTTCTTCCGGACGATCGCGCCCTGATCCGCCGCCGGCAGCTTCAGCCGATCTCGACCACCGCCTTGATCAGCCCGCTCTTCTGCGTCGCCCAGACCGGGATGTCGTGCACCGCCTGCCCCAGGCTGGTGCGGTGGGTGACCAGGCGCTCCACCGGCACCTCGCCGGCGCGCATCGCGGCAATCACGGTCGCGAAGTCCTCGCTGGTCGCGTTGCGGCTGGCGAACAGCGTCATTTCCTTGCGGTGGAAGTCCGGGTCGCGGAAGGTGATCGCGTCCTTGACGATGCTGACCAGCACGTAGCGCCCGCCGTGGGCCACGAGGTCGAAGCCCTGCTCCATCGCCGCCGCGTTGCCGGTGGCATCGAACACCACGTCGAAATGCTCGCCGCCGGTGGCCGCGGCCGCCGCATCCCGCACGTCGCCGTCCGCGGGCAGTGCGCCCGCGCCGGTGATGGCCTCGGCCGTCGCCACGCGCTCCGGATCGCGGTCATACAGGGTGACTGACGCGCCGCGCCGGCGGGCGAACAGCGCGACGCCAAGCCCGATCGGCCCGGCGCCGACCACCAGCACCCGGTCGCCGTCGCCGACGCCGCCGCGGCGTACGGCGTGGGCGCCGATCGCCATGAATTCGACGGCAGCGCACTGGTCGGCGCCGAGCCCGTCGGCGTGCAGCAGGTTGCGGGCCGGCAGCGTCAGCAGCTCGGCCATGCCGCCGTCGCGATGGACGCCGAGCACGGCGATGCTGACGCAGCAGTTGGGCTTGCCCGCGCGGCAGGCGACGCAGCTTCCGCAGGCGATGTAGGGGTTGACGACGCAGAGCTCGCCGGGCGTGAAGCCGGAGCCGGACGGCGCCTCCACCACCTCCACCGCCAGCTCGTGCCCCATGATCCGGGGGTACTGCAGATAGGGCTGCTTGCCCTGGAAGATGTGATAGTCGGTGCCGCAGATGCCGACGCGTCGCGGGCGCACCAGCACAGCCTCCGGACCGGCCTGCGGCTCCGGCATCTGGACCAGCTGGAGGCGTCCGGGTTCGGTGCAGAGCAGAGCTTCCACGGGAAATCCTCTGGGTTTGCGGCTGTCCGGGGGCGGCAGGGGCGGGGCCGGCGTCGCCGCCTTGCCCCGCCCCTCTCCCTATTTGAACTGGTCCATGTTGTCCACGGTGACCAGCGCGGCGCCGGAGTCGATCAGCGACTCCACCGCCTCGCCGCGGATGGCCCGGACCAGCGCGTCCACGCCGAGCTCCGCCATTTTCGCCGGGAACTGCGCCACCGTCGCATCCTCGATGCCGGCGGCCAGCGCTTCCTCCTCGCCGCAGCAGAAATCGAAGCCGACGAGGACGATGGCGTCGTTGGCAATGCCCGCGTTCCTGATGGCCTGCGCCGCGCCCGCCGCCGGCGGGCCGCAGGCGGAGTAGATCGCCTTCAGGTCCGGATTCGCCGTCAGCAGGTCCTCGGCGACGCTGATCCCGAGCTCTTCGGTGCAGTTGGTCGCGCCCCGGCCGATGATGTCGACCTCGACGCCTGCCAGACCTGCCAGCATGCCGTTCACCCGGTCGTCCAGCGACGGCACGCCGGGCACGCCTTCGAGGATGCCGAGGGTGTCGCCGTCGGCCAGCACCGACTTCAGGTACTCGCCGGCGATCATGCCGGCGTTGTAGTTGTCGGTGGTGGCGAGCGCGGTCGCCCCGTCCCAGTCCGGTATGTCGTTGTCCATCAGGACAACCTTGACGCCGGCTTCGATCGCCCGGTCCAGCGCCGCGGCGACGGTCGGATCAACGGGCGTGATGGCGATGCCCTGCACGCCCTGGGTCACCATCGATTCGATGAGGGCGATCTGCCCCTCGATGTCGGTGGCCGACGTGCCCTGGCCGAAGGTGATCTCCACCCCCGGGTTGGCGTCCGCATAGGCCCGGGCTGCGTCCTCCATCGTCGCGAAGAACGGTACCGGGAACTTGGTGATGAAGCCGATGTGGATGTCCTCGGCATGGCCGGGGCCGGCCGTGGCGAGGGCCATCGCCACCCCTCCCAGCAGCATCCGCAGTTTCATGTGTCACCTCCCTCTCGCGGGGGCAGCTCGATGCGGCCGCCCCTTCATGTCCGCCGCCGGTGCGGCGGCGGAACCTCCCGGCTCAGGCCTCGGCGCCGACGATCAGCGACACCAGTTCCTGCTGGTTCGCCCGCTCGGGCCTGAGCTCTCCGACCTTGCGTCCCTGGCGCAGCACCACGGCGCGGTCGGCAAGCTCGATCACGTGTTCCATGTTGTGGGTGATCAGGATCACCGCGTTGCCCTCGGCGCGGAGCTGCGCGATCAGGTCGAGGACCTTCCGTGACTCCCGGACGCCGAGCGCGGCCGTGGGCTCGTCGAGGATCACGATCTTGCGCGCGAACACGCTCGCCCGCGCCACCGCGATCGCCTGCCGCTGCCCGCCCGACATCAGCGCAACCGGCGCGTCGCGCCGCGGCAGCACCACCCGCAGCCGGTCGAGGACGGCTGCCGTCTCGCGTTCCATGGTGCGGCTCCTCAGCAGGCGAAACCCGCGCGGAAGCCAGTGCGGGAAGGCGATCTCCCGGCCGCAGTAGAAGTTCTGGGCCGGGGTCAGGTTGTCGAACAGCGCGAGGTCCTGGTAGACGGTCTCGATGCCGGCGCGGCGCGCCGCCGCCGGGGAGTGAAGGGTGACGCGCCTGCCATCGAGCAGGATCTCTCCCCCGTCGAGGGTGTGCACGCCGCTGATGCACTTCACCAGCGTCGACTTGCCCGCGCCGTTGTCGCCGAGCAGCGCCAGCACCTCGCCCGGCCAGGCATCGAGGCTCACGTCCTTCAGCGCGTGCACCGCGCCGAACCGCTTCTGCGCGTGGCGTACGGAAAGCACCGGGGCGGGCGCCGGCGTGCTCATTGCGCCCCCGCCGCCTGGATCGCCCGCGCCCGCGCCTCGAGCCGGTTGCGCAGCACGTCCGCCTCGACCGCGACCACGATCACCAGTCCGATCACGATCATCTGCAGGAAGACACCGACGTTCATCAGGTTGAGCGCGTTGCGGATGACGCCGATCATGATCGCGCCGACCAGTGCATGGCCGATGTGGCCGCGCCCGCCGAGGAAGCTCGCGCCGCCGATGATGACGGCCGCGATGGTGTCCAGCTCGAGCAGGTTGCCGTAGAGCGGCGAGCTGGCGGCCGTGCGTCCGGCCAGCAGCACCGCGCCGATGCCCGTGCATACGCCCGAAATCACATAGGTCGAGACGAGCACGCCCTTGACCGGTATCCCCATCTCCAGCGCGGCGGTCGGCGCGCCCCCGACGGCATAGGTCCAGCGGCCCCAGACCATCGCCTTGCTCATCACGAGCAGGGCGGCGGCCACGGCGAGCACGACGAGGAACGCGTTGGGGATGCCGAGGGTCGAGCCCCCGCCGATCGTGGTGATCGCCTCGGGCATGCCGCGCATCGTGGTGTGGCCGACGGCCAGCTCCAGGGCCAGCCCGCGGCAGATGCTGAGCGAGGCGAGGGTGATGATGAACGGGTGCGGCAGCCGTCCGTAGACGTAGACCAGGCCGTTGGCGGCGCCGACGGCGACGGCGGTGAGCAGGATGGCGAGGATGACGAGCGGCCCGGAGTCGATCGAGCGGTACACCAGGCCGCCGATGACCGTCGCCAGCGCGAGATTGGCGCCGACCGAAAGATCGATCCCGCGCGTCAGGATCACCACCTGCTGGCCCATCGCCACGACGGCGATGACCGCGGTCTGGGCGGCGATGTTGCCGAGATTGCCCGGTGACAGGAAGTTGGGCGCGATGGCGCCGAAGGCGGCGACGACCAGCGCCAGGATCAGCAGCGGACCGATGCCGAGCAGCCGCAGGCCCAGGGTGACGGCGCCGCCGCTTCCGGCCTTCCGATCGACGGGGCCGGCAGCGGGGACGCGTTCACGCCGCTCGCTCGTCACCTGTGCCACGATCCCTGCCTGCCCTGATATTCTTGTATGTTATGGAGAAAATCCGGACAGAATTGCCCGGTCAAACTGTTTTTTATGGAATAAAATCCAACGGAGACGACGGGAAGCCCGGATGAAGACCGACACCGTGTTCAAGCGCGCGTTCAACGATGCGCTCGGCCTGATCGCCCGCCTGCCGGACGGCGCGCCCCTGCCGTCGGAGAACAGACTCGGTGCCGAGCTGCGGGTCAGCCGGACCACCGTGCGCAAGGTCCTGACGGCGCTTGCCGAGCGCGGCGTCGTGAGTGGGGAGGGGCGTCGCCGCCTGGTCCGGGCTGCCGGCCGCGCGGCCGTCGAGCCCTTTCCCGAGGTGGAGACGGTTCCCATGGCGGCGCATGTGGAGCGCTCGTTCATGGAGTGGACGCTGCGCGACGACGTCCGGCCCGGCACCGCCATCAACGAGCGCGAGCTTGCGCGCCGCTTCGGCGTCGCGACCACGGGAATCCGCGAATTCCTCAACCGCTTCCAGCGGTTCGGGCTGATCGAGAAGCGGCCGAACGCCGGCTGGGTGTTCAAGGGGTTCACCCCCAGCTTCGCGCTGGAGCTGTTCGAGATCAGGGAGATGTTCGAGCTGAGGTCGGCCCGCGCCTTTGCCGGTCTGCCCGCGGAGTCGCCGAAGTGGCGGCAGCTCGGCGAGCTGCGTCAGGAGCACCTCGACCTGCTCGGGGACGTCGACCGGCGCTACCACGACTTCTCCGACCTCGACAGCCGCTACCACCGCCTGATCAACTCGGCCGCGCCGAACCGCTTCATCGACAGCTTCTTCGACGTGATAACGCTGATCTTCCACTACCACTATCAGTGGCGGAAGCATGACGAGCGCGAGCGCGCCGCGGTCGCCATCCGCGAGCACCTCACCTACATCGAGGCGCTGTTCACCCGGAACATCGCGATCATCGAGCTTGCCTGCCGCGCCCACCTCGCCACCGCGCGCGAGACGCTGATCCGCTCGACCGCGCGGGAGAAGGCGTTCGGAGGCGGGTCCGGCACGGCCCGGGCCGCGGGCGGCCCGGCCTGAGCGGACCATGCGGACCCGCGGCGCCGGTGCCTGCGGTCAGGCCGCCTTCGCGTGGCTCGCCCACTCCAGCATCGTCGCGACGAGCTGCCCGATGACGTCGCGGATCCCCGCCGCCTTGCCGGCGTCCCAGATCCACGGCGGCCCCTCGGTCATGTAGGCGCACTGCGCGATCTCGATCTGCACCGCGTGGACGTTCTGCTCCGGCTGGCCGTAGCGGCGCGTGATGTAGCCGCCCTTGAAGCGGCCGTCCTTCACCGCGCTGAACCCCTCCGCATCGGCGCAGACCCGCCACACCCGCTCGACCACGCCGGGCGCGGCGCTGGCCCCGTCGGCGGTGCCGAGGTTCAGGTCCGGCAGACGGCCCTGGAAGAACCGGGGCGCCCGTGACGGGATCGAGTGCACGTCCAGCAGCATGGCGACGCCGTGGATCACCTTCAGCTTCGCCAGTTCCTGGTACAGCCGGTCGTGATAGGGCCGCCAGTAGCGTTCCACCCGCTCCGCCACCTCGCGCTGGTCGGGCGCGAGGCCCTCGCGGTAGATCGGGTCGTAGGCGAAGGTCGTGTCGGCGACGAGACCGGTGTTGTCCGCGCCCGGGTAGAGCACCGCGCCGGAGGGTTCGCGGTTGAGGTCGACGACATAGCGGCTGTGGGTCGCCACCATCAGCGAGGCGCCGTGGTCCAGCGCCACCGCCGCCAGCCGGTCGGCGAACCAGTCGGTGTCGGGGACCTGCCGTGCAACGGGGGTCATCCGGTCCGCGATCTCGGGCGGAATGTACGTGCCCGGGTGGGGCACGTTCACCAGGACCGGCACCCGGCCCTCGGTGATGTGGTAGAGAGGCTCGGTCATGATGCGGGCCTTGAACTCCCGTCGCCGAAAAAATGACGCATTTGCAGCGTCGGCTCGCGCGGCATGCACGTCAGAAAATGCTATGCAACCCGCGTGCAGGGCAATTCTCCGTCAGAGATGCTGTGGCACAGCCGGCGGCAAGTCCGTAACGTCGATCCTGCGACCGAACGTCCCATGAGCAGTGCGGCATCCTGAGCATGGCCGACCATTTCATCACCCAGACCAGCCTCCGGGGCCTGCGCGCGCTGGGACTGCAGGGCGAGCGGGTATCGACCGCCTATGCCCAGATCGCCGCCCTGCTGCGGGCCCGGCTGTCGCCGGCCCATGCGGCGCTGTTCGCGGAGCCCCAGCCCACCCGCGACGACCTGGTGGACTGGTACGCCGAGGCCGAGGGCGAGGTGGTGCCGCTGGTGCTGGTCGGCGGCGAGGCGCGCGCGGCGGCGGAGGAGCGGATCGGCAGCCTGGTCGCCGACGTCGAGCGGCTGGCGACGGAGCTGGTGGAATCGGGCCGCGACGGCGAGGTGCTGCTGGGCCGGATGCTGCGGCTCGCCATTCACCTGCCGGCGGCGGACCGGATCTACTTGGTCGGCGAGCAGCCGGTCGCCGCCGCCGTTGACCTGGAGGTCGACGAAGCCGGGCGCGAGGTGCGCGCCGGCGAGGTCGACGACGTCGGCGCCGTCGGGCACCGCCGCGGGCGCGACGAGGCCGGCGATCCGCGCGCCGCGGACCAGCACGGCCCGGTCGCGCACGACC
>CALKHQ010000330.1 GCA_937988735.1 uncultured Alphaproteobacteria bacterium
TGCGCAGCAGCACCTCGCGCTCGATCAGCGCCTCGCGGACCAGCCGGAACTCGTAGTACTCGAGATAGCGGAGCCCGCCGTGCACCAGCTTGGTGCTCGCCGATGAGGTTGCCCCTGCGAGGTCGCCCCGCTCGCACAGCACCACCGACAGCCCCTGCCCTGCCGCATCGCGGGCAATGCCGGTACCGTTGATGCCGCCGCCGACCACCAGGAGATCGACAGTCTGCCCCTCCTCCCCCGACGGGGCGTGCCTTGCCTCGGAGCTTTCCACCAGTGAGAATCCAGATTTTCGTTTGTGTGCGCGAACGCGCGATCAGTTTCGCAAACGAAGATACGCTTGGCGGCAAAGCGACCGCAAGTCCGTTGGGCCGCCGGAGCGGGGGCGGCAGGAGCCGTGCGGCCGGGCGCTCAGGCCTTCTCCTCCCTGGCTCCTGCGCCCGGCTTCGGCGGCGCGACGTGGATCTCGCCGCCGGCGGCGATGATCATGCTGGCGAGGTTTTCCGGCGGCGGACGGTCGGTGAACAGCGCCCGGATGTCGGCGAGGGAGCAGAGGCGGACGGTGGCGTTGCGCCCGAACTTGGTGTGGTCCGCAACCAGCCACACCCGCCGTGCGCTGGCCATGATCTGGCGCGACACCTGCACCTCGCGGAAATCATAGTCGAGAAGCGCCCCGTCCTCCCGGTCGATGCCGCTGATGCCGATGATCGCGATGTCCACCTTGAACTGGCGCATGAAGTCGAGCGCGCCCTCGCCGACGATGCCGCCGTCGCGGTGGCGGACCAGGCCGCCGGCGACATAGACCTCGAAGTCGCGCTTGCCCTGCATGATCGCGGCGACGTTCAGGTTGTTGGTGATCACCCGGAGCCCCGAGCACCGCGCGACCAGCGCACGCGCCACCTCCTCGGTGGTGGTGCCGATGTTGAGGATCAGCGAGGCGTTGTCGGGGACGAGCTCCGCCACCCGCTGCGCGATGGCGCGCTTCTCCTCCTGGCACAGCACACGGCGCGCGCTGTAGGCCATGTTCTCCACGGTGGAGGCGGTGGCGGCGCCGCCGTGATAGCGCCGGATCCGCCCCTCGCTCTGCAGGATGCCGATGTCGCGCCGGATCGTCTGCGGTGTCACCGAAAAGGCGGCCGCCAGATCCTCGACCGAGACGTAGCCATCGTGGAGCACCCGCTCCACGATCGCATTCTGACGCTGCAGCCGGTCCACCCCCGGGCTCCGTATCGTTGTTCGGGCGCGAACAGCAATAGCGGCCGACGCGCCGCGAGAAAACATCCGCGTCGCGATGGCGACCGGTTGCCGGGCGGCTGCCGACGCGGGTAGATGGTTGATGTCCGCGCGCGCCCGAGTCGCACGCACGCCGACCGGCCCCGCCCGCGGCACCACAGCCTGCGATGGGGTCGCCCGTGGCGGTTGGCAGCTTCGCTCCGACAATCCGGTCCGAGTCGTCGGTACCCAGAGCCCGGTGCCGGATTGACCGCTGGTGCGCCGGCGCGTGGCAGCCCGTTTCCGAGCATTTCACCCAGGAGGAAGCGTCGGCTGCGCTCGCCCTGCTGCAGCAGCAGGAGCCGGATGCCTGGTTCCGCATCGTCCGCCGCAACGACGTCGACGTCGACGCCGCCCCCGACGCGATGCCGTCGCCGGACGCCCTTCTGCGGGCCCCCGGGCCGGTGCTGGTCGCGGACAGGGACCGTCCCGCCGGCGGCTGGCGCGGCAATCGCCGAAGCGATGACCGTCGCGGCTCCGCCGCCGCGCGTGCGGCGGGTTTCGCCTGCCTCGCCGGGCTCTGCGCGCTGGTCGCGGCCGCAAGCTGGCTGGGCCCGGCCGCGGTGGAGCCGGTGTCGCGCAGTGCGCTGGCGCCAGGCGGAGCGGAAGCCGGAGCCACGGCAGCCGGCAGCCTGCCTGTCCTGCCCGCGTGGGAGGTGCCCGCCATCCTTGCCGACGTCTGGTCCGAGGGGGCGGACTGCACCGGCACAGGCGTGCGCTTCCTGCCGGACGCGGTGCTGCAGACCGATACCTCCGGCACGCTGAGCGCCTTCGCCGTCGCCGGCTATCACCGGGAGCCGGGCGACGCGGTCCGCGTGGCCCACGCCGGCGGCGCCAGCATCACCTACCAGCGTTCGGGCGACCGCCTTCTCCTGCAGCGCGCGCGGATCGCCGGCATCGAGATCACGCCGCAGCGGCCGGTCGCCCTCGTGCGCTGCGCCGACGGGGAGATGCTCCCGGCCGCGGCTGCGGCGACAGAGGCCGGGCCCCTGCCCAACACCCCGCAGACCGCGTTCCGGCTGGCGGTGGAGGCGCACGATGATCTGGCCGCCACCCTGGCCATCGCCCGCGGCCTGCCGGTCGTCGCGCCGCTGCCCGCGGCCGGCAACCCGCTGCCGATGGAATGGGCGGTGCGCCACGGCCGCGCGGTGCTGATCGGCAAGCTCGCCGCGGCTGGCGCCGACCCGGACGCGCCCGCCGTCGACGGCTGGCCCCTGCTGTCGCTCGCCGTGCGCAACGGCGACGTCGCAGTGGTCGAGGCGCTGCTCGAGGCCGGCGCCGATCCAGAGGTCCGCGACGCCGACGGGCTCACCCCCCTTCAGCGCGCCGGCGCCATGAACCACCAGCTCCTGATCGACGTGCTGTTCGCTGCCGGCCGCTGAGCCGGTCGCATGGCCGCCCCGCGGGCCTGCGCGATTGTCGTTGCAAACGATTCTCGCTCGCATTAGCAATCCGCCTGCAGTTGACAACCATTCGCAGCGCGCGAGCCTGCGAACATCGAGCGGGGGCGAGATGAGACAGACAGCCTGGGCGGTTCCGGCCATCATGCTGGCGCTGCCGGTGACGGTGGCGCAGGCCCATGACGAGACGGCGGTGCTGACGACCTATGCCGACATCGCTCATGCCGCCTACGAGGACTCGCTCATCACCGCTCGGGCGCTGGACGCGGCGATCGACGCGCTGATTGCAGATCCGAGCGAGGCCACCCTTGCCGCGGCGAGGGAAGCATGGATCGCGGCGCGCGTGCCCTACCAGCAGACCGAGGCCTTCCGCTTCGGCAACCCGGCGGTGGACGACTGGGAGGGCAAGGTCAACGCCTGGCCGCTGGACGAGGGCCTGATCGACTATGTCGACGAGGCCTTCTACGGCAGCGAGTCCGACATCAACCGCTTCTACACCGCGAACGTGATCTCCAACCCCACCCTCACGCTCGCCGGCGGCGAGATCGACGCCTCGGTCATCGACGCGGCCCTGCTGCAGTCGCTGCACGAGATCGACGAGGTCGAGGCGAACGTCGCCACCGGCTACCATGCCATCGAGTTCCTGCTGTGGGGCCAGGACCTGAACGGCACCGGGCCCGGCGCAGGCGCCCGCCCCTACACCGACTACGCCACCGACGGCTGCACCAACGGCAACTGCGACCGCCGGGCCGCCTATCTGGCCGCGGCCTCCGACCTGCTGGTCGCCGACCTGGAGGAGATGGTGGCGATGTGGGCGCCCGGCGGCGAGGCGCGGCAGGCGGTGCTCGACGCCGGCCCGAAAGACGGGGTGGCGATGATGCTCACCGGCCTCGGCAGCCTCTCCTACGGCGAACTCGCGGGCGAGCGCATGCAGCTCGGGCTGATGCTGCACGATCCCGAGGAGGAGCACGACTGCTTCAGCGACAACACCCACTGGTCGCACTACTACGACCAGGTCGGCATGATGAACGTCTACCACGGCCGTTACCAGCGGGTGGACGGGTCGGTGGTCGAGGGGCCGAGCCTGTCGCACCTGGTCGCCGAGGCCGACCCGGCGGTCGACGCTGCGGTGACCGCAGCCATGGAGGAAACCCTCGCCCGGATGCAGGCGATCGTGGACCTGGCCGAGAGCGGCAAGGCCTATGACCAGCAGATCGCGGCGGGCGACACCGAGGGCAACCAGGTGGTTCAGGCCGTGATCGACGCGCTGAAGGCGCAGACGGAGACCATCGAGGCCGCCGTTGCCGCGCTCGAGCTCGGCGACATCGCCTTCGAGGGCTCCGACAGCCTCGACAACCCCGAGGCGGTGTTCCAGTAGGCTGCCGCGCATGGGCGGGCTGCCTGCCGGCGGCGGCTGTCGGCTCCCCGCCATCCTGGCCGCCGCAATCGGCGCGCTGTTCGCGGTGCCGGCCGCGGCCTCGCTGTACGAGGCCGTGACCGCGCCTGCCACCGACTTCAGCCGGCCCGAGGCCTATGAGCGCAACCCCGGGGGCGCCACCACCGTCCGCCGCGACGACCGCGGCGCCTTCGCCCAGATGGCCGCCAACCTGGGTTTCACCGACCGCATGGAATTCACCCTCGGCGAGGCGGTGTTCCAGCGGCGGTGGGTGGCCGCCCCCTCCTCCACCCAGGCGGCCGACGGCCTGGGCCCGCTCTACAACGCCCGCAGCTGCGACGGCTGCCATCCCGGCAACGGCCGCGGCAGGCCTGCAGCCCCGGCCGAGGGGCTGATCCTGCGCCTCGGCATCCCCGACGGCGGCGACGCGCGGCCCGACCCGGTCTATGGCGCCCAGCTTCAGGACCTCGCCGTCGCCGGCCAGCACCGGGAAGGCGCGCTAGCCGTCACCTACACGGAGCACCGCGTCACCCTCGCCGACGGGACCAGCGTATCCCTGCGCGCCCCGTCCTACGCCATCGCCGACCCCGCCTTCGGCGACCCCGATCCCCGACTCGCGCTGTCGCCGCGGCTTGCGCCGCAGCTCATCGGCCTCGGCCTGCTCGCGATGATCGACGAGGCCGACCTGTTGGCCAACGCCGACCCGGACGACGCCGACGGCGACGGCATCTCCGGCCGGCCCAACCTGATCCGGGACCGCGACGACGACGCGCCCGTGATCGGGCGCTTCGGCTGGAAGGCCGGCCAGCCGACGCTCGCGGCACAGAACGCGTCCGCGCTCGCGCTCGACATCGGCCTGTCGTCGCCGCTCTACCCCGACCCTGCCGGTGACTGCACCGCGGCGCAGACGGCCTGCCGTGCGACCACGCACGGCGACTCCCCCCAGTTCGAGGGGCTCGAGGTGCCGTCGCTGCTGACCGGGCCGCTCGACTACTACCTGGCCCATATCGCGATGCCCGCCCGCCGCACGATCGACGACCCCACGGTGCTGCGCGGCAAGGCGCTGTTCTACGGCGCCGGATGCATCGCCTGCCACACGCCGAAGTTCGTCACCGCGACCGACCCGGCCTGGCCGGCGCTGTCCCGCCAGCTCATCTGGCCCTACACCGATCTGCTGCTGCACGACATGGGCGACGGCCTTGCCGACGGCCTGCCCGAAGGCTCCGCCACCGGGCGCGAGTGGCGTACGCCGCCGCTGTGGGGCATCGGTCTTCTCGCCACCGTCGGCGGCGGGGCCAATTTCCTCCATGACGGCCGCGCCCGCACCCTCGACGAGGCGATCCTCTGGCATGGCGGCGAGGCCGAGGCCGCCCGCAATGCCTTCGCCGCCATGGACGCCGCCGAGCGTGCCGCCCTGATCGCATTCCTGGAGTCGCTGTGATGCATGTCCGCGCCTGTCTTGCCGCCGTCGCGACGCTGATCGCGCTGCCCGTCGCCGCCGCCGGCCTGGAGGACGCGCAGTACCGGCGCATGAACCAGGACATGGTGGAGCGCCACATCGTGCCGCGCTACCAGGCCTTCGCCGCCGCGGCCGCCGATCTCGCCGCGGCCGCCGACGCCTGCGCCGCGGGGCCGGACGGGCTGAGGCCGGCATTCGACGACGCGCTGGACGCATGGATGGCGGTGCAGCACATCCGCAGCGGGCCGGTCGGCTTCGGCATGCGCGGCGAACGCATCCACTACTGGCCCGACCGGCGCGGCACCGGCGGCCGCCAGCTCGACCAGATGCTGGCCCTACGCCCCGAAAACATCACCGCCGAGAGCCTCGCCGGCGGCAGCGTCGCGCTGCAGGGCTTTCCCGCACTCGAGCGCCTGCTGACCACGGAGGCCGAGGACGGACTCGACACGTTCGAGTGCGGCTTCGCGGCCGCCATCGCCGACAACCTCGCCGTCCTGGGCGCGGAGCTGGTCGCTGACTGGACCGGCCCCGATGGCGAGGCCGGGATCATCGCCACCGCCGGCGATCCGGAGTCCTTCTACCCCAGCGCGCGCGACGTCAGCGCCGACATCTACCGCGGCCTCTACGAGGCACTGCAGATCACGAGCCAGGACAGGCTGGCCGCACCGCTGGGCAGCAGCATCGACAACGCCCGGCCGCGCCTTGCCGAGCTGTGGCGCAGCGGCCGTTCGGTCCGCAATCTCACGGTCAGTCTGCAGGGCATGGTCGACCTGTTCGCCGGCGGCGACGGCTATGGCTTCGAGGACGCGCTGGTCGAGACCGGCAACGGCACACTGGCCGAAGCCATCCGGACGAAGCTGGAGGCGGCGATCGGCATCGCCGAGGCGCTGCCGCTGCCGCTGCCAGACGCGGTGGCGGACCCGGAGATGCGGCCGCAGGTGGAGCGGCTGCACGCGCTGGTGGACGGCGTGCGCGAGCACGTCGGCGCCGAGCTGGGCGGCGCGCTCGGGCTGCCGATGGGATTCAACAGCCTCGACGGAGACTAGCCAGCCGTGGCCGAGATCACCCGCCGCGCGCTCCTCGCCCTGCTCGCCGCCGCCGGCGCCCTGCCCGCGCCGGGCGCGCTGGCGCAGGCGCGCGGAACCGCCCGCTACCTCAGCTCGGTGGGCGACGCCGCCGGCAGCCACGCCTTCGCCGGGCTCGACGGCGACGGCCGCATCGCCTTCCGCCACCCGCTGCCGGACCGCGGCCACGGCGTTACCGTGCATCCCGCGGGTCGCCACGCGCTGATCGTCGCGCGCCGGCCGGGGACCTTCCTCCACGTCGTCGACCTCGCCGACGGCAGCCCGGTCGCGGCGGTAACCAGCCCGGCGAACCGGCATTTCTACGGTCACGCAGTCTATTCCGCCGACGCCGCCCTGCTCTACGCCACCGAGAACGCGTGGGCCGAGGGCGACGGCGTGATCGGCGTGTATGACGTGGCGGCCGGCTACGCCCGGGTCGGAGAGTTCGCCTGCCACGGCATCGGCCCGCACGAGCTGCGGCTCATGCCCGACGGGCGGACGCTGGCGGTGGCAATCGGCGGCATCCGCACCCATCCGGATCACGACCGCGATCCGCTGAATCTGGACACGATGCAGCCGTCGCTGGCCTATCTCGACGCCGCCGACGGTCGCCTGCTCCACCGCGCCAGCCTCGACCCGGCGCTGTTCCAGCTCGGCATCCGCCACCTGGATGTGACCGCCGATGGCCGGGTGGGGCTCGCGCTGCAGTACGAGGGGCCGGAGCGCGACGTCATGCCGGTCGCCGCCGTCCAGCAGGGCGACGGCCCGATCCGGCTGCTCGAAGCCCCGGCGGCGGTCGCGCGGCGGTCGCGCAACTACGGCGGCAGCGCCCGTTTCGACGCCAGCGGCCGCGTCCTCGCCGTCACCTGCCCGCGCGGCAGCATGGCGCTGTTCTGGGACGTGGATGAGGCGCGCTTCCTCGGGCGGGCTGCCGTCTCCGACGGCTGCGGGGTCGCCGCACTGCCCGGCGCGGGCCGCTTCATCATCGCCAGCGGGGCCGGCGGGCTCGTGCTGGTCGAGGCGCTCGCCCCCGACGGGCCGGCCGTGCGCGCCCTCGCCGGCGGCGACGCCGACGCGCTGTTCTGGGACAACCACCTCACCATCACCGGAACCTGAGCTCCCGCCGGGGCGTTTCCGCCTGACGAATGCAACAGGCCCCGGTGCCAGCACATGGCAGCCCGTCCGATCTGGAAAGGACAGCTCCGCCTTTCCCTCGTCTCGATCGCGGTGGAGCTCTACACCGCCACCAGGTCCGGCGCCCGGATCAGCTTCCGCCAGATCCACGAGCCGAGCGGCAAGCCGATCCGCTACGAGAAGGTGGCCGAAGGCGTCGGGCCCGTCCCGAAGGACGAGATCGCCAAGGGCTACCAGGTCGACAGCGGGCAGTACGTGCTGCTGTCGGAGGAGGAGGTGGATGCGGTCAAGCTGGAGACGAAGCGGACCTTCGAGCTGATCCAGTTCGTCGGCGCCTGCGAGATCCCGCCGCTCTACTTCGACAAGCCCTACTACCTGGTTCCGGCCGACGAGCTGGCGCACGACGCCTATCGCGTGGTGCGCGATGCGCTCCGCAACACCGAGACCGTCGGTCTCGGCCAGGTGACGCTGCGCGGCCGTGAGTACATCGCCGCCGTGCGGCCGTGCGGCGACGGCCTGCTCCTGGAGACGCTGCACTACGCGGACGA
>CALKHQ010000331.1 GCA_937988735.1 uncultured Alphaproteobacteria bacterium
GGGCACGACGACCGCAGCTTGCCGGCCCCGGTCCGCGGCAGCCGACGGACGCTACCCGCCCAACGCCCTCGCGATCTCGGCGTTGAAGGCGCGGACGGCGGCGCCGGGGCCGTCCGGGTGGTCCCACACCGCGGTCACCACGGCAATGAAGTCGGCGCCGGCGGCGACGAGCGTACCGCAGTTCTCGGGCGTGATGCCGCCGATGGCGACGCAGGGGATCTCGAACAGCTCCTGCCACCAGGTCAGCAGGTCCGGGGAGGGCGCGTATTTCCGCTCCTTGGTCCGGGTCGGATAGAAGGCGCCGAAGGCGACGTAGTCGGCGCCGCGCTCGGCGGCCTCCATCGCCAGGTGGCGGGAATCGTGGCAGGTGACGCCGACGATCGCGTCCGGCCCCACCCGCTTGCGTGCCTTGTCGTAGGGCCAGTCCTGCTGGCCGATGTGGACGCCGTCGCAGCCGGTCTCGGCCGCCAGGTCCGGCCGGTCGTTCATGATCAGCGCGATGTCGCGCGCGTGGCAGACGGGCCTCAGCGCGTCCGCCGCGCGGCGGATCGCGTCGTCGTCCACGTCCTTCAGCCGGAGCTGGACGCAGGCGACGTCGCCGGCGTCCAGCGCCTCGGCCAGCCGCGGCGCGAAGGCCGCCGGGTCCAGCGCCGGCGGCGTCACCAGGTAGAGGCGGCAGGTCCGCGGCTCCGGCGCCGCGGCCTCCTCGCCCGAAACCGCCGCTGTCACGCCTTGCCCAGGTAGATCTGGATGATCCTGTCGAGCAGAGCCCGCGCCTCCTCGTAGGACCGCTGGAAGCTGTTGCGGCCGATGATCGAGCCGTTGCCGCCGCCGGCCATGATGTCGCGTGCGTCCTGCAGCACGGAATCCGCCCCCTTGGCGGCGCCGCCGGAGAAGACGACGATCCGGCGCCCGTTGAAGCAGCACTGCACGATGTGGGCGACCCGCTCCGCCTGGGTCGCGATCGGGATCTTCTGCGCCTCGTAGACCTTCTTCGCGTCCGGCTGCTCCAGATGGTCGGTCGGCAGCTTCACCTTCACGATGTGCGCGCCGAGCAGGCACGCCATGTGGGCGGCGTAGGCGACGACGTCCACCGCCGTCTCGCCGTCCTTCGACATGTTGCCGCGCGGATAGGCCCAGACGACGGCGGCGAGACCCACCGACTTCGCCTCGGCGATCATCTCGCGCACCTCCTCGTACATTTCGTAGGTGGCGTCCGCGCCGGGGTAGATGGTGAAGCCCACCGCGCTGCAGCCCAGCCGCAGCGCATCGTCGATCGAGGCGGTGACCGCCTGGTCCTTCGCCGCGGCCAGGGTGTTGGCGCTGTTCATCTTGAGGATCAGCGGCACCGCGCCGGCGAAGGTGTCGGCGCCCGCCTCCAGCGGGCCCAGCGGCGCGGCATAGGCGTTGAGGCCGGCGTCGATGGCGAGCCGGAACAGGTAGTGCGGGTCGTAGGCCGGCGGATTCGGCGCGAAGCTGCGCGCCGGGCCGTGCTCGAAGCCCTGGTCGACGGGCAGGATGACCAGCTTGCCGGTGCCGCCGAGGCGACCCGCCATCAGGATGCGGGCGAGGTTGGTCTTGGTGCCGGGGTTGTCGCTCTCGTAGTTGTCCAGAATCCGGCGAACCCGCTGTGTGACACGCATGGCCTGCTCCCGATCAGTTCTGACGGCTGGCGAACTGGGCTGACGTGGTATCGGTTCCGTCGGTCGATGGCAATGTGCGACAGGCGGGTGTGACGGAAGGTCAATCTTGCGCCGGCGAGGCCAGCGCCGCGCGCGCCGCCGCGTCCGGATCGGGGGCGGCGCTCAGGTCGACATGCGCCGGCGGCTCGTCCAGCACCTCTGCCGCGAAACGGGCGGCGAGGCTGCGCAGCCGCGGGAGCGCCGGCGAGGCGGCGTCGACCACCACCGACCGCACCCCCTGCGTCATCGCCTGCATCGCCCGCCCGGCCGCATCGCCGCAGTCGAGGATGCCAACGACGTCGAGGGTCGGGAATTCCGCCCGCGCTTCCTCGACCAGGGCGCGGAACCAGCCCACCCCGGCGAACTGGCCGGCGGCCCGGGCGCTGAGCAGCGCGATCGGCCGCCCGGCCTCGGCCGCGGCGGCGCAGGCCGCGCGGGCGTGACCCATCCCGTGGACGAGGAAGACGGTGCGGTCCGGCGGCGTCATGCCGCCTCCCTGCGGCGGGGCGGCGCCTCAGGCCGTGCGGCGGGTGCCGGAGATGCCGGCTTCCGGACGGTTCCGCCCGGCGAGGCGACGGCCGATGGCGCGGCGCAGCCGGGCGAGCTGCCCGGCCAGATAGGCCGCGCGCGACGCGCGGGCGCGATCCCGGAGGGTGTCGTGGTCGCCGGCGGACAGCCGCGGCGGCGACAGGCTGTCGCGGTGCGGCATCGGAACGCTCCTTCGTTGTCTGTCACTTTCGTGACAGTGGAGCGTTCCCCGCGGCGGGAGCAGCGCGTCTGGCGCATGACAGACATGCGAGGATTCATTCAGCCGCCCGGGTCAGCGCGGGGCCGGCGTCGCTGCGCAGCGCGGCCAGCAGCTCGGCTTCCTTCGCCTTCACCCGCTGGCGGTTGCGTTCCTTGACGTGGCCGTAGCCGCGGATCTGTTCGGGCAGGCGCGCGATCTCGACGACCAGCGGGTGGCTGTCGTGGTCGAGCCGGTCGATCAGCTCCGCCACCCGCGTCTCGTAGTCCGCGATGAGCTGCCGTTCCATCCGTCGCTCCTCGGTGCGGCCGAAAGGATCGAGCGCGGTGCCGCGCAGGCGCTTCAGCCGTGCCAGAATCCGGAACAGGCGCAGCATCCACGGCCCGTAGGCCTTCTTGCGCAGGTGGCCGGTCACGGGGTCGCGCTGCGCCAGCATCGGCGGCGCGAGGTGGTAGACCAGCCGGTAGTCGCCCTCGAACTGCTCGCGGATGCGGGCGAGGAAGGCCGGGTCGGCATGCAGCCGGGCCACCTCGTACTCGTCCTTGTAGGCGAGGAGCTTGAAGTAGGCGCGCGCGACCGCCTCGGCGAAGCCGGACATGCCCGGCGCCTTCGCCTTCTCCGCCGCCGCCACGCGCTCCACCAGCCGGCGGTAACGGCCGGCGTAGGCCGCGTCCTGGTAGTCGGTGAGGAACCGGGCCCGCCGCTCGACCAGCTCCTCCAGCGAGGCGGGCGCAGGCGGCGTCGGCGCGGCGGGGGCGGCCAGCGCCTCGACCGCGGCCATGTCCACAGCGGCGCGGCGGCCCCACAGGAAGGCGGCCCTGTTCGCCTCGACCGCGACGCCGTTGAGCGCGATCGCCTGCATCAGCGCCGCCTCTCCCACCGGCACCAGTCCCTTCTGCCAGGCGTAGCCGAGCATGAACAGGTTGGTCGCGATCGAGTTGCCGAGGAGGGCAGTGGCGAGGCGGGTGGCGGAGATGAACTCCGTCGCATCCGCGCCCACCGCATCGACGATGGCGGCGCGGAGCCCTGCGTCGGGGAACACCTGGTCCGGGTTGCGGGTGAAGGCGCCGGTGATGGTGCGCTCGTCGTTCACCACCGCCCGGGTCTCGCCGAGGGTGGCCTTGGCCAGCGTGTCGAAGGCGGCCGTGGTAACGATGTCGCACCCGAGCAGCAGCTTCGCGCCGCCGGCCGCGATCCGGACCGCGTGGAGCTGCTCCGGCCGCTCCGCGATCCGCACGTGGCTCACCACCGCGCCGCCCTTCTGGGCGAGCCCGGTCATGTCCATTACCGAGACGCCGCGGCCCTCGATGTGCGCCGCCATGCCCAGCAGCGCGCCGATGGTGACGACGCCGGTGCCGCCGATGCCGGTGACGACGATACCGTAGGGCTCGGCGACCGACGGCAGCGCGGGCTCGGGCAGCGGTCGGGTCCAGCTCTCGGCGCCCTGGGCGCCCAGCGTCTTCGGCTTGCGCAGGCGGCCGCCCTCGACGGTGACGAAGCTGGGGCAGAAGCCGCGCAGGCAGGAGAAGTCCTTGTTGCAGGACGACTGGTCGATGGTGCGTTTTCGGCCGAACTCCGTCTCGACCGGCACCACCGACAGGCAATTGGACTGGGTCGAGCAGTCGCCGCAGCCCTCGCACACCATCTCGTTGATCACCACCCGCCGCGCCGGGTCGGGGAAGGTGCCGCGCTTGCGGCGGCGGCGCTTCTCGGCGGCGCAGGTCTGGTCGTAGACGATGACGGTGACGCCCGGCGTCTCGCGCATCTCGCGCTGGACCGCCTCCAGCTCGTCGCGGTGGTGGACGGTGACGCCGGGGGCGAAGCCGGCGTCACGCGGGTACTTTCCGGGCTCGTCGCTGACCACGGCGATCCGCTCGACGCCCTCGGCCGCCACCTGGCGCGTGATCTGCGGCACGGTCAGCGTGCCGTCCACGGGCTGGCCGCCGGTCATCGCGACCGCGTCGTTGTAGAGGATCTTGTAGGTGATGT
>CALKHQ010000332.1 GCA_937988735.1 uncultured Alphaproteobacteria bacterium
CCACCGCCGGCGGCACCGGCTACGAAGGGCTGCTCGGCGGCCGCACGGCCGAGCGCCTGACAACCATGGATACGCCCGCAGCGGTCTACCGCCTGATCTACGGCGCGCCCGGATACCGCGCCATGGCGCACGCCACCCTCGGCTTCTGCGGGATCCGGACGACCTGCATCACCCGCATCGGCCCGATCCGCGGCAGCAGCGCGAGCCAGCGCGCGGCCTGGCTGGAGCGCGCCCGCGCCGCCGGCAGGGCGGCGGCAGCGGGCAGGGAGCCGGTCGCCGGCCGGCTGATCGCCCGGCTGATGGCATGGCTGCAGGCGCTGCGGCTCCAGTTCTACCCGATGACCTTCCTCGCCTACTGGATGGGGGCGCTGGCGGCGGCGCCGGAAGGGGGGCCGGACCCGGTCGCGTTCTGGCTCGGCTATCTGATGCTGTTCCTGCTGGAGGCAGCGACCGTCTTCACCAACGACGTCTTCGACGAGGCCAGCGACCGCGCCAACGCCTGCTACGGCCCGTTCAGCGGCGGCTCGCGGGTGCTGCAGCGGGGGCTGATCGCGCGGGCAGCACTCGTACATGGAGCGGCGCTGGCGCTCGGCGGCGCCGCCCTGCTGCTCGCGGCGCTGGCGGCCACGTCGCCGCAGCCGTGGACCGTGCTGGTCTTTTTTCTCGGTTTCGGGGTGATTGCCCTCGGCTACACGGTGCCGCCGCTGCAGTTCAGCTACCGCGGGCTCGGCGAGCTGGTGGTTGCCGCCACCCACAGCTTCGGTGCCGTCTATGCCGGCCACCTGCTGCAGGGCGGCGCAGTCTCGTCAGCCGAGCCGCTGGTCCTCAGCCTGCCGCTGTTCCTCGCGGTGCTGCCGGCGATCGCGCTGGCCGGGGTGCCGGATGCCGCGGCGGACCGGGCCGTGGGGAAGGGCACGCTCGTGGTGCGCTTCGGCGGCGGGGCAGTGCTGCTGGCGGGGATCGGCGCCTGTACGGCCGCTGCCGTGCTGGCGGTTGCCTTCGGACTGGCGGAGGCTGGGCCGTGGGACGCGACGGCGCTGCTGGTCGTGCCGCATGCGACGGTGCTTGTGATGCTCCTCGTCCGACGCCTGCCGCGGGCGGGGGCGAGCGAGCGCATCGACGGCCTGATGGCGGTGGCGCTCGCCTACATCGTCTGGTTCGCGGCGTTGCCGCTGCTGCGTCTGGGGTGACGGAACGCCGCGCTTGCGCGCACGCCCGTCAGGACTTCTTCTCCGGCAGTCCCTTCCGCCTGGTCTCCGCCAGCTCCTCGAGCTGGGACTCGGTCATCGACTCGTACATGTCGCGGGACGCCCCCTTCAGATCCTTCTTTTTCGTCTCGCCGCGTTTCGCCGACAGGGCCGCACCGGCGGCCTTCTGCTGCGCCTTGCTTCTGGCGGGCATCGCGCGCCTCCTTCGCCCAGCGTTGCTAAAAACGGGTTGAGCATTGGAACCGGCGAGGCGCGGAACGGGTTCCGTCATTCAGGTTAACGAATGGCAGGCTTTTCGTTATTGCTCTGCATCACGTGGCGCCTTGATAGCATCGGGCTTGTTGCGTGCAGAAGGCAGTCAAAAATGGATGCAGCAGTCTGTTCTGGGGAGGACAACTTGAACATTATTCTGACAATACCGTAGCGGTGACCGGAAGGCGAAGACACGTCAATCACAAACGTGAATCACAAGCGTGGCGCAGACCGGACCGAAGACGGAGGATCGTTTCGCATAGGGGAAACGGACTCGATGGGTAGCGGCAGAAGCGGGAGATCGGCACCCAAGGCGCCGTGACTGCCGTCACACCGCCGGCTGAGAACGAACACTACTTGGCCGACCCGGTGTCACGACGGATCACGGTCCTGATCAGCTGGTCTCCCAGGCAGGAAACGCTGGTCGGCGGCAGCCGCCGCACACCGGCTAGCTGGAGATCGGCCATGTCGCTCGCCTTCCTGGATACCGCCCGCACCTCTCCCAAGTTCAGCGACCTGTGGTGCAAGGCCGCGGAGGCCGTGGTGCAAGACCGCGCGCGCTCCGACGGGCGCCGCTCCGTCTCGCGCTACCGCCATCTTCTGGCGCTGCGCTTCGCCCTCGTGAACATGGCCGCGCTCGCACTCGTCTTCATCGCAGCAACGCAGGGGTGGGTCGAGACCGTCCTCTTCGGCGACGAGACCGGACTCACGCAGGCGATCGTCGGCGTCTTCATCGTCGGCTGGGCGGCGGCCGTGTGGCGGGTGCGCGAGATCAGCAGCGCGCTCAACGCTGCGGAGGAGCCCGCGCACAGCACGCTTCCCTGGATCCGCGCCTACGTCGCCCAGGCTGCCGCCAGGGATGCGGGCGCGCGCGCAATCGCCGCATCGTCGCTCAAGATGCAGCTCGCGGGGCGCATCGCCTTCGTGAAGCACATCGCGAACAGCCTCGTCCTGCTCGGGCTCATCGGCACCGTGATCGGCTTCGTCATCGCGCTGTCCGGCGTGGACGCCTCCACCGCAGGCGACCCCAGCGCCATTGCGCCGATGGTCGGCTCGCTGATCCGCGGCATGGGCGTCGCCCTCTACACCACGCTGGCCGGCGCCGTGCTCAACCTGTGGCTGATGGTGAACTTCCACATGCTGGCCGGCGGCGCCGGACGTCTCGTCGCGCGCATGATCGAGGCGGCCGAGGACGCCGCACTGGAGGGCCGCCATGCTTGACCAGTTCGACGAGCCGAAGGACGACGGCACCGTCTTCCGCGACGTCATCATGCTGGTGCTGTTCGGCTTCGTCACCATCGTGGTGCTGATGCTGCCGCACCTGAATCCGCCGACGAAGGCCGAGGAAACGCTCGCGCCTCCGGGAAACCTGGTGGTGGAGGTCCGCTGGCCGGACGAGGCGGACGTGGATGTCGATCTCTGGGTCAGGGCGCCCAACGACCGGGCGGTCGGCTACTCGAACAAGAGCGGCGCCATCTTCGACCTGCTGCGCGACGACCTGGGCAACCGCAACGACGCCACCGGCATGAACTACGAGGTCGCCTTCAGCCGCGGCCTGCCGGCCGGGGAGTACGCGGTAAACCTCCATCTCTACCGCGACAACCAGCGTCTGCGCCCGATCCCCGCCGTCGTGGTGATCAGCCTCAGGGGGCCGAACGGGGGCGAAACCATCCAGCTCCTGTCCAAGACCGTCGAGCTGCGGCGGCTCGGCGAGGAACTGACCGTCATCCGCTTCTCCGTGGACGACGAGGGGCATGTGGTCCCGGGGAGCTTCCACGACCTGCCGGTGTCCCTGCGCGCACGGACGGGCTGATCAGGAGGCCCATCGCATGAGCTCCATCTTCTATCCCTTCGTTGCGCTGGTGGTGATCGGCTCCGCCCTTGCCGGACTGACGATCTGGTCGCGCCGGATGATGGCGGCGAAGGTGGCTGCGCTGGCGCTGACGCTGGCCCTGTTCGGCACCGGCTACGCGACCGCCGTCGAACTGCTCGGCCGGCCGAAGCCGATCCAGATCGAATGGTGGGGCCGCGACCTGACCGAGGCGCGGGTCATCGCCGCCGAGTTGCGAGAGGACGAGGCGATCTACCTCTGGCTCGCCATCGAAGGCGTCGAAGCCCCGGTGAGCTACGCGCTGCCCTGGAGCCTGGAGGCGGCGAAGCAGCTCAACGGCGCGATGGAAGAGGCGGAGGAGGAAGGCGTCGGAGTCCAGATGCGCAGCCCGTTCAACGCCTCGCCCGACGATCAGGAACCGATGTTCTACGCCGAGCCCCAGCCGGCACTGCCGCCCAAGGCGTGATTTCGTCGGCGCGTCGTCCGCGCCTGGCGCCCGGCCGTCACTTGGTCTGCGCTGCGGCCGGGCGCGCGGCGTCGGTGGCGGGCCAGCCCTTTGCCCCCGGCAGGCTCAGCAGGAGCAACGCGGCCATCGGCATGAAGCAGAACAGGCCGATGGCGGCCTCGCGGTTGTTGGCGACGGCGGCGCGGGTTCTGGCGCGGTGCATGGCAGCCTGCTGCAACGGCATCCGGCGTTGAGGCGAATGTAGCCGGCCGCGCGGCCCCGCACTGTGAAGCAGTTCGCAGCCGGGCATCATGGTTGACTCTTCCGTCCGGGAAGCCAATTGGCAGGCGGCGATCCTGTCCAGTGGAGCCCTCCGCACATGATCCCGTTCTCGATCCTCGATCTGGCCCACATCGTGGAGGGCGGCACGGCGGCCGACGCCTTCCGCAACACCCTGGACCTCGCCCGCCACGCCGAGCGGCTGGGCTATCTCCGGTTCTGGCTCGCCGAGCACCACAACATGAGCGGCATCGCCAGCGCGGCGACGGCGGTCGTGATCTGCCATGTCGCCGGCGGCACCAGCAAAATCCGCGTCGGTTCGGGCGGCATCATGCTGCCGAACCATGCCCCGCTGGTGATCGCCGAGCAGTTCGGCACGCTGGAGTCGCTGTTCCCGGGGCGGATCGACCTCGGGCTGGGCCGGGCGCCCGGCACCGACCAGCGCACGGTGCTGGCGCTCCGCCGCGACCCGGCGCGGGCTGAGGATTTTCCGCAGGACGTGATGGAGCTGCAGGCCTATTTCCGGCCCGCCCAGCCGGGCCAGGCGGTGAAGGCGGTGCCCGGAGCGGGGCTGGAGGTGCCGATCTGGATCCTGGGGTCCAGCCTCTACGGCGCGCAGCTCGCGGCGATGTTCGGGCTGCCCTACGCCTTTGCCTCCCATTTCGCGCCGGAGGCGCTCGACCATGCGCTCGAGATCTATCGCGCGAACTTCCAGCCTTCGGACCGGCACGACCGGCCCTATGCCATGGTCGCCGCCAACGTCATCGTCGCCGATACCGATGCGGAGGCGCGCCGGCTGTTCACCAGCATCCAGCAGGCCTTCGTCAACATGGTGCGCGGCACGCGCGGCAAGCTGCAGCCGCCGATCGACGACATCGAGGCCTACTGGACGTCGATGGAAAAGGAGCATGCCGAGCGCATGCTCGCCTGTTCCTTCGTCGGTTCGCCCGCGACGGTGCAGGAGGGCCTTGCCGGCTTCCTCGCCCGCACCCGCGCCGACGAGCTGATGGTGACGGCGCCGGTCTACGATCATGCTGCGCGCCTGCGCTCGGTCGAGCTGCTGATGGAGGTGCGCGAGGCGCTCGCCCGCGAGCCCGCCGCGGCTGTCCCGTCGCTCTGACCGCCGGCCGCGGAGGCTACGGCGC